>CAJXIY010000100.1 GCA_913054495.1 uncultured Gammaproteobacteria bacterium | reverse complement strand
TGTTCGCCTTCAGCAGTGAAAATTGGCTGCGACCCATCAAGGAGGTACAAGGCTTGATGGCCTTGTTCCTCACGGTCCTAAAGCGCAAGGAAATAAGACAGTTACACAAAAATAATGTGCGCCTGCGATTTATCGGTAATCGCTCGGGCTTCTCGAAAAAACTGCAGGCCAATATGGGCGAAGTCGAGGAGCTAACAAAGAATAACACCGGTACCACCGTCATCGTGGCCGCCGATTACGGTGGTCGTTGGGATATCACCAACGCGGCTAAAAATATTGCCCGCGACATCGAACAGGGCAGGCTTGCCAGTGCTGAAATCGATCTGGAATTAATGCAAGGCTATATGGGTACCGATGGGTATCCGGACCCCGACTTGTGTATTCGCACCGGTGGCGAGCACCGAGTAAGCAACTTCCTGTTGTGGCAATTTGCCTATACCGAGCTCTACTTCACAGACTGTTATTGGCCCGATTTCAACGACATCGAATTTCAGCGTGCACTGGATAGTTATATCAACCGCCAGCGTCGTTACGGTGGTCATGAACCAGACAACGTGGCCGAGGACGCTGGCGGTGCTTAAGCAGCGCATAGTCACCGCCGTGGTGCTGCTGGCATGCCTGATTGCCGCCACCACCTTGCTGTCCTCTTTTGGCTTTGCACTGTTCGTATCAGTCACCGTGATGCTGGCAGCCTGGGAATGGTGTGGCCTCACCGGCCTGGGCAAGCAACTGTCCAGGGCGGGCTATATGACGGCGATCGCGACGGTGCTTGCGGGATTGTTTTTGGCACTGAACATCTCCGGGGATGCTCTGGGAGTTAACCAATATCGGCTAGCCGTAATATTGGGTCTGGGCACGTTATTCTGGTTGCTTTCCCTGATCATATTAATCACTTATCCGACCAATAAAACGGCATGGAACGACCAGTCGAAAATAGCGATCATGGGCCTGTTTGCACTGATTCCGGTATGGGCTGCCGTGATTCAATTAAAGTACCTGATGCCTTCCGGTGTTTTAGTCATTGCCCTGATTATCCTCGTTGCTGCCGTCGACGTCGGCGGGTATTTCGTCGGCATCCGCTTCGGACGCCGCCGGCTTGCTCCCGAGCTGAGCCCGAGTAAGTCCTGGGAAGGGGTATGGGGTGGTCTCGGGCTGTGCCTGTTAGTCGGAATCGGCTTGAGCTGGGCAGCGCACAGGTACATAGAAATCCTGGAGCCTTGGCAATTTATCGCCCTGCTCATGCTGACCCTGCTCACGACTTTTTTCAGCATTATCGGAGACCTGTTAGAGAGCATGTTGAAGCGAAATCGAAATGTGAAAGACAGCGGCGGCATCTTGCCCGGTCATGGTGGGCTACTGGATCGGGTCGATGGATTGATGGCCGCGGCTCCGATCTATACCTTGCTCGTGATGTTCGTTTTTGACGGTAGCGGCTGAACCGATGGCCGCGACCCGTAAGATAACCATCCTCGGCTCGACCGGTTCCGTCGGTCAAAACACCCTCGCCGTGATCGAGGCGCACCCGGCCTATAGCGTCTATGCCCTGACAGCTCACCGTAATATCGATCTGTTGCTGACACAGTGCCGGGAGTTTTCCCCTCGCTTTGCCGTCGTCACAGACCCTGAATCTGCGGATCTTTTTTCCGCGCTATTGCAGGAAAGCGATTGCGACACAGAGTTACTGAGGACAGAGGACGCCCTGGCCCAGGTGGCCAGTGCCGAGGAAGTAGACTCCGTGATGGCTGCCATTGTCGGCGCCGCAGGCTTGCAGTCAACCCTGGCGGCGGTGACAAGTGGCAAGCGGGTGTTGCTCGCTAACAAGGAGTCTCTGGTCATGAGCGGCGATCTGTTCATGGCCGCCGCCGCCGAGTCGGGCGCAGCCATTCTGCCTATAGACAGCGAGCACAACGCGATCTACCAATGCCTGCCCAGCACCGAGAATGGGGTGAATCCTTCGCAGAACATCCATGTCCAGAAGATCATCCTGACCGCATCGGGTGGACCCTTCCTCGACCTGCCTTCGGAGCAGTTCGGCGACATCACTCCGGAGCAGGCATGTCGACATCCGAAATGGCGCATGGGGCAAAAAATTTCCGTCGATTCCGCCACCATGATGAACAAGGGGCTGGAAGTCATCGAGGCCTGCTACCTGTTTGCACTGGAACCGGCGCAGGTGGAAGTGCTTATTCATCCCCAGAGCATCGTGCACTCCATGGTTTACTACCGCGATGGTTCGGTGCTGGCGCAGATGGCGAATCCCGACATGCGGATTCCCATCGCCTATGGCCTGGCCTGGCCCCAGCGGATCGAATCGGGGGCAAGGTTGCTCGATCTCACCGCGAGCGAGCCGCTTACGTTCCTGCAACCGGAATTGGAGCGATTTCCCTGTCTGCGTCTGGGTAGGGAAGCCGCGCAGCAGCAGGGGACCATGCCCATCGTCCTCAATGCCGCCAATGAGGTGGCAGTGGCAGCATTTCTGGGGAAGAAAATCGGCTTTTCACGAATCCCGTTAATTATTGAGGCAGTAATGACGAAAATACCTTGTGAAGCGGCGTCCACCCTCGCTATCATTCGAGATACAGATGAATATGCAAGAAACATTGCTAATGAACTGATATTAAAAGATTTCTGTTGATTTTTTCGATCCCTATCCGGGTTCGCCGAGGGTTGAGCTGTTGATAACGATGGTGATGAACTTTTTTATAAGCGTGCTGGCATTGCTGGTCACACTGGGCATCTTGGTGACCGTGCATGAATTTGGCCACTTCTGGGTCGCCAGACGCTGTGGTGTCAAGGTTTTACGCTTCTCGATCGGATTCGGCAAGGCGGCTAAAACCTGGATAGGCAAGGACGGCGTGGAATACGTCCTCGCGCCGATTCCCCTCGGTGGCTATGTGAAAATGCTGGGCCAGGAGGATACCTCGAGTACAGTCGGCGATGTGCCGATCAGCCAGCGACATCTTTCCTTCGCTTACAAACCATTATGGCAACGCATGGCGATCGTCGCGGCGGGGCCAGCAGCGAATTTCCTTCTGGCTATATTCGTGTACTGGATAATCAACGTTAGCTTTGGCCTTAGCGGCGTCGTCCCGGTCATCAACGGAGTGGTTGAAGATTCTCCAGCCTATGTGGCCGGGCTGCGAACCGGCGATGAAATCCTCGCCGTCGATGGTCAGGAAACCATCATCTGGCAACAGGTCACCATGCAGTTACTGGCGAGGCTGGGCGAGACCGGAAATCTGGTGTTGACCATCGATCCGGTCGACTCCAATCGCGTGCGCGATGTCTCCATCCCGGTGATCAGTTGGATGGGTGCTGAAACCGAACCCAACCCCGTATTCAGCCTCGGCATTGTGCAGATCGAAATTCCCGCGATCATCGCCGGCGTTGTCCCCGAGGGCCGCGCGGAATCCGGTGGCCTGCTGGCAGGCGATGAAATCCTATCCGTCAATGGCAGGGACATCCGCGGCTGGACGCATTGGGTAGAAGTTATTAGATCCAACCCGGAACTCGAACTGGACACCGTGGTCCAACGGGAAGGAATAGAGACGGCGATCGTGCTGCGGCCGGCGACGAGGACTCTGGAAGATGGTGCCGTGATTGGCAGTATCGGTGCCTACGTGCAGGAAACCAGTTTCTCTGAATTAGTGCCGCCGGAGATGCTACGGGAAGTTACTTATAACCCGATCTCGGCGATTCAGCCGGCGCTGCAAGAGACCTGGGATAAGTCGGTCTTTATTCTAGCGTCGGTGAAGAAAATGGTTGTCGGCTTGATTTCTGTAAAGAACATCAACGGGCCAATAACAATTGCACAGATCGCGGGACAGACAGCTTCCTACGGCATCGATGTCTACCTGGGGTTTCTGGCCTTGTTGAGTATTTCGCTTGGAGTCTTAAATTTGTTGCCGATACCGATCCTCGATGGAGGGCACCTGATGTACTACATAATCGAAGCCGTGATCAGGCGCCCGGTGCCTGAACGAATTCAGGCCTGGGGCCTGCAGCTCGGCTTGTTACTGATATCAGGAATCATGGTCCTGGCCGTTTACAACGATGTGGTTCGATTACTTTAAAAAAATAACCAATCGACCTTATATATTAAACCAAAAACCCGCCGCCAAAAGATCGAAATAAATATTTGAGAATATCACAAATGAAAAAAACAGTTTGCTGTTTGCTGTTGGCTGTCGGATTTTCCCACTCCCTCGAGGCGCAGGATTTTATCATCGCCGACATCATCGTCGATGGTTATCAGCGTATCTCGCCCGGCATAATTTATAACCTGCTACCGGTGGGCATCGGTGACGAGGTGGGGGTGACGACGCCGGCAGAAATTATTCGAGCGCTTGCGAGTTCCGAGTATTTTGACGAAATCGAAGTGGCCCGGGAAGGCAATATCCTCGTCGTTACGGTGCTGGAAAGACCCTCGGTCGCTTCGATCGAAATCGAAGGCAACAGCGTGCTCGAGACCGAAGACATCATCGACAATATGGCCAGCGCCGATATCGCAGAGGGCCAGATTTTTACCCGCGCCGCCTTAGAACTCATCAGGCAGGGCATACAGGATGTCTACTCTTCTCGAGGTCGTTACGGTGCCGCAGTAGAGATTGAGATTGAAGAGTTGCCCCGCAACCGGGTGGCAATCAGCCTGACTATTAATGAGGGGGAAGAATCGAGAATTCGTCACATTAACATCGTCGGCAACACCGCTTTTGAGGAAGATGATTTGCTAGGCCTGTTCGAATTGGGAACCAAGCCCTGGTGGTTGATCATGAGTAGGAAGGACAGGTATTCGAGGGAACAGTTCTCCGGTGACCTGGAACGACTCGAATCTTTCTATCTCGATAACGGCTACGTGGAGTTCAATATCGATTCCACTCCCATCGCTATTACGCCAGACCGGAAGGAAGTCTATATCACGGTCAACGTCAACGAGGGGGACTTGTACGTCATCAATGAAGTGGATCTGGCGGGGGACCTGGTCGATGCCGAGGCCCTGTTGCGCGCAGCCGTATTCGTCAGGCCCGGGCAGATATACTCCCAGGGTCTGGTTACCGGCACCGAGGAGATCATGGTGCAGTTCCTGGGAAATCTGGGCTATGCCTTCGCCGAGGCCACCGGTGTGCCGGAGGTGAACGAGGAAGATCAAACCGTCGACGTCACATTCTTTATCCAGCCCGGTAATCGAACCTACGTAAATCGAATTAATTTCACTGGCAATATCTCTACCGCCGACGATGTGCTGCGGCGGGAGATGCGGCAATTGGAGAGTGCACCTGCTTCCAGTTTGCAAATTGAGCAATCCAAGGTAAGGCTGGAACGGCTCGGTTACTTCGAGACGGTAGAAGTCGAGACCGAAGAAGTGTCAGGCACCGAAGATCAGATCGATGTCAACTACGAGGTGCTAGAGCAGAATTTTGGCGCCATTAGTTTTCAGCTCGGCACCGGTGGGGGTGGTGATATCTTCCTCAGTTCCAGCTTGCAGGCGCAAAACTTTCTGGGCACAGGTCGCACCGTCTCTGTCGGCGTTAACAAGAGTCGCTTTCAGTCGGGATTGAACTTTCAATACCTGGATCCCTATTTTACGCTGGACGGGGTGAGTCGTGGTTTTACTGTGTTCGCGCGCAAATTTGATTCGCCTTTCAATGTGTCGAATTTCAACACCACCTCCTTCGGTGGTTCACTGCGCTTTAGTTATCCACTCAGTGAAATCGAACTGCTGGGCTTCGATATTGGCTATACCCACACGGAATTAAGCGCCGGTATGGGTTCGGTGCAGGAGATTGCCTCCAGCCCGACGTTTTTTGAAGGTGTGGACCGATATCTCATTACCCGTGCCAATAGCAGTGTATTTGGCGGCCCGATTACGGACGCCGTCACTCGTCCGGTGTCCGAACTCACGCCGGAGCAACTTCAACAAAATCCCAACAAGGGCTTTGTCGATAAATTTGGCGATACTTTCGATAATTTCACCATCACCGGCAACTGGTTTCGTAACACGTTAAATCGAGGCCAGCTGGCAAATGATGGTTTCTTGCATAATCTTGGCATGGAGATAACCCTGCCAGGCAGTGACCTGGAATATGTCAGGATTAGCTACAACGGTCAGTTTTACTGGCCGATTACCAGAGATCGCACATGGACCGTGGGTCTGCGCACCAACTTAGGCTATGGCATCGGCTATGGCGACACCGGTGAGTTGCCTTTCTTTAATAATTTCTTCGCCGGCGGATTGAGTGCGGCGGGTGTGGTCCGTGGCTATGAGGAAAATAGCCTGGGACCGCAAAGTTCCCCCGGTGCCGCCTATTTGTTGGAAAGGGGTGTGACGCTATTGCGGGATGAGGACGGTGAAATACTCACTCGAGAGGATGGATCGGCGGCTGGCTTCAATAACGACGCGGCATATTTGACCAACCTTACCGACCTGGATACCGGCGAAGATTTGCGTCTGTCGGTTCAAAATTTCTATCTGGACAAGGATTATGACAGTTTTGGTGGTAATATACTGGCCACAGCGACACTGGAACTGCTATTTCCCGTACCGTTCGTCCCAGATTCAAGTCGAGTGAGATCGGCTTTTTTTATTGACGCCGGAAACGTATTTTCGTCCAACTGTTCGAAAAGGCAGACAGAGCTTGGGAACTGTACCGATTTCGACCTCGGCGAATTCAGATACGCCGTAGGAATTAGCGTTACCTACCTGTCACCATTTGGCCCGCTGACTTTTTATGTAGCCAAGCCGTTTGGTAAAGAGGGGGATGACACCAAGAGCTTTGATTTTACCATCGGTCAGGGTTTTTAGCCGAGTCGGTATTCGCTGTTGAAACTATTTGGTGTGTTATTTGCTGACATCGATCGGCAACATTGCTTGAACTGGAGAAACCACGTGAAAAGAACCTATATTGCAATCGCTTGTCTGAGCCTGCTGCTGTTATCCCAGGGCGCCTTCGCTCAGGATGCCAAGATCGGGCTTCTAAACGCCCTGCAAGCGCTGTTTAATTCCGATGCGGCCAAGGTCGTGCAGGAAGAACTGGAGCAGGAATTTAGCATCGATGAAGAGAGAGCGCAGGAACTCACCGAGCAACTTGGTGCGCTGCAAGAAGAATACCAGCAGAACGAAGCGGTTATGTCTGAGGAAGAAATCAGGCGCATGAACTCAAATGCCCAAGACTTACAGGTACAACTTCAGTTGATTCAGGAAAGGGTGCAGCAAGCCTTGCAGGCGAAGAACCAGGAATTTCTTCAAAGCATGCAGGAAGAACTCGCTGCCGCGGTGACAGATGTTGTCGCCGAGGGTGGATACGATCTCATTCTGAACGTCGATAGTGCGCCTTACTATGCGCCGGTCCTGGACATTACCGCCAAGGTCACAGCAAAATTAAACGAGAGTGCACAGAGACAATAGTAAGCGGAAATCACTGCATTAAGGTAGTGTCAGGTGGCACACAATAAAAAATATACACTTGGCGAGCTGGCAGACCTTCTGCATGCAAAATTGCTTGGTGACAGCCAGCATGAAATTACCGGGCTGGCAACGTTGGGCAGTGCCGGCCCAGGTGACTTGAGTTTCCTGAGTAATCCCGCCTATACCGATCAACTTGCCTCCTGCAAGGCCAGCGCCATTATCGTAGAGGATAAATATGCGGACTGCTGCCCGCACAATGTACTGGTTTCTTCCGCGCCCTATGTCAGCTTTGCCCACGCCACTGCCCTGTTCGATCCCACTGCCGCCTCTACAGCGACGATTCACCCCACTGCTGTCATTCACGCAGATGCCAGCCTGGGCGCCGATGTCGCGGTGGGCGCCTATGCGGTGATCGATGCCAATGTCAGCATCGCCGACGGAGTGAGAATCGGGTCCGGATGCTACATCGGTGAGGACTCCTCCCTTGGCAAAGCCTGCGTCTTGTACAGTGGCGTTAAGATCTACCACGGGGTGAGCATGGGATCCGGTGTAATTGTTCACAGTGGCACCGTCATCGGCTCCGATGGGTTCGGGTTTGCCTTCGATGGCAGCAAGTCCGTCAAGTTTCACCAGCTGGGTGGGATCGTGATTGGGGATGATGTGGAAATTGGTGCCGGCTCGACTATCGATCGAGGTGCGCTGGACGATACTGTCATAGAGCGCGGAGTAAAGCTCGACAACATGGTGCATATAGGTCACAACTGCAGGATTGGTGAGCATACTGTTATTTGCGGTTGCTCCGGTCTTGGCGGCAGCACCATAGTCGGTAAATATTGTGTATTGGGTGGTGGCGTCGGTGTTATCGGACATCTCTCGATTGCCGATAGAGTACAGGTGAGCGCAAGAACCCTCATCAGCAGGACTATTTCCGAGCCGGGGATGTATTCCTCCGGCACCGGTCAGATGAAGACCGCGGAATGGAAACGCAGCATCGTCAGATTCGAGCAGTTGGATTCGATGGCGAAAAGAATAAAAGCATTAGAGAAGTCATCTGGTAGTTCAGAATAGAAGAAGGTCTCAATGATATTAGATGTAAATGAAATAAAAGAATATCTGCCCCAGCGCTACCCTTTTCTGCTGGTGGACAGGGTGGTGGAGTTAGATCTGGGCAAGTCCATCGTTGCTTACAAGAATGTGACGGTCAATGAGCCTTTTTTCCAAGGCCATTTTCCCGGTAAACCCATAATGCCCGGCGTGTTGATCATCGAGGCACTGGCTCAGGCTGCGGGTGTGCTTGGTTTCAAGAGCCAGGAGAAGAAACCGAAAGACGGCTATCTGTATTACTTTGTCGGCGCCGACAATGTGAGACTGCGGCGCCCGGTGGTACCCGGAGATCAACTGCGACTCGAGGCCGAAATTATTACCAACCGGCGCGGGCTCTACAAATTTGCAACCAGGGCGTCAGTTGGTGATGAACTGGTAGGCACGATGACGATCTTGTGCGCCGAGAGGCAGATGGATGTCGATTGATGACAGCGCCAGAATCGACCCCAAAGCGGAACTGGATGCAGGAGTTAGCGTTGGACCATGGAGTATTATCGGGCCCAATGTCAGTATCGGCGCCGGCACCGACGTCGGCTCCAGCGTGGTCATCCGCTCGAACACCCGCATCGGTAACAACAACCGAATATTTCAATTCAGTTCCATAGGTGAAGACCCCTCAGACAGGAAATATGAAGGCGAAGACACTTACCTGGAGATTGGTGATAACAATATCATTCGCGAGGGTGTAACCCTACATCGGGGCACCGGTGGTGGTGGTGGAGTAACCCGCATCGGCAACGATAATCTTCTGATGCCCTATGTGCATGTTGCCCATGACTGTCAGATTGGTAACAACATCGTACTCGCGAATAACGTCGGCATCACCGGCCATGTTGAGGTGGCAGACTGGGTTATCCTCGGCGGTTACGTCGGCGTCAACCAATTCCTTAAAATTGGCGCCCACGCCATGGTTGGGGGTATGGCCCATATCACCAATGATATACCTGCCTACATGATACTCAGCGGCAACCCTGCCAAAATTCGAGGTGTTAATGTCATTGGCCTCGAACGGCGCGGCTTCGACAAGGCCACGATCGCGGCGATTCGGGAAGCGTTCAAAATCCTGTACAAGCGTAATCTGAAACTGCGCGAAGCAATCGAGAAGATCAGGGCAATAAGCTCAGGCGGCGAGGCATTAGGGGTGCTTATCGATTCTCTGGAAGCATCTGAGAAGGGTATTCATCGATAACGGATTCCGGCTGCGTTCATCGATCGGCAGCGCCGGTAGAGAATGAGCGCTGGCGACCGATGTCTATCGCCGTCCGAACGCCTGCGTAATCAGGCTTGCATAATCTGAGGTTCCCTCATGTCAACGCCAAGCCACTATGAGTAAACACCCACGTTTTGGCATCGTCGCCGGTGAGAGTTCGGGCGACAATCTGGGCGCCGGGCTCATCGAGGCGCTACGCAGGCACTATCCGAACGCCGAGTTTGTCGGTATCGCCGGTCCGCAAATGCTCAAGCTCGGCTGTCGGACCCTGGCACCGATGGAGCGCTTGTCGGTGATGGGTTTTGTGGAACCCCTGGGGCGTTTGCCCGAGCTTTTCAAAATCAAGGCGCGGCTGCAAGCCGAATTTATCTCCAATCCTCCGCTGGCATTTATCGGCATCGACGCGCCGGCTTTTAACCTGCGTCTCGAAAAACCTCTGCGCCAAAATTCCATTAAGACCGTACAATATGTGAGTCCCAGCGTGTGGGCTTACGGCAAAAACCGGATTCACAAGATCAAGCGGGCAGTCGATCTCATGCTCACTCTTTTTCCTTTCGAGACCGCTATCTATGATGAGCATGACATCGCCGTTGAGTGCGTCGGTCATCCGCTGGCCGACAGCGTCGGCTTCGAGAACAAGAAAGCCCAGTCTCGGGCACGGCTCGATCTCAAGGATGAATATGAAGTGGTCTGCCTGATGCCCGGGTCCCGCAGCGGAGAGATCAAGCGGCTGGGACCTGTGTTCCTCGCCGCGGCGGTAGAATCTTTACAACATTGTCCACGCCTGAGATTCATTATTCCCTGTGCCAGTGACGCAGCGAAGAGCCAGATCAGTGGTCTGTTGCGTGCCGCCAGCCTGTTTCCAGGAGACCAATTCACCCTGGTGGAGGATTCCCACCTGGCGATCAGTGCCGCCGATTTTGTGGTGCTGGCGTCGGGGACGGCGACGCTGGAGGCGATGTTGCTGCGTCGACCCATGCTGGTCTGTTATAAATTAGGGGGACTTACTTACGCCATCGCTTCGCGAATCCTGAAAATTCCGCACATCGCCCTGCCAAACTTACTGGCTGGGAAAGAGCTGGTGCCGGAATTTATTCAGCATGCGGTAAGCGTCGACCGGGTCCGAGATGAAATCGTCAGCTTCATGGCGGGACAGACCGATCATGGCATCCTCTTGGGCGAATTTGACCGCATCCATCGCAGTATTCGATTGGACGCTTCGAGTCGTGCCGCCGAGGCGATACTCAAGCTCGTGAATTTACCCGCAAGTGCACGAGCGAGCTAAGCCCTTGCCGATGCACACTCAATGGCTGGACTCGGGGAATACCGCCGCCATCGTCGCGGGCACCGACGAAGTGGGGCGCGGGCCCTTGGCCGGAGATGTGGTTGCCGCCGCCGTAATCTTAAACCCGAAGATCCCCATCACCGGGCTGGCCGACTCAAAAAAGCTCAGCTACGGCCAACGGCAGCGCTGCTGCACTGCGATCATGGAAAATAGCCTGGCTTATGCCGTCGCTCGCGCCTCGGTCGCCGAAATAGACAAACTCAACATCCTGCAAGCGAGCTTGCTGGCGATGTGGCGCGCGGTAGAAGCCCTGACCCTGCAACCCGAATTTGTCTACGTCGATGGCAATCGCTGCCCGCGCTGGCCCTACGCCTCGAAGGCCATAGTCAAAGGCGACTCATTGATCGCCGCCATCGCCGCCGCCTCGGTCCTGGCCAAGGTGACCCGCGATCGGGAAATGGCAGCACTGGAAGCCGACTATCCCGGCTACGGCTTCGCTCAACACAAGGGCTATCCCACCAAAAAGCATCTCGCGGCGCTGGCAGCATTAGGTCCCTGCGCCATTCACCGACGCAGCTTCGCACCGGTGGCAAGATTACTATGATTATGGGATTTATTCAGAAGGTGTGCAGCTCAATCTAGTGGACGCTGCCAGTCCTTACAATTCGATAAAGATCAAGAGCACGAACCTCTCCGAATGATTTGCAGTTCCTATATGGCCTGATTTGCAAGTAAATCAGGGTAGAGGTTCAACGCCTCATTTTAGTGAAATCCGGCAGCATATGGTTTTAAACCACATTGAAATCACTGACTTGTCGTTTATCACATAATTAAGCGAAGTTGAGTTGCCTAGTCCCCTTGCGCACAATCAGGCCATGTCTATATCC
>CAJXIY010000099.1 GCA_913054495.1 uncultured Gammaproteobacteria bacterium | reverse complement strand
GGCTTCTCCCGATCTCTCCGTCAGTCTTCCTAAATAGTGTTCTGACAATTCATCTGAAACACCCGCACTCCTGAAAAAATCTTTGATGTTATGGCGAAAGGAATGAAAACTGGTTTTAGAAGTTTTAATACCAATATTATTTAAATAGCGACCAAACCATTTGGAGAAGGTACTGGAATAAGTGCCATCACCGGAGAGCGTTGCATCAGGGAACAAGCGTTGGCTCTCTTTTGCTTCCTGACGGTTTCTAAACTCAACCAAACCAACCTCAATCAGATCACCGTGGATGGGGATGACACGTTTAGATTGGTGTGTCTTTAACTTTTTATCCTCATGGTTCGTGTTTAGGTCTAGTACCCATAGTCCATTAGCCTGATAGACATCTTCCACATAGAGCTGAAGGATTTCCTGAAGCCGCATACCGGTGTAGAAACCAATAAGAGGAACCCAGTATTTAGCCGAATCTTTATAATATTTTCCACCATATTCGTGGCACCTACTTAAGCTTTGGCAACCCATATAAAGAGGAGATTTGAAGAATGCGGATAGTTGTTCCCTACTAAAAGGGTTTCTTTCGTCTCTTCTACCCTTCCCTGAAACCTTTCTGGTTCGACCTTTAAAATGATTTTTCCCTTGATAATCCAGCTCTCTCGCTGCCCATGTATACAGGGAGCTGACACATTGGATATAGTTATTAATGGATGTCGTACCCAACAAGGAATCATCTGCTTCTCTGGCTGCATCAAGCACTTCGAATACCGATAAATCAGGATATTTCTTCAAGGCGTTTGATGGTGTGTTTTGTAGGAGTTCTTTGTATTCCCTCGCATCGGTAGTCGATACCTGACCCAGTCCGCAGGCCGCAGCTTTAGCGAAATCACCCTTACCCATAAACGCCATGAAGTGATCTAATTTCGCTTTTTGACTATGGTAATGTTTATCAGACCATTCTCGTTTGTATTCATTTAGATATTTTTCGGAGGCCCCCTTTAAAGTAACTGACTGGCTTTCAATCTCTCCCACTCTAGAATCTGCTGATTCAAAATTAAACGCTGGATTTTCAAAATCTCCTTTTACAATCAATTCAGCTGACTCATAGACGCGATCCAGACCAATCAATATTGCGCGACAAACCTGCTTATATACAGCACTGCCCTTTTCAATTAGCAGACCATTGACTTCAATCAACCGATCCACTTCAGGCTGAACAGCATCATAGCTACTATGTTTTAACTCATTTTTTACTTCTTGTTGGAATGTTCTGGCATGAAAAGCCTCCCATTCCTCCTGCTCCACTGTCCGGTCTTCAAAATCTTCCAGTGCTTCTTTGGCCAATGGCTGAATTTGCTGCTGGTAAAAATGAGAGGCAAGCAGGTCGACTTGCTTGGGTTTCAACAACCCGAGTCCCTGCCGAAGCTGCTCGAATAGGTTTTCTATGTCTGTTGCCATTGTCAGGGCCAGCCGTTTGGCTAAGTGTTTTGATGCTGTCCGCAAAGACTTGGTAATTTCTTGGCGGCCTAAAAAAGGCAGCAGGTCTTTGGGACAAACTTTTCTAAAATAGTATATGCCATCACGGCAAATTAGGTAGGGAGTTGAGTTCAAAATGTATCACCGACTGTAGCAAAAGGTGGATGTTTGGCTCTGTCAGTCGGTGTAGAAAAGAGATAACTAACTGAAATTGTTAGTCTTGCTGTAAATATGGCGGAAGAGGCAGGAGTTGAACCCACCAAGCCTGTCATTAACAAACTTCACCGGGTTTGAAGTCCGGGCACCCCACCGGGGATGATACTCTTCCACCCCCGAGTCTATCAGCCATGTTTAAGAAATCCAACAGCGCGACAGAAATCTTGATTTTGTCGGTCATATTGAAAGATAGAATCCTGAATTGATCGAATTGCGGCTTCTTAACCACCCCGACCGGAGGCTACCCAGCAGATATAAAATCGAGTATGCTTCTGGGTCATCTGGTGAGCGTCGAGCCCGAGCCAGCACCACTTAAAGCCATGTTATCAAGTCCAATTAAGTAAAGACTAATTTCGGTCGATCATATTAACAAGAACGATGAAGTCGGATAAGACATGAGTCGGCTTCTCCGATTCCCATCGACGCCATGATCACCACCCCGGAGAGAATGAATGCTGTTTGCAGAGATTACCGGTTGGGGTAAATGCGTACCACCTGCGGTACTGAGCAATGCAGACCTGACCACATTCATGGATACCACCGACGAGTGGATTACCAGTCGGACCGGCATTCAGGAACGTAGAATTTGCCACTGCAATTTCTCCGACATGGCTATCGTGTCGGCGCAACGTGCCCTCGCCGCCGCCGATCTTGACCCGGCGGAACTGGATCTGATTCTGCTTGGGAGCCTTACCAATGACTCCCTGTGTCCAAACACCGCATCCATCATTCAGGATGCGATCGGCGCAAAAAATGCCGCCTCCATCGATATCAATTCGGCGTGTACAGGGTTCCTCTACGGACTGCATATTGGTACCAATCTTATTCGTACCGGCGCCCATAAGAAAGTTCTGGTAATCGGAGGAGAGTTTATTTCCCACTACATGAACTGGGCCCAGCGTGATGTCGCCGTGTTATTCGGAGATGCCTGTGGCGCTGTTGTCATCGAGGCGACCGAAGAGAGGGTTGGTTTGCTGGCCGCAAAAATCGGCTGTGAATCGGATGCGAAATACGCAATTCAGATTACCAACCTAGGCTCGGCTTACAGTCGTCTGTCCGAAGAATTTCTTTATATTAATTGGAACTTCGAAGGCCAGGAAGTGTTCAAGCGGGCAGTAAAATGTATGGCCAGAGCCTGCGAAGATGTACTCGACCAGCTTGGCCTGAGTATGGCAGACATCAATCTTGTGGTGCCTCATCAGGCCAACAAGCGAATACTGGATGCCCTGGCCAGACGTATCGGCATCGAAGAAGACAAGGTATTCATCAATGTTCACAAATATGGCAACACGTCCGCCGGGACTATTCCCGTCGCTCTGGCCGAATCCCTGGAAGAGGGTCGCGTCAAGCCCGGTGATTACATCTTGTCTGCCACATTTGGGGCCGGCCTGAGCTGGGGTGCCGCTGTAATCAAGTGGGGAGATCGGGTCACCCCGCTCGCCACCACCGATGCCGACTTGCCCCCCTGCGACCAAACCGCACTGGAAATTCTGCAGCCCCACATCTCCAAGTACCTGGCCCGCGAAGCCGAGACCAGCTGATAAGCCTCGGTTGGTATTGAAGCCTCTTTTTTTGCATGTAGCATAAGCAGTCTTAAACCACCTGGGGATTTTCATCAATGTCTCTCTCCCTCTTGTTCTGGGCTACCGTCGTCGCCGCCTTCATCAGTTTCTGGTGGCGCAGCGACAAGATCAAACATGGCGCCCTCGCCCATGTCTCTCGCTATTGCAAGCAACAAAACCTGCAGTTGCTGGATCAGACCTTGGTGTTGAGGGGAGTGTGGCTGGTTAGGAACGAGAAAGGGTCGCTGATCTTCAGGCGCAAATACAGCTTCGAATTCACCTCGACTGGCGAGGTCAGATATCACGGCCGAGTAGTATTGTACGGGGCATCACTGCAGAGGATGGACCTGGAAGCCTATATAATCCCCGACGACGATTCAATTTATTGATCGGCAGGTCATCGATCCTCGCAATAGGGGATCATGGCCCAGGCCCTGGTGGGATGGAGCGTCTTAGTCCAGGGTAAAACAGCAGCAGTGCATCTGCTCTGGCGGCCACGTAAATAATCATTGCCCACCACAGTCCGTTTATGGCAAAGCGATCGATGAGCAACCAACACGCCAGCAGGAATACCGCCAGAGAAATAAACGCGGCGTTGCGCATTTGAGCGGTGGCGGACGCGCCAATGAAGATTCCGTCCAGTTGAAACGCCGCGAAAGAAATACACACGTAAATCGCTGCCAGGAATAGCTTCGAATTTGCGGCGACTCTGACCTCGGGTAAATCGGTCAATACAGCCACGGCAAACTCCCCGAACAACCAGACCCCGGATGCCAACAACACTGCCGTGATTAATGCCAACACAGTGGATCTCTTCACCGCCCTGTCGAAAATATCTCTGCGCCCGGCGCCGATTGAAGATCCTACCAATGACTCGACGACGAAGGCATAGGCATCCAGAAAAAACGCAGCAAATGAAATAAGCTGCAGGAGAATATGATTTGCCGCCAGCACCACATCGCCAAAGCGAGCGCTCTGATTAATGAAAAATGCGAATGAGAACACCAGCAACAGCGTGCGAATCATGATGTCCCCATTCGCCGACAGGGTCTTTGCCAAGGCCCCCCGATCCAGAATCCTGGTCATAGGCCAGAACGAATGCCGAGGTGGCACTCTTCTACTGAGCTCGGCATAGATCAACCAGGCGGCAAAAATCACCGCACTCCACTCCGCGATAACCGTGCCGAGAGCGATACCAGACACGCCCCAATCCAGGAAGCCGGCAAACCAGATATCGAGTGTGATATTCAACCCATTGAGAAATAGCTGAACCAGCAAGAGTTGCCGGCTATTGCCCAGACCAATTAACAGGCCCATTAACGCGAAAGTCGCCAGCGTGGCCGGCGCGCCCCAGATACGAATACTGAAATACTCCCTGGCCACCGATTCAACAGCTTCGCTGCCGTCGAGCAGCGAAAATGCTGCCAGGCGGATCAGCCATTGCAGGGCTATAAGCATGACTCCCAGACTCAAGGCCAAGAGTAGCGCCCGCCCGAGCACAGCCCGGACTTCAACATCATCCCCCGCGCCCATCGCTCGCGCGACAAAACCGGTGGTGCCCATTCTCAGGAAACCAAAACTCCAATAAACAAATGAGAATATAAGCCCGCCAAACGCAATCGCTCCCAGATCTTCCACCGTGCCCACGTTGCCGATAACCGCCGTATCCACCAGTCCCAGTAGCGGCACAGCTGCGTTGGCCAAGATAATCGGCCAGGCTTTTTGCAGCAGGTATGGGTAGCTTATGGATTCGGGATTCTGCATAAGTTCAGGCTTGGTCGACTGCAGGCGGGCTTACTGTAGCCGAAGCGTTATCAACATGCGACTATGGCCGGGTTCCTGGCCTGGCGAAGCTTCAACACTGGATAATTTGACAGGAGATTTTCATGATCTTATTGCACCATCTGCGCGTAGGTCGCTCGATGTTCACCGTATGGCAACTGGAGGAGCTGGGGGTAATTTACGAGATAAAAATTTACCATCGAGATCCCGCCACGTTTCGCGCGCAAGACGATCTGAAGGCAGTGCATCCCCTGGGTAAATCGCCGGTGATCGAGGACGGCGACTTGATGCTTGCCGAATCCAGTGCCATTACTACTTATCTGCTGGAGAAATTCGACAGCGACAATCGATTCTCTCCACCACGAAGCGATCTGCAAGATTGGGCAACATTTACCCAGTGGTTACATTACCCGGAGGGATCCGTTTTCATGCCACTGCTTATGAATATGTTATTGACCCGCTCCGGTGAGGACCATGAAGCGCTGGGTCGCTTCAGCGACAAAGAAATCGAACTGCATCTGAATCATATAGCCAAGCAACTGGGAGACAATGCGTTCATCCTGGGTGACTCATTCTCCGCCGCCGATTTCGGTATCAGCTACGTCGTCTCATTGGCCAGGCGACTGGGACAGATTGACGCTTATCCGGTTCTGAATGCCTACCTGGAGCGTAACCTGTCCAGACCAGCCTACCTGCGGGCTCTGGAAAAAGCGGTTGAATAGCATTCTCGCACCGGACACCGCGACTGGCCCCACGGCAAAGATTCGGGGCCGAAGGTCCGCGTGTGATCCCACGCTAGCGCGGTAATCGGCCTATTCTCCACTTGAATTGAGATGAGGCGCCCCCATCCTTGTCGAAGGACTGGCGGAATGAGCGGTCGCTTATCGTGACCCGTTGTAAATTAATGGCGCCAAGGTCACACTAAGATCGAAAATAATCGATAAGGAAGTTTGCCATGACTGATGTCGAATCCGCATTACCCCTAAAGACAGAGCCCGCAGGTCTGATCAACACGGCCATCAACATCTTCACCGCCCCCGCCGAAGCATTTAGGGAACTCGATCAACGCCCCAGCAAACTGTTCCCACTCGCCCTGATCATGATAAGTACCATAGCCACCATGTTCTGGTATTTCAGCATCGTGGATTTTGATTGGTTCATCGATGACACCATCTCCGGATCTGCCAGAGAAATAACTGAGGCGCAATTGGAAGCTGCTCGCGAAACCATGCAATTCCTGTCTCAGACCACCTTCAAGATGTTTGGGGTGCTCGGCAGTGGTTTTGGACTCCTGTTATTGTGGGTGTTACAGGCGGGTTATTTGAGCATGGCTTCGGCGCTAAACGGAGACCGGTACAAGTTCACTAACTGGTTCTCTCTGGTGCTGTGGACCAGCCTGCCTTCCCTGTTATCCGTAATCGGTATCGTAGTGACGATCTCGCTCAGCCCCAATGGGCAACTGAGCGCCTATGACCTGGACCCGCTGACGCTGGCAAATCTGGGCATGCAATCGAGCAATGGCGCGGTACAAACCCTCATGACTTCGCTCAACCTGACCATGATCTGGAGTGTGGCGCTCACAGTAATGGCCTATAAACAATGCCTGGAATCGAGTTTAGTGAAGGCGCTTGCCATCGTTTTGGCGCCTTATCTCTTAATACTTGGGGTTTGGGCGTATTTCGCACTCACATAAACGAATATGTGCTACGGTTCGACCCGATTTTGTAACTTTCAGTGCAGCGGCGCCGTTATATGTGTAGCCGAGCCGTTATAAGGCAGTAGCAAGCCCTGCGGAGAATGAACACGCTTTATGAATGCCAAGAAACTAATTCTCATCGTCCTTATCGCCGGTACCGTTATCGCACTTCCCTTCATCAATCGGGCGGTGTTCGGTACCAATGCCAAGGAGGTGAATGTATCCACGCTGTCGCGACGCATCATCAGCCCATCGATTCTGGCTTCAGGCTTTCTCGCCCATGAAGAGGAAGTCATGCTTTCCTCAGAAGTCATCGGCAAAGTGGCCGGCCTCTTCGTCGAGGAAGGCGATGTCGTGCACCAGGGCCAGCTCGTGTTGCAGGTAGATGACGTCAATTTCGTCGCCGGCATGGAACAATCAGAGGCGGCGGTGCGGATTAATAGTATCGATATAGAGCGACAGGAAGTCCGCATCGCGAATTTACGCCGGCAATTTGCTCGCTCAAAATCTCTGCATGAACAAAAGATGATCGGAGATGGTGAGTTCGATGACGCTAAAAACCAATTGGACCTGGCCCATATCGATCTGAAATCTTCGCGAGAGCGGCTGGCGCAGAGTAGGGCGCAGCTGGATCAGATGAATGATCAGCTCAGCAAGACCAAGATTGTCTCTCCCATCAATGGTGTTATCACCAGCCTCGATATCAAGGTAGGTGAAACCGCCATTGCCAGCGCCACCAATATTCCCGGATCATCGCTGATGACCATTGCAAATCCCGACAGTATTTATGCCGAAGTGCTGGTGGATGAGGCTGATGTGGCTACGGTCGAAGTAGGCCAACGGGTAGAGATCGTGGCGATCGCCTATCCTGACCAACCCATGCTGGGCATCGTGCGCTATATTGCGAACACCGCGAAAATCGCACCAGGCCGGCAGGGCCTCAGTTTCACAGTAAAAATCGATATTACCGATGCCGGCGAGGTTGTACTGCGTCCTGGCATGTCCAGCCGTGCGGAGATCTTCACCCGCCAGGATCAGGAAGTTATCGCCGTGCCTATACAGGCCCTTATCTTCGAGGAAGACCGTTCGGAGTTGCGGAGCGAGTATTTCATCTTCGTCAACGATAATGGCATCGCCCGCAAGACCAAGGTTGAAGTGGGAATATCCGATGATGAATATCAGGAGCTGATTAGCGAGATTGACAGCAACATAGAAGTTATAGTCGGCCCTGACCAGGAATTGCGACACTTGCTTGAAGGCGATCGATTAGATTCGACCCTGGTCGATCTATAACCATCTGCCGCCACCCCAGATAAAGCACGCAGAACCTCAAATGGCACTTATCGAACTGAAATCTATCACCAAGTATTACGAGATGGGCGACCAGATAGTCAGGGCCCTCGACGGTATCGACATCGATGTCTTCAGGAACGACTACCTGGCCTTCATCGGCTCCTCCGGTTCCGGCAAGTCAACGATGCTGAATATTCTGGGCTGCCTGGACAAGCCAACCAATGGTCAGTATCACCTCAATGGCAAGAACGTGGAGATGATGGATCAAAATGAGTTGTCGGAGGTTCGCAATCTGGAAATTGGCTTCATCTTCCAGAGTTTTAACCTGCTGCCCCGCTCGACCGCACTGGGCAACGTGATGCAACCACTGGTCTACCGCAATATCAGGCTGAAACAGCGCAAAGAAATGGCCATGGACGCGCTAACGCGGGTTGGCCTGGATGATCGTACCCATCACCTGCCCAATCAATTGTCTGGTGGTCAAAGACAGCGTGTGGCCATCGCAAGAGCCCTGGTAACCACTCCATCCATCTTGCTGGCTGACGAACCGACGGGCAATCTGGACTCTAAAACCAGCATCGAAATCATGCAATTGTTCGATGAATTGCATGCTGAGGGGCACACCTTGATTGTGGTTACCCACGAGGATGAAATTGCCCGCCACTGCAAACGGGTGATAGAAATGAAAGACGGCAAGATTTTTAATGACAGCGATACTGTGCTAGATGCGGTGACTCACTGATGTTCTTCGTCCTGTTTGAAAGTTCACGCTCTGCGCTGATATCCATCTATGCCCATGGTCTGCGCAGTTTCCTCACCACCCTCGGCATCGTCATCGGTGTGGCCAGTGTGATCGCGGTAATCTCGGTAACAGAGGGAATGAGTTCCTTTATCGGCGACACCTTCGCCTCACTAGGCTCCAACAGCCTGACGATACGGTCCTACACCCCGTTCGAAGACCAGATGAAAGGCATCCGAGCCCGTCTCACGCCGGAAGACCTGGAACTCATCTCCAGGCGCGGCGAGGGTATCGCCTCTATTACACCGATTCTTTATGCCGCCCGCTCCTCGCAAATAAAATTTGGCTCACAGACGGCTTTCAGCCAGATCATGGGAACTACCTATGCTTTCCAAGAAGTATCCCAGTCTTATATTTCCTCCGGACGCTTCCTGGCGCCGAGTGATAACGACACCAGAAGGCGAATAGCCATCATTGGCGAAAAAGTCAGAGACAATCTGAATCTGCCTGAAAACCCCGTCAATGAGTATGTGGATATTGGCGGCGAATGGTTCAAAATTGTCGGACTGCTAGAGCCCAAAGGTGACATTATGGGACAGAGCCGAGATGACATTGTGCTGATGCCCTATGCCACCATGCGCAGTCTGCAGGGGAACCAGGCTCGCACCGACATCCAGATCCAACTCAGCCTCAGCGCCACCGCCGAAGTGGATGTTGTTGCTCAACAGCTAACTACTCTGCTGCGAAATGCGCACGATCTCAGCAGTGAAGAGGACGACGATTTTACGATTCAGACAGCCGAACAACTTATGGAAACCTTCGATAGCATTATCAATATGGTGACTATCGTCATCGGTGGCATCGTCAGCATCTCTCTGCTGGTGGGTGGCATCGGCATCATGAATATCATGCTAGTGTCGGTGACGGAAAGAACCCGAGAGATTGGTATCTGCAAGGCGATCGGTGCCAAACGCCATCACATTCTGATGCAATTCCTGATCGAGGCATTGTTACTGTCCCTGCTCGGGGGACTGATTGGCTTGGCCCTGGGTTATGGCCTCGGTACCCTGATCTCTAATACTATCCCCTCGTTCCCCCAGGCCAGTATTCCATTGTGGTCAATCGCGCTGGCATTGGGTTTCTCCGGCTTCGTCGGCGTGCTGTTTGGCATCCTGCCGGCCGCCAAGGCCGCCAATCTCGACCCCATCGACGCACTCAGGTACGAATAAGCCAGCTGAATGAACCCACTTTGAGCCCGGCTATACCCGGCGCTCATGCACCTTAGCAGCGAGAATAGGGGCGATAGTGTTGAATAGGCGAAATCCCGTGGCCAAATTAGCCAAGCTGAGACATTAGTAGCAGACCTGGGCCGTGTTAGTGTGATAATCTGCGGCTGAATTTTTAAATATAGCAGTGAAAAATAGTTGCAAGTGTTTAAACATGCCGCGGACCGGATACCGGTCACCCTCATCCTGGCCCTGGGCACATTGGATTTCTGCCTTTATTTTTTGGTGGATAATCCCTATGTTCTGGGTCTTTATTTCTACGCGACGATTATTCCCAAGTCTCAAATCTGTGCCTGGAATCATCATCATCAACACACACACACGTTTCGCTTTGCCCTGCCCAATCGCGTGCTCGAATTCTTTTATGCGCTGCATACCGGTGTAACCACAAATCTCTGGGTCCTGCATCATGTGCACGGGCATCACCAGCACTACCTGGATCAGACCAAGGACGAGAGTCGCTGGCTCAGAAAGGATGGCACGCAGATGGGTGAGTTGGAATATAGCTTCATCGTCGCCGCTACGGCCTACTATCGTGGCTATAAAGTAGGTAAAGATTACCCTAAAGAACAGAAGCAATTCTTTTTCTATTCTGCCCTGACTTTTACCCTGGTCGCACTGCTGGTCGCCTATCGACCCGTAGCTGGACTTCTGGTTTTTATCCTACCGATGTTGATGGGCCTGTTTTTGACCGCCTGGGCAACCCACGATCATCACGCAGGCCTTAAGACTGACGACGATTACACGGCCTCTTATAACAACCTCAATCCTCTGTACAATTTATTGACGGGAAACCTTGGCTACCACACGGCCCATCATCTGAAAGGCGGTCTGCACTGGTCCAAACTGCCACGGCTGCACGAAAAAATTAAACACAAAATTCCGGATGAGCTGATTGTGTTATCGCTGGTCACCTAAGCTCAGATCCAGGGCGCGAATATCGGCAGACATGAAAAAACCGGAGACAGCCACTGTCTCCGGTTTTTTTATCTGCGTCGACTATCAGTTCGTCACGCTGATAATATGGATGTCGCTGTTGATGGTTTCCAGAGTGATGCGATCGCCACCGCCGTTGATATCGCCTCTGCCGATAATTCGTCGATCTTCTTCGGAGGTGGTCATGGGAAAGTCGCTGTAGATTGGATAGTCACCACGAGATCGACGTGATATTCGAATTTCTGCGTCGATGCTGACGCTGAGATTACTGGGGATACGTATGGTGACGTCACCACCGGCGGTCTCCAGTTCAACACGCCCCCCGATAGTACCCCTGACTGCACTCAAATCTACGTCGATGCTGCCACCGGCGGTATCCGCGTGTACCGGACCCATCGTGCCTCGAATAGTAATCCTGCCACCGGAAGTATCGGCCTCCACGGGCCCGCCACTACCCAAAATTTCTATGTTGCCTCCGGAGGTGTCGGCATACACGCTGACATCGCTACCGGCCAGAAAGATATTGCCACCAGCGGTGTCGGCAGATATTGCACCAGTGGCCCAGGCTGCACGAATGGAGCCGCCGGACGTATCCAGCTCTACCGTACCGCCGCCGCTGCCAACTTCAATATTACCGCCGGAGGTATCTGCCACCAAGTCACCACCCACATCACCAATTTGGATGCGACCGCCGGAGGTGTCGGCATTTACATCGCCGGTGACATTGCCTATGGTAATGCGCCCGCCGGAAGTATCCGCCACCACATCGCCTTCGACATCGTCTATGGTGATAGGACCACCCGAGGTGTCTGCATTGACATCGCCGGCTGTAACTTTGCCTATCTCGATGTGCCCGCCACTGGTGTAAACATCCCCTAGAATAGGGGCATCCCATTTTAGAGTTCTCCGGCATACA
>CAJXIY010000098.1 GCA_913054495.1 uncultured Gammaproteobacteria bacterium | reverse complement strand
CTGGCCGGAAGCGGAAATTAGAAAATCTGGAATATGAGTCCCGTCGAGATATAGGGGGCTCCTAGTCTCCAGCGGGGTGTATACCCCCTTGCTTGAATGGTATCTAGCCCCCCGTCTAGTGTCATAGACACCGAGGTGACAAGGCCTAACTCGAGTGGAAAGCCTTGATACTCGTCTTCTGGTGCCTTGAATTCTGTATCCGTCATCTAAATTAGTGGTTTCAGTCTTGTATTGGTTACATTTAGGTGTCATGCAACAAGGAGTGTAAGGGCAGACGCCGGGAAAAAGAATATAAAATAATAAGTTGAACAATTCATTTTCTTGAAGCATATAAGCATTGATTACAGACCAGCACATGGCCCAACGCTCACGAAACTAGACAATCCCCAGTGTCGGAGATACCTTTAATTCTTTTATACACCGCAGGGAGAATTAAGATGATGCGTGCGTTGAAAGTTGGCCTACTGGTTGTCGGAGCCCTCGTGGTCGTATCACTCCTGACGCTGCGCGTGACCGGCCTGGAGCCCCGATACATCGATCCCAGTAGCGAAGCGTTTGCCGAGAGCGGCCGGACTGCCTGGCCGGGATTGTGGCTCACAGGGGAGGTCGTCCGTGAACCAGTGACGAATTGGGACTGGGTCAACGAAGTCAACGACCCGATCCGCAAAAACTCGATAATGCTCGAGACTCGTACCCGGTTCGGGATCCCCCACTCGGTCACGATCAACCCTACTGCCCGCGGCGACAAACTCTACATAGGCGGAAGCGAACAAGATTTCAGACTACAAAAGGAGTTCCCCTACTCGAAAGCGTGGTGGGCCAACATCGTACGCGATCCGCGCGTACGCATTAAGATCGACGGAAAGATCTACGAAATGACGGTGGCATTGGTCGCCGATCGAGCCGAAGTTGCCCAATTAATTGGGAGGGACCCCGTCACGAAAGTAATTGGTGCAGACGGGAAGGAACAGATCACGGGGGTGAGGCACTATTGGCGCGTTTACCAGCGGAACATCCCGGAATATGGGGATGGCTCGGCAGTTGCGAGATCCAATGGGTCGATTTAACAATGTCCCCTCCTGGCCGTGAATACTCCGCCCACCGCGCGGCCCGGTATCGTGCTATAGACGAGACTCTGGCTGAATAATGAATTGTGGATAATGATCCCCCCGGGATTTTAGTGCTCCTGAGGGCATCGACCTGCGGCGGTATCAACTTCGCTATCCGGTGGCCTCCTTATTTGGACGAAGAGTCCAGCCCAGGCCTCTGAATACCTCATTTGCTTGGAAATTGGGGCTGGATTTGAGTGGTTTCCCTATTCGTTGCTTGCCTATAACGCATTGAGTATACTTTTGGCGGGGGGAGAAACGATTTTCGGGTAAGTTTAGCTGACTAGGAGAGAACCATGGGTTCAAAACGATCTGATCGAAGGGAATTCCTGAAGCGCGGGGTAGCGTTGGCCGGTGGCGTGACCCTGGGAGCGGTAGCGAAGTCCGCGAGCGGCCAGCTGGAAGGGCCTGAAGCCTTCATCCAGGGCACCGATGAACTAGTCGGCTATGGCAAGCGCTCCAGTTACGTGACCTCGGTGCGCATACCGCACGGGGGCAGAGCATCACCCGATACCTTCGGGCTGGACTTTCATATTGCGGCGCCGCTACAAGATTCAGTAGGGGTGATCACGCCATCTTCGCTCCACTATATGGGCACCACGCGTGGCTCCTTCGTTCCGGACATCGATCCCGAGAAGCATAGGCTCATGATCCACGGCATGGTGGACAATCCGCTGGTTTTCACCATGGAAGAGTTGAAGCGTCTGCCTTCCGTGACCCGCATGCATTTTATCGAGTGTGCGGGGAATCGAGCCAATCGCCGTCACCGGACAGTTCAGGAAACCCATGGCATGACCAGTTGCGCCGAATGGACCGGCGTGCTGCTGTCCACGCTGCTGAAGGAGGCTGGCGTGCAAGACGGGGGCGACTGGATCGTGGCAGAAGGGGTAGAGAATGTGGTAGGGGCGTCGAGTATTCACATGGCGAAGGCCATGGACGACTGTATTGTGTGCTACGGCATGAACGGCGAGGCGGTACGGCCCCAGCAAGGCTTCCCGCTGCGACTGCTGGTTCCCGGCTTCGAAGGCATCCTTAACGTCAAGTGGCTGCGGCGCATCAAGGTGGTGGACCAGTTCTACATGACCTACAACGACTACGGGCATCTTCGGCAGGACTCCGATGATGCCGCGCTGGGTATGCAGATCGGACCGAAATCGGTCATTACCTATCCGTCCGGAGGGCAACAGCTGCCTGGCCGCGGATTCTATGAGGTCAGTGGCCTGGCCTGGTCCGGTGGTGGCGCCGTTGCCAGGGTGGAAGTAACCACCGACGGTGGTCGCAGCTGGGTTGACGCCGAAATTCGCGGGACGGCACATCCTATGGCTCATACTCGATTCACGTTCAATTGGGAGTGGGACGGACAGGAGTGCGAGCTGCAGTCGCGCTGCACAGACGTACTAGGCAGTGTACAACCGTCGCGAGTCCAGGCTATCGAGTACTGGACCCAGCGGGGCCAGCCAGCCAGAGTGAAGGGTCAGGACAATTCGATTCAGCCATGGCGGGTCGAGAGCGATGGGAGCGTTCACAATGCGATTTCTTAGACTGCTTCTGCCTTTGCCGCTGATGTTAGGAATCTCCGTGCAAGCCCAGTCGCCTACCTATGGTCTGGGACGGACCCCGAGCGCAGAAGAAATCCGTGCCTGGGATATCTCCATCAGTCCAACGGGAGAGGAACTCCCGGCAGGTAGCGGATCGGTGGGCGAAGGCTCGCAGCTCTATCTGGAGAAAGCCTGCGCCGGCTGCCACGGCACCACAGGGACGGGAGGCCCCGCTCCCAGGTTGGTCAAACGCGATGTAGGGCCAGATGCAGGCCCTTGGGCTTTGGGGCGAGTACTGCCGATTCGCGCACCCTACGCGACGGCGGTATGGGATTTCATCAATCGCGGTATGCCACTGTATCAAGAGGGAACCCTCAGCGCCGATGAAGTCTATGCGTTGACGGCCTATCTGCTGTTTCTGAACGACGTCGTCGAGGAAGGCACGGTGCTCGACGCCCAGAGTCTGCCGAAGGTGGAGATGCCAAATCGTGATACCTGGGCTCCCCTACCGGAATGGTGGAGGCCCGGGATGTCAAGGCTTCCAAGTTACCCTTACTAAGGTAGGGTGTAAGGTATGGGTGTCCCCTAAGTTGGTCCCCTAAATCAAGAATAATGCGAAGTCTTAGCAGCCAACTCGTCATGCTTATCGCACTGCTGGCATGTGATGCATCGGTTGAAACCACAATTCAAATCGATGACGAATCCTATCTGTCGACAGCCGAAGCATTTATCGACGTGTTCTATTCCTTCGATCCCCTTGCACTCGAAGCCACGCTTTCATCGGCGGCGGGATCAGTCTTGGCCATCACGTATTACCAGGGTTGGGCCGAGGGTGGTAATTACAAAATTGTAGATCGTAAACACTGCGAAATTAAAGCCGCGAATGTTGTCAGTTGTTCGATTACAGTCGAGGACGACCCCATGCTTGCCCTGGGAATTGATTTTGACGTAACAGATACATTTGAGATTACCTTTACCGATACGGCAATCACTGCCGTGGAAACCAGTTCAGATGATATTCAGCTATACTATGATGCTCGCGACTGGGTAAGAAGGGAGTTGCCCGCGCTGGTGGAAGAGCCCTGCCAGGGATATTTTGATGGCGGCCCGACGCCGGGCGACTGCGCCCGTGCAATGGCGCAGGGTTATATCCAATTTGCGACGAGTGATGACTTTCCCCGCTTGTAGCGGACGCGGCTTGTGGAATCTGAGATTGCTGTATTCCTGATGCCAAAGAAGGCAATCATTTGGTATTATGGAACAGCCAATCCAACATTTACAGGCAAGGGAATTCACAATGAAAATGATATCGTTGTTATCGGTAGCCTTGTTTTTCCTCGTATCCTGTAACTCGGCCGCCATGAATTTTAATGCCATGAGTGACGAGGAAATTCTCGCCTACAACCAGACCGTGGGTCAGTGGGAGCAAGTTTATTGCGAAGAGCGGGCCAGCGTGCGTAGCCGAGTTCCCAGGAGACGATGCCGAACATTGTTGCAGATGCATCAACAGGATGTTGGCAATGTCGAGGCTATCAACGCCATAAGTTCCGGCAAACCCTTAATTACTATCCAGTGACTTGTGTTTGTAAATGTGCAGCCACTCTGCGTTTTCGAGTGCTGCGGACTCGACAGCGAGGACATTTAATGACCTTATGTCGTGGTATTGTCATTACAGTTATTGTATCAGCCTGTAGTGGGGTTCTTGCCCAACAATCCGATCCCTATGTTGTACCCTTAACCGAACATGGCTATCCGGATTTGCAGGGTTTATGGACAAATCCTTCGCAAACTCCCTTGGAAAGGCCTGTGCACCTGGGTACCACCCAGGGATACTCTGAAGCGCAGGCACAATCACTCGTGGATCGCGCTCAAATCCTGGATCGGGCAAGAGTAGCGGCGCTGGATCCCCATCGGTCGGCGCCGGCGACTGGTGGTATTATCGATCAGCAGGCCGATGGTAACTATGAAATCATGCCGACCGAGATTGCGCGGGTTCGTGGTGAATATCGAACATCATTCATCATCGATCCTGAGAATGGCAGGATGCCGATTTTACCTGGGTCCAGGGATATATACGCCGAATGGCGTGAGCAGGGATTCGGCCGCTTCGATGGTCCGGAGATGAGAGGCGTCCTCGAACGTTGCCTTAGTCCTGGAACCCAGGTGCCACTGCTGGGAGTATTCGGTGGCGTTGGCACCGGTAACCCCGGCGGCGATAATCCAGTGCGCAACCTCCAGATTGTCCAGAATGAAAATTACGTGGTCATTCTGGGAGAGTATTTTAGTATGGTTCGAATTATTCGCCTCAGCGATGAAACTACTAACTACCCCGGAGATAAGTGGATGGGAGACTCGGTCGCCTATTACGAGGGCAACTCCCTGATGGTTCATAGCAATAATTTCAGGCCGGAGCAGTCCACGGGTATTTTACGCTCTTCCGGCGCATTCGAGTTAAGCGAGGAATACACGCGGGTCTCCAGCAACGAGTTGCTGCTTCGCTATACCGTCATCGATAAAAATATGTACAGTGAGCCGTTCACGGCCGAAATTCCACTGCGTCGGATGGACCCAAAAAACAAGCTGTATGAATATGCCTGCCATGAAGGAAATTATTCCCTTCCTGCCATGCTGCGCGCGGCCAGAATGGAAGAGCAGGGATTATTGAAGTGAACGAATGGCGTCAGGTACTGGACGCAGTCACGCAGCCGGGCAGCGTTATTGGAGCATCGTTATGAGAAGAAAATTTGGATTAGGCATTTTTGCCCTGTTAGGTTCAATTTTGACGCCCTCGTTGTTGTTGGCTCAAATTCTCGAACCTACCAACATGGGTCCCGTCATTAATTCCGCAGCCAGAGATGCAGAACCCACCTTTACAGCAGACGGACAAACCATGTATTTCAACTGCTTCGACCGGGACGGCAGAATCGGAGGAGATATCTGTGTTGCTCATCGCCGAGGAGATAGCTGGACAGAACCTGAAATCGTCAGCGCATTGAGCACCGATGAATATGTCGAAGTCGAGCCCTTGCTTTCTCCAGACGGCAAACAACTCTACATCATGAGCACCAGGCCGGGAGGGCATGGCGGGCCAGATATATGGGTTAGCGAGCTTGTCAACGGTGCATGGTCTGCACCGAAAAATCTCGATGCACCGATTAACTCACCCGATGCTGATCACTGCCTGTATTTTAGCGGCGAAAATTGGGAATTCGCCTATTGGACATCGACGCGCCCCGGCGGATTCGGTGGTAATGATATCTGGATGTCTGAAAAAATTGATGGCGTATGGCAACAGGCGGTGAATCTCGGACCGAATGTAAATACTGCAGCCAGCGAGCATCACTCGCTGCCGTCCGCAGACGGGCAGTCGCTTTACGTTACCACTACCAGGGCAGGTGGATTTGGGGGCGAAGATATTTATGTGACATCCAGAACCAACGATGGCGGATGGACTACGCTGACCAATCTTGGCGAGTCGGTTAACTCCGACCGTCATGATCGATGTCCAGCCTTCTCGCCGGATTTTAAAACCTTCTTCTTTGACTCCGAAAGAAGCGGCGGTTTTGGCAATAAGGATCTCTGGTATCTACCCTATGCCAGTATCGAACATATAAGATAAACTATGTCGCCTGCTATAGGGGCCCATAGACGCTCATTCTCTGACGAAAGGCACTATAGATGGACAATAACAGAGGGTTTTCGGAAATATCCGCGAGCCTTGAAGAAAATTGGGGACGCGCCGACAATTGGCGTAAGGGCAAAAATATAGTAGTTTCCGCTTATCGGCAACGGGGCAACGGGGCGTCGACAGGCTGGAGTTAGCACTCAACCAGGGTTCGAGGACTGAATGATGAACGAAGATCGAAGAGACAACGATCGCAGGGGCGCGGACCAGGAGGGGATGGCGTGGACAGGAGAGGAGCGCAGGAAAGGCCAGCGTAGGACAAAAGATCGCAGAGCATGGGTAAGTCTCTAGGGAGACGATTGAGAGATCCGCAGGACAACAGCCATGAGTGAATATTCGCGCAGACAATTTCTCACGTCGCTGTCGCTTCTGGGGGTGGCCCCGGTCGTTGCCAGCACGGTGTTTGCCCAGGTCGAAAGCCAGGACGATGCGATTGGACCCTATCCTGCGGCGTGGCTACCGGCAGGCATCAGGTCTCGTTTTGTTCACGATATCAATGGCCTGCGGGTACATGTACTGGAGGCCGGGCATGAAGTAAGCGGCCGAGGCGCCTTGCTGTTGCTGCATGGCTTTCCCGAGCTGGCGTATAGCTGGAGGAAAGTGATGATTCCGCTGGCCGAGGCCGGCTATCACGTCATCGCACCCGATCTTCGTGGCTACGGCCGTACCACTGGATGGGGCCGGGATTACGATACGGATCTCACTCCGTTTCGAATGCTCAATCGGGTACGGGATGCAATGGGCCTGGTGTCGGCCTTTGGCTATAGGTCGGTCGCCGCTGTGATAGGTCACGATTACGGCTCACCTGTGGCTGCCTGGTGCGCGGTCACCCGTCCCGATATCTTTCGATCGGTAGTGCTTATGAGCGCACCCTTTGGTGGCACTGCGGTGCTGCCGTTCGACACCGCAGATGATCCTGCGCCTATAGCCGCCGCTGCAGGGCCGAGCATTTACGATGATCTTGCCGCGTTGCCACGGCCCCGAAAGCACTATCAGCGCTACTACAGAACCCGTCCTGCGAATGAGAATATGTGGCACGCGGAACAGGGCATTCACGATTTTATTCGTGGCTACTATCATTTCAAGAGCGCCGACTGGGAGGGTAACAAACCCCATGTCCTGGCTGCTCGTACCGCGCTGGAATGGGCGAAGATGCCGAACTACTACATCATGAACCTCGACCAGGGCATGGCAGAAACCGTGGCGGAAGTCATGCCCTCCGCGGCCGAAATCGCGGCCAATCAATGGCTGCCTGAACAAGAATTAAGGGTCTATGCGCTGGAGTACGGACGCACCAGCTTTCAAGGTGGCTTGAATTCCTATCGCATGGGCGGCACCGGTATCGGCGCGGAAGAGATGCAGGTGTACGCGGGTAAAACCATCGATCAGCCTTCCATGTTTATCAGTGGGGCCAGCGACTGGGGCAGATATCAGAGTCCTGGAGCCTACGAGCGTATGCAGGAGAGAGCTTGCAGTGATATGCGCTCAACGCCTGTGGTCCCTGGCGCCGGGCACTGGGTGCAACAGGAGCAGCCCGAAGCAACTGCCAGGCTGATTCGCGATTTCCTCAGCAGTCTTGTCTAGGAACCCACCGAATGCGTATTCAGTGGGTTCCGTATATCGATTGCTATATAAACATATCAATACCAACCCCTGGCGGATAACGGAGACTGAGCCGCATTAGCCATGGCCGAATCACTTATCTTTAAACAGCTTTTCGATCAAACATCCGCGACCTTCTCTTATCTGCTGGCTGACGCAGATTCCGGTGCGGCAGTTTTCATCGATACCGTATACGAGCGGCACGAGCGCGACCTGTCCCTGGTGCGTGAGCTGGAACTGAAGCTACTGGCTTGCCTGGAAACCCACTGTCACGCCGACCACGTCACCGGCGCCTGGTTGATGAAACACATGACCGGCTGCGAAATAATGGCCTCGGGGCAGTCGAATATAGAAATGTTGGATAGGAGCCTGAGCCAGGATAGCCGGGTGGAATTTGGTGCACATGCCTTGACCGTTATCGAGACGCCCGGTCATACGGCCGGCTGTATCAGCTATCTACTCGAAGATGAATCCATGATATTTACCGGCGACAGCCTCTTGATTCGGGGATGTGGCCGTACGGATTTCCAACAGGGATCCGCGCGGAAGCTTTTCCATTCCATCAAGGGCAGGCTGTTTGCGCTACCGGATCGGTGCATCGTTTATCCGGCTCATGATTATTCAGGTCGCACAGCCAGTAGTATCGGCGAGGAGAAAAAATTGAATCCTCGCATCGGTGGGCAGGCCAATGAGAATGACTTTGTCACCTATATGGATAACATCCGATTACCCCATCCCATGCAGCTTGAATTTGCGGTACCGGCGAATATCAAAGCCGGACGACCAGCAGATGATCAACTGCCGGAGCAACCGGACTGGGCGCCGGTAGTGACGACTTACAGCGGTGTGCTGGAAATCTCACCACAGTGGGTGGCGAGCCATATTCATAACATTCATATTCTGGATGTGCGTACCACGGTGGAAACGGCAGAGGAGAGTACGCGCATTAGCGGGGCGCAGATGATTCCCCTGGATGAGCTGCGGGACCGCATCGCCGAGGTGCCGCAGAAGGTACCAGTCATGACTCTCTGCCGTTCCGGCAAGAGATCGGTACTGGCCTATAATATATTGCGGGAAGCTGGCTGGCCGAAGGTCGCAAATATAAGTGGCGGACTACTGCGCTGGAATGAGGAAGGCCTGCCCGTCAACCGCGCTTGAATAATTGCGCAGTCAATCTGCCAGCAGGAAAACGACGCAAAGGCCGCGTTCGAATGCAGGTTCTGACTCGAGGCTGCCTATCGATTCAGCCGCCTGCGGATCGAATCGACCAGATCCCCATAGAAAGCCGAATCCGGATTCTTGGCGGCGGCGGATTCATAAGCCGCCAGCGCCTCATCCAGGCGGCCTTCGGTCTCGAAGATCCGTCCGAGGCTGCGATCAAAAAACCCATTGCCTGGAATTGTGCTAATGCCTCTGATATAAATCCGGATGGCTTTATCCGCGTCGCCGGCATTGTTGTAAGTATTCGCCATGACATGAATTTGTGAATCATTCGATGGATCGAGACCGATCGCCTGTAGGTCGTAGCCGATGGAAACTTCATAATTGCCATCGGCGCGCTCCAGCTCCCCTAATGTGGAAACCGCCGCGATCAAGGCAGCCGTGGTTTCGGTTTCTAATCTGATGAAGCGGGCGAGGAGAGGTTTGGCCTCGTCATAGCGTTCCAGAAAATAATAGGTGTTGGCGAGATTACGAATCGCTGCGGAGAAGTTGGGATCGGCGCTGATCGCCCTGCGGTATTCCTCGACTGCTTCATCGTAACGCTGCAAATTGCTGTAGGTGTTGCCGCGGCGGTACAGCTTCTGCGCCAGAATGGCATCGATGGTGGGTCCGGTGCGTTCGATTACGGTATTGGCGCGCCCATCGTTCTGGGCATAGATCGAGACACTGGACAGCAGTGCCGGTGCCAGGCAGATCGAGGCGAAGACTGTGATCGCTCGCCGGCTTCTGCCGCTAGCTCTAACTGGAAGCTGCACAAAAAATTTCATTGTTTCACCTGGTCCGGGTTTCCGTCTGCCGCCGAGAGCAACGATAATATGTGACCGCGAATATAGCGCAGGGTGCCGCCAAGTTCCAGTGACCGGCGTTGCCCACGGCTGGATAAATAGATATAAAACCTTTATATATCAATAGGATATCAGCTAATTCAGGATGAGTGCAGGGGCGGCGGCAGCGGTGTTCGAGACTCTGCCAATGGCGGTGGCGTGGGGGCATCCGGCGGCTCGGAGTTCTGCCAGGCAGGCCTCTGCCCTGGCCTCGGGTATGCTGGCTACGAGTCCACCGGCGGTCTGTGGATCAAACAGCAGTTCGAAAATCGAATCGTCCCGGAAGGCCTCGTGATTATAGATATGTTCCTGCACCAGCTTGTTATCCAGGTGCAGGGAGCTGAAGATTTTATCTCCCAGGGTATTCAGGGCGCCATCGAGAGCCGGCAGGTCGCAGATACGGAGTTCGACCTCCACATTATTGGCCTTCATCATCTCCAGTAGATGGCCCGCCAGTCCGAACCCCGTGATATCGGTGCACGCGCTCGCCTGCTTGTCGACAAAACTTCTCGCAGCCTCCCGGTTGGAAATCAGCATCTGTTGCAGGGCCGCGTCGATCCAGCGATGCCGCGCACGATAGCGCATATCGGCGGCGAATAAGGTGCCGGTGCCCAGGGGTTTGGTGAGAATAACAACATCTCCGGTCTGCATGCCGTCTTTACCGAGTAGCGCGTCTTCGTCGGCAAAACCGTTCACGCATAAACCAAACTGCAGCTCCGCGGTTTCGGCAGAATGTCCGCCAATCAATGCACAGTCGTTTTCTTGCAGTGCCTCGCTGCAACCGAGCATGATTTCTCTTAATTCACGCCGGGCAATTTTTTTCGAAGCGAAGGGCAGACCGACGATGGCCAATGCCGAATGAGGGAAGCAGCCCATGGCATAAATGTCACCGAGACAATGGTTGGTCGCGATCTTCGCGAACAGCCAGGGATCATTAATAAATGTCTTCAGCTGATCCACGCTTTGTAACAGGACCCGCCCATTATCCAGCCTGATCACGGCAGCATCTTCAACCTGTGAAGCCGGCTTTACGATGTCTGCCTGTGCATGAGGCGGTAAGTCTTGCAAGACATCCGCAAGTACATCACTGCTTACCTTGGCAGCACAGCCGGCACAGCGCATGGCGTGGTTCTTCAGTTGCTCTTCCGTGTCTCTGTCCACCAGACCAGCGGTCACATCCAACGGGACTAGCATCTCAGGGAGTCGGGAGTACTTGCGGATAAAAGCGGTGTCGATTTTATTTTTCAGGGACCACAGCGCCCTGCCTTTGAAAAACAAATTATTGCGTGAGGCGACAGCCGTCCTGTTGCTCAGGTTGATAAGGGCCAGTGCATGTTGTTGAGCTTTGAAGATCTTTAATTTATTGCCGGTGGCGAATCGAATCAGGTTTTCCGCCAGAGGTTTGCCCTGGCGTACGGCATAGACGCCGGACTTTGGCCTCGGTTCCCCTTTTATGGTGGCGGCATCGCCGGCTGCGAATACAAACTCATGGCTGGTAGATTGCAAGAAGCTGTTGACTTCGATGAAGCCATCGTCGCCAATCCTAAGACCGATTTCTCCCGGCCAATCGGGGATACTTGCCCCGGTGGCGAAGACTATTCTATCGGCAGCGATGGTGCGTCGATCTTCGCAGATGATGGTGTTAGCCTGAAATTGCTTTACCTTGTGATCGCTGAGAATCTCGATATCCCTTCTGCCTAATTCCTCCCTGACATACTGGCGCACCTTGTCGTTGTGCTGTTTCAACACACCATCGTCGGCGGTGACTATCTGAATTTTCAGACCGGATGCCTGGTAAGACTTGATTCCAAGATGCGCATGTATGCGATGTTGAGCGGCGAAGGCGAGCTCTACACTGGCGGGCCCACCGCCGACGATTACCAGTGAGAATTCGGCACTGTCGTCGCCGAGAACGTCGATGGCGCTGCGGTAAATTTCCTGCCAGCTCTGAAGAAAATCACCAATGGGCTTGACGCCGACGGCGTGGAGATCGGCGCCGGGAATCTTCGCCGCATCGGGCTTGGAGCCGATGTTCAGAGATAGTATATCGAATTCGATATCGGGCCTGGAGTCACAGATTATTTTCCTGGCATCCAGGTCGATGGTTTTAACCTCTGCCTGAATAATCCGCGCCCCGGCGAACTGCGCCAAGGGTCGCAGGTCGATATGAATTTCATCGTGCTC
>CAJXIY010000097.1 GCA_913054495.1 uncultured Gammaproteobacteria bacterium | reverse complement strand
CGAACAGCATTTTTATCAACGCTTCGGTAGAAAAACGCCTGCCTGCAACACTTCCTAAATACCTTTAAAAAAATCGACGAAAACTGAAGATACAAAACAGCTTCTTGCCGGACTGTGTTTTCAGTTCTTAAAGTTACATAAAGCCTGAGTGATTCAATAGAAAGAAGAGTGGTTTTTACTTATTCACAGTAATGCAAATTCAAGAATAATATTTTTTTAAGTGCCTTTTTACTGTGTGTGTCTATGTTTTCATGTTTTCTTTCTATTTGCCCAAATAGCTTCGCAACCGTGTAGGAAATTTCCGCTTTAACAACATCTGCTGTAGCAACCAACGCCGGTCCGGATCTACCTCGGTCAAAAAATGAACATCCCCGGATTCCAGCACGGCGACGGCAATTCCGTTTCGATATAACACCCGATTTTTGCCCAGGCGGGGGAGTTTGCGCTTGGGCAAACTCAGGTTGATCAGATTCAGGGGATCGGTGGCGGCGATGCAGATCCAGGTTTGATCTGCGCGCTTTTCCTGCCCCTTCCTGAATTGTCGCAGGGCGTCGACGGTCTCGGAGAAAGCGAATTGCTCCCCGCTCACGCCCGAGATGAACCTGCCTCCTCTAATGGTGCCACGCAATTCCATTTTTCTCAGGCTGGCAAGTAACACGCGCCAAGGTGGCGCCTTAGACTCTCTGTCCAGCAGATTTCTAAACAGCACACCCCAGCGCAACAGGTAGACGCCCGCCAGCCGCTGCAGTTGTTCTTCATCCAGCACATTCCAATAGCGGGAAGCCTGCTCGGCTGGTTTGGCCGCTTGGGAGAAGGTGTCCAACAGGCTCCACCTGCCGGCATCTTCGACACCGAACATCGCCTTGCGACCCCGCCGTCGATGGCTACCTCGCTTCCTGCTGCCGGGGGTCAGCAAGGCGCGCAGGCCGGTAAAGCTGTCGCTGCTCAAACGACCGCCTGCCACCAATTCCGCCAAGCCTTCCTCGAGCTGGGTTTTTAGCAGGCCGGTTCGACTCTGAATCTGATCGAAGAAGCTTGCCCCGTGCTGTTCCAGGTCCGATTCGATGCGGCTGGCCGACGCGCTGTATTGAAGTTGTGTCTCCTCCGGCAATTGCGAATTGGCCAGGGCCTGCCAAATATCCAGGTTTTGCCGTAACACCACGGTGATCGGCGTGGTCTTGATCGGACCAGGCGATTTCCTGCTGTTCGACTTCGATTCCCGCAGCGAAGCCGCCGGCAAGGTATAACGCCCCCAGGCCACCCTGCCACTAATACACATGGCATCCAGCCAACTGGGGTCATAGTCCTTGATGCGTACAGGATAAAGATCTGCCTCCCAGCTGGCAGCCGGTGCTGGGATGCCGTCTAGCAGGCTCAGGGTATTTTGCAGCTGTGTTTGTCCATCCAGTGAGGCGGGCGCCGAAATTTCATCCTGAGTAAGCGGCAGCAATTGATGACGATCGAACAAAAACTCGATGTAGGTTTGTAAGGACACCGGTGTAATACTCTTGCGATGGGCATCGATGCTGTAACGATGAATGCGCTGCAACAGGCGTCTCTCACACCATTCCACCGCCTCCCCGTCAGCAGAGGTCGGCGGTGAAAACCGGCCCTGAAATGCGTAACCTTCAACCTCCAACGCGGTCAATGCAGCACCGATGCTGGACTCCTCAAGGTGTAACTCCGAGCTAAGTTTCGCCACCGTAACCGGACCCATGCCTTCCAGCCTGCCCCGCAGGATTTCCCGCAAGGCGTCAGAGCGCTCCCAGTGCTGATCGCGCAGAAACCCGGGTAAGGAACTGCGCGCTTGCACGCCCCTGTGCATGTCCTCGTAAACCGGCTCGTAAACCGCGTCGTATACCGTGCTGTGCATGTCCTCGTATACCGCCATGAAAACAGGCAAATTTTCCGTGGCTATCCAGAGTTGAAACCCTGGCAGATCAAGCAGTTCGATACGCCCGGCGGCGATCAGTGCCTGCTGCCATTGAGCGTATTGGTGTGATGCAAATTCCGCGGTGGTGACATACGCCAGGCCCAATATTGCGTCGTGCAACTCTTCCGAATTGCTAACCCCGGGCCAGGCTTCCGCCTTAACCCGTTCGATAGCCCCGGCGTCGAGCAGGCTGAGATCCGGGGTTTCCGCCGGATCAGCCCAACTGCGATTCCGAATAGCATTGGTGCGACGCTCTTCGAATGGCGCGTCATCCAGAAAGGCATAGGGTCGCGCATTAATAATTTCCTGGGCGAAGGGTGATGGTTCCCGCAGATCCTTGGCGATGAGGGTCAACTGGTCCTGCTCGATGCGGGTAATGAGTTGAGTCAATTCATCGATGTCCATCGCTTCGGTGAGACAGTCATGAATGGTTTGATTGACCAGGGGGTGATCAGGCACTTCGCGTCTGCCGCCAAGATTTTCCTGGCAGGCAATCTGATCGGGGAAAACATGGGCGATGAGATCTTCCGCATCCATGCGTTGAAACTGTGGCGGTACCCGCTTGCCGTTACGATTACGCTGGATGGCAAGCGAGCGGGTAGCGTTCCAGCGCCACCTGACTTCAAACATAGGTGCATCCAGAAGCGCCTGTACCAGCACATCCCTCACCGTCTCACTCTGCAAATACTTGTACACATCGGCAAGCGGGAAGCTGTGCACCGAACCCAAGGAGATGACGATACTGTCTTCGTTGGCCGCCGCCTGCAGCTCAAAATTGAACGACCTGCAAAATCGCTTGCGCAGCGCCAGGCCCCAGGCTCGATTGAGGCGGCTACCGTAGGGCGAATGAATCACCACGTGCATATCTCCAATCTCATCGAAAAACCTTTCCATGACGATGGTTTCCCGGCTCGGCATCACACCGAGCGCATTCATGCCAGCCTGCAGATACTCAACCAACTGAGTTGCCGCATCACGTGGCAAATCTGCTGCATCCACCACCCACTGCACGGCTGCGTTGGCTGAGTCATCGAGCAGCAAATCGGCTACACACTGGCGCAATCGAGACACGGACTCTGAAAGTTCCCGTGTGCGTCCTAGCCCCTCACCAAACCAGAAAGGAATTGTAGGATGCATGCCCTGTGCGTCCCGGACCCGAACCTTCAAGCCATCGATCCTCAGCAATTGCCAGGCGTGGGTGCCAAGCACGAACACATCACCTGGCAAGGCCTCGAGGGCAAAGTCTTCGTTGAGACTGCCCACCACAACATCTTCCGGATCCAGTACCACCTGATAATCAAACATATCCGGAATAGCGCCGCCGTTAGTCAGGGCAATTAGATTGGCACCGCGCCGGGCGCGCAGACGATTGTTGATAGCATCGTAGTGCAAGAGTGTGCCACGTCTGCCCCGCCTGCTGGCGTAGCCGACGGCGAGCATCTTAACGATAGTGTCGAATTCTTCCCGATCGAGATCGCGATAGGGATAGGCATTTGCGAACAACTCAAACAATGCGTTCACATCCCAGCCATCAGGCTCCGCTGACGCAGTGAGAGATTGCGTTGACAGTTCCGCAACAATCTGCTGCGACAGGATGTCCATGGGTTTTTCCGGCATGACGATGCGATCCAGCTCGCCCTGTTTTATGCTGTGCAACAACGCTGTCGCCTCAACCAGGTCATCCCGGGTCAAGGGAAATAATATGCCCTTGGGAATGCCATCGATGGTGTGACCGCTGCGACCCACTCGCTGTATGAAGGAGGCAATGCTTTTCGGCGAGGAAAACTGCACCACCAGGTCGATCGCGCCCACATCGATGCCCAACTCCATGGATGCGGTTGCGACCAGCACCTTCAACTCACCGGCTTTGAGTCTCTGTTCGGCCTGGTGCCGATGCTCCTTGCTCATGCTACCGTGATGGGAACAGACTGCGTTCTCTCCCAGGCGCTCGGCCAGAGCCAGAGCCAGTCGCTCCGAGAGCCGCCTGGTATTCACAAACACTAATGTGGTGGCATGGGTATTAATCAGGTCCACCAGGCGCTGATATAACTCATCCCAGACTTCATTGCTCATCAGCGCCGACAGGGGTGAGCGCGGCACTTCGAGACTGACATCGATTTGACGCCGGAAGCCAACATCGACAATTTCACAATCCACGTTGCCCTCGTTGTAATTGCGATTCCCCACCAGGTAACGAGCCACCATCTCGATAGGCTTCTGGGTTGCCGACAAGCCGATTCGTTGCAAGGTCTGCCCCGAGTGTGCCAGCACCAGGTGCTGTAGACGTTCGACAGAGAGGGACAGGTGGGAACCACGTTTATCACCCAACATGGCGTGGATCTCATCTATGATCAGGGTGCTGACACTGGCCAACATGGCTCTGCCACTGGCACTACTCAGTAGCAGGTAAAGCGACTCCGGCGTCGTCACCAGGATGTGGGGGGGATTTCTGGCCATTTTCTGCCGTGCCGCGGCAGGCGTGTCGCCGGTGCGTACGGCAATGCGGATATCTACCGGAGCTTCCCCACAGAGGTGTAGCTGTTCTGCTATCCCATCCAGGGGCAATTCCAGATTTTTATGGATGTCATTGCTCAGTGCTTTCAGGGGCGAAATGTACAACACCTGGACGCCCACACCCAATTGGCCATCGACGCCGACCCGGATCAGGGAATCGATGGCAGCGTAGAATGCGGCCAGGGTCTTACCACTACCGGTGGGGGCGCAGATGAGCGTGTGTCGACCAGCCCGGATCGCAGGCCATGCCTGGGCTTGAGCGGCAGTAGGTTGGTCAAACCTGGACTTGAACCAATTATGGCAAGCCGGGTGAAATTGGGATGAATCCATGGGAAGCCGCAACCATCAGAAATACTGTACAAGCATACAGGTTAGTGAAGGCTGCGTAGATTTGCAAGCAGGCACGCAAAAGCCTCTGCAACGGACGACTCACCGTAGTACAGCGCGGCTAGTCGCAATCCACTGCCCTGCGGCTTGCAGTTACTGCCCATAAATGGATAAATTGACATGTGCACGTCGGGCAGCTATTTTGGCGCTGTTGTGGATCCGCCTGCTTCGAAACTGGCCCCCAAACGGACAGGACTAGACACATAGTTTCAGAGCGGTAGATCTTTAAAGGTAATTCACGAACAGAAACTTATGAGCAATTTAGACAAACACAGTATTTCCCAGAGAATAGGGACAAACTTAGGCGTGTTTTGGCAGGAGAACCGACAGTTCTTCCTGCTCCTGGCCTGTATCGTCTTCTTCAAGAGTGCAATCGCTGACCTGAGTTCCATCTCCGGTGCTTCCATGCAACCCACGCTGCTTGATGGCGACAAGGTCTGGGTCAACAAGCTTGCCTACGACGTCAAAATCCCCTTCACGGAAATCTCGTTGACGGAAATTTCCGATCCCCGGCGCGGAGATGTCGTGATTATCGACTCCAAGAAGGCCAATAAACGCCTGGTCAAACGCATTATCGGCATTCCCGGCGATACCATCTATATGCAGAATAACGGGCTGGTGATCAACGGCACGGCCACCGACTATCATGTCCTGTCGAGGAGTGATTACGCCCTCATCATTCTCGAGGATCTGCCGGGCAAGACCCACCAGGCCAGGCTGTCCCGCCATTTCATCCGTCGCTCCAGTAGAAGCTACGGCCCCACCGTCGTGCCGCAAGATCAATACTTCGTGCTGGGCGACAATCGAGATAACAGCGCCGATAGCCGAGTTTACAGCTTCATTCCCCGCGCAGAGATCATTGGTCGCTCCAGCGCCGTGGTTTTCTCTTTGGACAGCAAGAATAATTACCTGCCCCGCAGCGGCAGATTTTTTACCAATTTCGACAGCATAAACTAGGCCTGCGTGACGCTGGCGACACTGAGATACAATGACATTTACCGTGTTATGGCCAATTCCAAGATAAATGCAATAAAACCCCCCGACGTCGGTTCTATTGTGAGGAAGCCTTTGAAAATAGAGCTTGTGGCTAACAAAAATTATTGACTGGAGGTGATATCCCATGAAGCAAAACCGCAGCACGCATGCCGGGTCAGTGAGCAAGTTTTTCCTTGCCTTGATTCTGCTGGGGGCATTCCAGGTTTCGATGGCACAGGAATTTATGTGGGCAACAGAGTTCCCGGTAGGTGCATCGATCCCCGATATCTCGGCACCGGACCAGGATGGTAACTTACGCACTTTCGACGAATTAACAGGGGAAAAGGGGCTGCTATTTATGCTGAGTCGCTCCTTTGACTGGTGACCCTTCTGTAAAGCTCAGCTCGTGCAGCTGATAGATATCTCAGACCAGTTCGAGGCAATGGGCATCAATGTTGCCGCCATTACTTATGATTCCGTTGAGCTCCTGAAAACTGTACAGGAAGATCAGGATGCCCAATTTCCACTGCTTCATGATGAAGATGTGACCCACGTGAATGCCTTCGGTATTCGCAATCTGGATTATGAACCGGGTCATCGGGTCTATGGAATCCCCTACCCTGGCATCTTTTTGATTTCTCCAGATGGAATTATCAAGCACAAATTTGCCGAAGCACGTTACCAGGACCGACCAGACTTTACCGATGTCCTCGAGGCCGCCGCCTCGATGTAGTCAGGCCTGGGCATCAACAACCAAGCAAACTAGATCGACAGAAGACAGGAAGCAGCGATGCTTCCTGTTTTTTTGTCGGTGCATCCGCTCCAGGCTCGGAAACGATCCTGGCAACCGGGGGCCGGCGAAGAACCGGGCTGTTTTGCAATTTATGGCTCTAATACAAAAAGATTCACCCTGCCGTGCCGATCATGACTGTGTCCGGTGTCTCGACCAGGATAGGAAGGGATACCCAGTGATCAGCGCCGTACCGTCGAGTAGTAGAAAATGAAGTGCCTGCAGGCGTTCACCCTGCTGCTTCGAGTCCATACTCCGCTACCACTGGCCCACATTCCCAGCTTGATCGCAGTGGCGATGCCTATGACAACACGGTGGTCAGTCCTGAGGCCGACAGCTCGAGACTCAGTTTCAATCCAGACCATGTATTCGCAGTCCGACTATCCCGATCAGATACAACAGGAGTATGGTCAACAGGCGCAGCTGAGCGACCGTCATCACTCCATTGAATACAATCACAAAGACCGGCGCTGGAACAGGAGACCGAATTTTTCCTCAATATGAGCGGCCCGCTGCAGTCGTCACTGAATGGCCTGTTCGGCGGTAGCCAAACCTACTGGAATGGTCAATATTTCGAAGAGCAGTTCAACCAGCTTTCCCTCTGTTTCGTCCCTAGGGTAAACCTGTCGGTGGGTGGCAACATCCGCATCGAAGACGTGGTTGATTTTGCCAATACCCGACCTGGAAAATCTAGACGATTTGGCGCCTTCATCAGTTATCAATGGGGCAGGCGTTTGCAGATTAATGTCAATCATACCCTGCAGGAGTTTGAAGTCAGCGACCCGCTTCTTTATTGGCTATTCGGGCACCGGTATTGAGAACGACGTCTACGACTCTATCGAAGCCACCAATCGCACATTCTTCGCCAAGTTCAGTTATGCCTGGCTACCCTGATATCATCACCGATCTGAACACGGCGGTTCCGCCAGAGCGGCGCCGGCCTCAATTTCGGAGGCGCGGTGAAGCTTGTACACCGCCACGCATTTGTGTCGTTCCCCACTGCCTGCCGCTATCAAAATTCAATACGGAATTGTACAATGTGCCTGTTTTCAATTAGCCAATTGTCAGAGCAGTAAGTCGTTGGGCCAACACACTCCCCTCTATCAAAAGCATCTTGATGCCGGCGCCAATATGGTGGATTTCGCCGGCTGGGACATGCCCCTTAATTACGGTTCCCAGATCGAAGAACACAAGCGCGTGCGAAGCACCGCCGGGGTCTTTGATGTCTCCCATATGACCGTGGTGGATATCACTGGTGACGACGCAAAAGCGTATCTGCGAAAGCTATTGGCTAACGATGTGGAAAAACTCGATGCCGAGGGCCGCGCACTCTATAGCGCGATGCTCAACGAAAACGGCGGTGTGATTGATGATCTGATTGTCTACCGCATGAGTTTTGGCTACAGAATAGTCGTTAATTGCGCGACCCGCAGTAAAGACCTGGCCTGGATGAATAGCCATAGTGCCGGTTTTGACGTCGCTTTGGTGGAAAAACCAGAGTTGGCAATTCTGGCCGTGCATGGACCTCAGTCCCTCAATAAGGTCTGCGCGGTCATAGACCAGGGGCAGCTTTATCCAGTAAAAACAGCCTCTATTAATCTCTTGGAAAATTTCCGCGGCGTCGAGCTTGGCAACTGGTTTATCGCACGCACCGGGTACACCGGCGAGAAAGGCCTGGAGTTAATATTTCCTGAGAAGGAAGCCCCGGCGTTCTGGGATAAATTAGTGGCCGCCGGCGTACATCCGATTGGGCTAGGTGCACGGGACAGCCTGCGACTGGAAGCGGGCATGAATCTGTACGGACATGATATGGATGAGGAGATTTCACCATTGGCGGCTAATATGGAACAGACTATCGCCTGGCAGCCAGAGGATCGCGATTTTATCGGTCGCAGTGCTGTCGTCCGCCATCGGGCAGAGCAGGCGGCGGGTTCGATGCCCAGACTCGTCGGCCTGGTACTGGAACAACGTGGTGTGCTCAGAGAAGGACAGCGAATACTCTGCGATAACGGCGAGGGCGTTATCACCAGCGGGGGGTTTTCTCCCACGTTGAAGCATTCAATCGCTTTAGCTAGAATTCCGGTTAACAGCCATTCCTGTCAGGCAGATATAAGGGGCACGTTGACTCCAGTGAGAATCGTGAAACCCAATTTTGTCCGTTTCGGCAAGAAAGTGTTCGAATAAGTTTCGCCATTACGGAGATGGCGACAGCAAGGGGGGTTTGAATGAGTACTGTTCCTGATAATCTAAGATATGCCTCTACCCATGAATGGGTCCACGTCGAGGACGATGGCATCGCTACCGTTGGCATCAGCGATCATGCCCAGAATGCCCTGGGCGATATCGTATTCATCGAATTACCAGAAGCGGGCACCATTGTGAATTCAAAAAACGAAGTGGCCGTGGTGGAATCCGTAAAGGCGGCTTCCGATATTTACAGCCCGGTTTCGGGTGAAATCCTGGAAATAAACGAAGAGTTGCTGGACGCGGCAGAAACGGTCAATTTGGCTCCCTATGATGGAGGTTGGTTTTACAAGCTGAAGATGAGCGACGCGGCGGAACTGGACGACCTCATGGATGCTGACGCCTATATCGAACACTGTGACGCAGAATAATCGGCGGGCACACTCATGAGTATAAACAATATAGCTTAAGATAAATCCGGCAATTTCAAGCAGCAGACCTGCGCTCCCGAAATCACCACTCCTTTAAAGACAGCGATGCAACCCAAGCTCCAAACTGGCTTCAATAATGGCTTTAGACAGTACAGCAGACAATGATTCGGCACCGACGCTGGAAGCACTTCAGTACCGGGGCGAATTTATCGACCGTCACATCGGTCCCGACGCCGGGCAAATTGATCAAATGCTGGCAGCATTGCAGCTGGATTCTCTCGATCAATTAGTCGCCCGCACCGTTCCTGAATCCATCGCCCTGAAATCGCCTCTGGCCCTGGCTGGGCCTCAAACTGAATACGCGGCGCTTTCCCGATTAAAAGCCATGGCCGCGAAGATCACGCTTAACCAGTCCTATATTGGCCTGGGCTACTACGACACCCATACCCCCAATGTCATTTTACGAAATGTGCTGGAGAATCCCGGCTGGTATACCGCCTACACACCTTATCAACCGGAGATTTCCCAGGGCCGCCTCGAGTGCCTGCTAAACTATCAACAGATGACCCTGGACCTCACCGCCATGGATCTGGCCAACGCCTCGCTTCTGGATGAGGCCACCGCCGCCGCCGAAGCGATGGCCCTGGCCCGGCGCGTTAGTAAAAATCGCAGTGCCAGTAAATTCTTTGTAGATCAGTGCTGCTTTCCACAAACCATTGACGTACTCAAGACCCGGGCAGAATGCTTCGGTTTCGAACTGCTGATTGGCGATATCGATAGCCTGCTTACCACAGAAGTTGCCGAGGACCTGTTCGGCGCAATTTTTCAGTATCCTTCCATGGTCGGCGAAGTCACAGACCTGGCCCCATTGATAGACCGGCTCCACCAGCACCAGGCTATTGCCGTCGTCGCAGCCGATCTCATGAGCCTGACGCTATTGAAGCCACCCGGTGAAATGGGCGCAGACGTGGTAATGGGGAGTAGTCAGCGCTTTGGCGTTCCCATGGGATTTGGCGGTCCCCACGCCGCTTATTTTGCGACCCGGGATGAGTACAAACGCGCGGTTCCCGGTCGCATCATCGGTGTCTCCATAGATACACGGGGGAAACAGGCTTTTCGCATGGCATTGCAAACTCGCGAACAGCATATCCGCCGTGAGAAGGCCAATAGCAATATTTGCACCTCCCAGGTATTGCTAGCGAATATAGCCGCGTTGTATGCGATGTACCATGGCCCGATTGGCCTAAGAAAAATCGGCCAGCGGATTCATCGTCTCACCTCCATTCTTGCCGCCGGACTGCAGCAGTGTGGCGTCAAGCTAGTGAATGAAAGCTATTTCGACACACTGACACTAGCCGTCGATGTGGATCAAGCTGCAGCGATCGAGACCCGTGCCGCTGCTGCAGGAATTAATCTGCGCCTCGATCGACTCGATCCGGACGGACAAATTGGCATCAGCCTGGATGAATGCACGAGTACGGAGAACCTCATGCAGCTTTGGCAAGTCATCATTGGCAATGCCAGCGAAGAGCTTTCCGTAAAGGACTTCGATACCCGAATTGCCAGCGGCTCTATGGCGCCAGTTATCCCAGATACTCTTTTACGGCGCAGCGATTATTTGCAGCATCCTATTTTCAATCGCTATCATAGTGAAACTGAAATGATGCGCTATTTGAAGCGTCTTGAGAATAAGGATATCTCTCTAACTCATGCCATGATTCCCCTCGGTTCCTGCACCATGAAGTTAAACGCGGCAACCGAGATGATTCCCATTAGCTGGCCAGAGTTTGCCAAGCCGCACCCCTTTACACCTGTCGAGCAGATGCGTGGTTATCAACAGATGATCACCGAACTGGAGCAGATGCTGGAAGAGATTACCGGTTTCGATGCCGTGAGTATGCAACCGAATTCCGGTGCCCAGGGCGAGTACGCCGGTCTGCTGGCGATCAGAAAATACCTGGCCAGCGAGGGCGAATCAGATCGCAATATTTGTTTGATTCCCAGCTCAGCCCACGGCACCAATCCTGCCAGCGCCCAGATGACCGGCATGAAAGTCGTGATTGTCGACTGTGATGACAACGGCAACATCGATATTGCAGATCTCAAAGGCAAGGCAGAAAAACACGCCGATGATTTGGCCGCGCTAATGATCACCTACCCGTCTACTCACGGCGTGTACGAGGAGGGCGTGAAAGAAATTTGCCAGATCGTGCACGATAACGGTGGTCAGGTTTACATGGATGGCGCCAATTTGAATGCCCAGGTGGGATTGGCAAAACCAGCCGATATTGGCGCCGACGTGTCTCACGTAAATTTGCACAAGACTTTCTGCATACCGCACGGTGGCGGCGGTCCGGGCATGGGCCCTATCGGCGTGAAGGCACACCTGGCCCCTTTTGTGGCCAATCATTCGGTGGTGAAACTGCCGGGACCACTGGCGGCTAATACCGCGGTATCGGCGGCGCCCTGGGGCAGTTCCGGTATCTTGCCGATCTCCTGGATGTACATTGCCATGATGGGGGCTGAAGGACTGCGCAGAGCGACAGAAGTGGCTATCCTCAGCGCCAATTATATGGCGACGAAACTGGCCCCTCATTACCCTGTGCTTTATACCGGCCGCAATGGCATGGTAGCCCATGAATGTATTATCGATATTCGTCCATTGAAGCAGAGATCCGGGATTAGCGAGGAAGACATCGCCAAACGCCTGATGGATTTTGGCTTTCACGCACCCACCATGTCCTTCCCTGTTGCCGGCACTCTCATGATCGAACCAACCGAGAGCGAATCCAAGGTGGAACTGGATCGATTCATCGATGCTATGATTCAGATTCGTCAGGAGATCGCACAGGTCGAGGCAGGTGCGATTGACGCGGAAAACAACCCGCTGAAGAATGCGCCCCATACCTTGGCGGACATACTGGATGAAAATTGGGACCGGCCCTACTCCAGATCCCAGGCCGCCTACCCCGGACGCAAAATTGGGGAATTCCCTGACAGCAAATACTGGCCTGCAGTTAATCGGATCGATAATGTTTACGGAGATCGCAACCTGTTTTGTGCCTGCCCGAGTATTGACAACTATGAGTGATTGTTGGGAGGCCTCTGACTAAGTATTCAGTTTCCTAATTCTTGCCGTCAATATGGGAATTTCTCATGTCTTTCAATTTCTTCAAATCATCCTGAATTCGATCCAGTTCTTTATTCAACTCTTTCTTCTCGGTGTGTACGTCGTCAAACCATTTTGGACTAACCACCTCCTAGTTTAAGAGACAC
>CAJXIY010000096.1 GCA_913054495.1 uncultured Gammaproteobacteria bacterium | reverse complement strand
ACTGAAAACCAAACATAAGCCCTAAGATTGTTTTGCGGAACACCTTCTCCATTAGCGTACATAACTCCCAGATTGAATTGGGCGCTTGCATGTCCTTGTTCAGCTGCCAACCGATACCACTTAACTGCTTCTGCATAATTCTTAGGAACACCTTCTCCTTTGTCTGTAGTGGCATAGTCTATTTGGCCACCTGATTATGGGTGATATCATCACCCCAACGCAAAACAGGTGAAAAAATGACAAGAGCTAGAAGGACATTCAGTCCGGAATTCAAATTGGAATCAGCACAGCTGGTGGTTGATCAAGGTTATACGATTAAGGCTGCTTCTGAAGCTGTAGGTGTTGGTAAGTCCACCATGGAATATTGGGTGCGCCAAATCAGGCTTGAAAGGAAAGGCCATACCCCGAAGGCTTCAGCTATAACCCCAGATCAGAGACGAATACAGGAACTTGAAAAGCGCATTAGGCGAATAGAGACGGAGAAAGAAATCCTAAAAAAGGCTACAGCTCTCTTGATGTCGGACTCGCTGAGCACTTTGCGATAATTCAACGATTAAAAGGGAGCTATCCGGTGAACCAGTTGTGTAACACGTTTGAAGTTCACCGCAGCAGCTATAGAGCTTGGCGAGATCGCCCCCAATTACCTAAGCCGGAAGAGCTCCGACTCCAGGTGTTGATTAAAGAATCGCATCAGCTCAGCAATGGCTCTGCTGGAGCAAGGTCGATTGCTACGATGGTTACAACTGCAGGTGTTTCTCTAAGCCGCTACCGGGCTGGCCGCCGGATGAAAGCACTTGGATTGGTGAGCAATCAGCAACCAAAACACCGGTACAAGAAAGCGAGCCAGGAGCACATTAGCATCCCTAACAAGCTAGCCCGTAATTTTGATGTTAGCGCCCCTAACCAGGTCTGGACGGGTGATATCACTTACATCTGGACAGGAAAGCGATGGGCCTACCTCGCTGTTGTTTTAGATCTGTTTGCTCGAAAACCAGTGGGATGGGCAATGTCGCTCTCCCCTGACAGCAGCCTTACTAGGAGAGCATTAACCATGGCTTATGAATCGAGAGGGGAACCCCACGGTGTCATGTTCCATTCCGACCAAGGTTGCCAGTATACGAGCCTGTTCTTCAGGCAACAGCTGTGGCGTTACCAGATAGTGCAGAGCATGAGTCGGCGTGGAAATTGCTGGGACAACAGCCCTATGGAACGTTTCTTTAGAAGTTTGAAGTCAGAATGGATTCCCGAGATAGGTTACTCATCATTCGAAAAAGCCAGCCAGGGCGTCACTGATTACATTCTGGGCTACTATAGCCAGGCCTCATACTCATAACAGCGGACTGTCTCCGAACGCCGCTGAAAAGCTTTACTGGAATGACTATAAAACCGTGGCCAAATTTACTTGACCACTACAAAGTGTCTCTCAAACCCTTGTGCTATAAGGGTTTATAAAACACCAACTATTGAGTGGGAATAGAATGATTTGTATTAAAACAGATATTCCGCAAGAGATTTGCGATATCGATGATGAGTTAAAAGCGATCTATCACGGTAAAGACACAGTTTGTATTTGGGTGTTTAAAACTAGGGAAGATAGAAACAGATTTATGGATGAGACAGCTGGAATGCTTAAAGATGATAGAGAGAAACACTTCGAATCTTTTTATGTTTAAAAAGTTGCACACTGTGTAACAAGAGAATGGAAGTTTGTTGATATTAAAGATAATTTTTAAGAGAAGATTTTGATTGTGGTAGATAAGAAGTTACACTTATGTTACATACAAAAAATAAAGATCCTACAAGTTATTGATATTAATGGATATATTTTTAACGTTGCTATTGAGTGGGAATAATTTACAGGACTCAGGACGCCTGCTATCGAGATGCCTCAATAACTGCCATTGGATCGCTGGACTCCCTGCATGAAATTCCTGTTTGTAAAAACCGTTCCGGTGGTGTCCTGGAGTTCTAAGAAACCGCTTAATTTCACCCCCTGCTTGGTCACGCTGTCGCTTCTCAATCTGGGGCTGATATGTTTTGGTGTGGGGGAAGCACTGCTGATAGCTGCCGGCGCCGGGGTGAGTCCCTGGACCGTATTGGCCCAGGGTATTTCCAATATAAGCGACTGGCGTATCGGTTTTTCTACCTTCGTGGTCAGTGTGGGTGTATTGCTATTCTGGATTCCACTCAAGCAGACGCCGGGTTTGGGCACCCTGCTCAATGCCATCGTGATTTCGGCGGCGATAGAATTGTCTCTGCCTTATCTGCCAACGCCTGAACACTATGTATTGAAAATAGTCGAGGTGCTTATCGGGATCCTACTGGTGGGCTTGGGCAGTGGCATGTATTTGATTGCCAATCTTGGTCCGGGTCCGCGAGATGGATTGATGCTTGGATTACAAAGAGTGACGGCCTTGCCAATAGCCGTAGTGAGAACATCGATTGAAATATCCGCTGTCGCTATTGGTTGGTTGCTCGGTGGCAGCGTGGGGTTGGGAACGCTGCTATTCGCTTTCGGTATCGGCTATGCGGTGTCTATCGGGCTCTATTTTGTAGCCCATTTTTCGCCCGGAATTGATCCCGAGAAATCCAATTTCGCCCCCTAACAGTCTGTTAGGCTTTGGTGCACTGGATGCGCTCTATGAAACTGGAAGCGATGTCTCCATCTGGCGGCAGTGCGATCGCGACGATGCTGGAAACTGCACCTTGGCCGGTAGCCAGATTCATGATGAGCGTATTGCCCACTCGACTGGTGCAGAGCAGAACATTGCTGTGCACGCAATCACTAAACGACCACTGATGACCCTCAAAAACGACGGTAGCAGCGGTTCCGCCCTCACCAATTGTGAGCATGTAGTTGGTCGGGAAGAAATTAAAGGTTTCCCAGCTGTCATCTTCCCATTTAAAACCCGTTGAATTTAAGCCTTCACAAGACCATACCTGCCGCGGAACGGCAGCGGCACAGAGCGTCGAACTCAGTAACAATACACAGCTCCAGAGTATTCTCATTGCCATCTCCAAATCGTCGTAAGCCAATACAGAACCATCTTGTTGTATCTATTATAACCGGGCACATTCACGCATTCCGAAACCTCCAGCGACCCACCCATCTCAACAACGGGCATTCCCTCACGATAGCAAGCGCTGCACCGCTGCCTCGCCTTTGTCCATAACAAAGTCGGTGACCTTCCTCGCCTGAATCACAGGGAGTCTAGACGGTAATTGCTGGAATTGGAATAGTTGATAGAAATTCTGAATTTTTGGAAGAACAAGGAGCAAATGCGGTAATTTTGCTCTCACTCTACTGATTCTATATTCTTCTCCTACAGTTGAATAACATGACATCCATCCGAGGCAACTATGGATCAACAGTCACTGCCCCTGGCGAAATACACGGTGCTGGATTTAACCATCGCCAGGGCAGGACCGACGGCGGTACGCCTGCTTAGCGACTGGGGTGCCGATGTGATTCGGATCGAGTCGCCGGTGATTGGCGATATCGCCGGCAAGCGCCATGGTTCGGACTCACAGAATCTGCATCGCAACAAACGCAGCCTCTGTCTAGACCTGAAAGCGGACGCCGGCAGGCAGGTTTTTATGGACCTCGCAAGAACAGCAGACGTCGTGGTTGAAAACTTTCGGGTCGATGTGAAGCATCGACTGGGCGTGGATTATGCGGCGCTTAAGAAGATCAATCCAAGGATTATCTATGCCAGTATTTCGGGATTTGGCCAACGCGGGCCCTATTCCAGGCGGCCCGCCGTAGACCAGGTAATCCAGGGCAGCAGTGGCTTGATGTCGATTACCGGGGAACCGGGCAGGGGACCGATGCGTGCCGGTATCGCGGTGAGTGACACTTCCGCGGGGATGTTTCTGGGCCAGGGTATATTATTGGCCCTGCTACACCGCGAGCACACCGGTGAGGGCCAATGGGTACACACTTCCTTGCTGGAATCCATGCTCTGCAAGCTGGATTTTCAGGCGGCGCGCTATACCATGTCCGGCGAGGTGCCCAGCCAGGCGGGTAACAACCATCCCACCCTTTCTCCCATGGGCGTATTCGACAGCGCCGACGGCCGCGTCAACCTGGCCGCCAGCACCGACAAAATGTTTAGGGCCTTCTGCGAAATCATGCAGGCGGATGAGTTGGCTGCCAACGCCGACTACGAAACCGTGGCAGGCAGACTCACGCATCGGGAGGCGCTGTGGCATCAGGTCAATCTACTGACCCGTCAACACGCCACCCGGGATCTGGTAGAACTGCTCAATTCCGTTGGTATACCCTGCGGCCCCATCAACACCATCGAACAGGCCTTCGAAGACGAGCAGGTCAAGTTCCTTGCCCTGACCAAGCAGGCGAGCCACGCTAAACTCGGAAAGATCGATCTGATTCGCTCACCGATCAATTTGTCCCGCTACAGCCATGGCGCCAAATTTGACCGAGCGGGACCGGAGCTCGGCGAACACAGCATAGAGATTCTCAAGCAACTGGATTACAGTGACGAGCGGATCGAAGCACTGGTGCGTGACCGCACCGTAATTACGGTCGACGGCGCCACCAAGGCGTAAAGCTTAGAAGAGGAGGGAAAGAATAGAAATGGAGTCGATATCACCATCCACAAAAGTATTGGCGGAAGTTGACAATGCCATCGGCTGGATAACATTTAATAATCCCCGTCGCCACAATGCCATGTCCTTGGAAATGTGGTTGGCGCTAGGGTCAATCCTCGAGGGGTTCGGCCAGGATTCATCGATAAGGGTAGTCATTCTCAAAGCTGCGGGCGAGAAGGCCTTCGTATCAGGTGCCGACATCTCCGAGTTCGAGAAGAAACGATCCAGCCAACAACAACGGGATGAATATGAAGAAGCCTTCGATGCGGCGCAGACCCGCCTGGCGGAATTTGACAAACCCCTTATCGCCATGATCCAGGGCTATTGTATTGGTGGTGGCCTGGCATTGGCACTGAATACCGACATTCGCATCGCCACGGAAGATTCTGTGTTTGGCATACCTGCCGCCAGGCTGGGCCTCGGCTATGGCTATAGTGCCATCAAGACCCTCACCTCCCTGGTCGGCCCTTCTCATGCTAAGGATATCCTGTTTAGTGCAAGATTCCTCGATACCGAAGAGGCACTTAGAATTGGCTTGATAAATTTTGTTGTAAGCCGGGCAGAACTCCCAGCAAAAGTATTGGACTATGCCAACACCCTGGTTGCGAATGCGCCGCTAACGATCAGGGCATCGAAGGCAGCGGTCGGTGAAGTGGTGAATGATCCCGGGCAAGCCGGCCCCCGGTACATCGATGAACTGGTCAATGGCTGCTTTCTGAGCGAGGACTACACAGAAGGCAGAGAGGCATTTATGGAAAAGCGCAAACCGGTTTTCAAGGGCTCGTAGTTCATCCTGTAGTCACCGTCATCACCAATAGGATGAAATTACATTTGCGACTGAGCAAATTGAAACTATGGAACCCGAGGAAATTCTACCAAGGCAATCATTTAATTCGATGAAGATTATGGTCGATCAAGCACCCGCAATGCCCCATGAAGATGAACCCAGCCTGGATAAGAATTCTGCCTCCGCGGAGCATGAACACTGGATGGGGGAGGCGATCCTGCAAGCCCGCATTGCCGCAGAGCAGGGTGAGGTGCCGGTGGGCGCGGTGTTGATCGAAGCAGGCAAGCTCATCGGCAGTGGTTTTAACCAGCCAATCATGCGCCACGATGCGACCGCACACGCAGAGATTGTCGCCCTAAGGGCGGCGTCAGTTAGCAAGCAAAACTACCGTCTGCCTGCCACCATACTCTATGTAACTATCGAGCCCTGTACCATGTGTGTGGGCGCTCTGATCCACGCCCGCGTCGATCTGCTGGTGTTCGGGGCGCGAGAGCCGAGAGCTGGTGCCGTCGTCAGCCAGAATAAATTGCTCGATTCCCAACACTACAATCACAAACTCAGTTATGTGGAGGGAGTATTGGCAGCGCAGTGCAGCACACTGGTGCAGGCCTTTTTTAAGGCCAAACGCGGCGTTAATCGGAGGGCCGATTGACTTGCCAAATAGACAGGCTGCTTGTATAAATTCACGGTGCCTGTAATGCAGGCAAGACATTGCTCATGGGAATAGCAATCACTATGCGGAAACCCCGGATTCTGTTGTCACTACTGGCCATCCTTGGCGCCTGTGCCATATCACCTCCTGCCTACAAAGCCTACCTGGGCGACGTGCGGGACGATATGCAATTGTCTACCCTGGATGGCACCCGGTATCTACGCATCGACACGATCAATCGCTATGTAGACGCGGTGCGTTTTCTGAGTGTCGACGGCATACAGATTGAAAACAGTGGTAATTACAGAGCCATTCAAATCGCACCCGGCTTTCATGATGTGACGGTTTACTTCGAATGGGATCTGGGTAGCGCACGGGGTCTTGCTCCCGCCCTGGTGAACTACGCCGCGCAGAGTGAGACCATGAGTCGCACTCTGCATTTCAATGCCAGAGCCGGAGAATTGTACAGGGTTCGGGCGGAGCCAGTCTTCAAAGACAAGTTTGAAGATATTACTACCCTGTCTCATGTTGACTTCTGGATCGAGGATCGACAGGACAATCAAATTGTCACGCGTGAACAGGGGAGCTATGTCCCGAGTCGGTAGTGTTGAGTGGGATTCCTGCACTTTTCTAATCGGCTAGCGGCACAGGTTTTTCTGAACTCAGGCCTCAAATCCAGTATCATTGCGCCCACGTAGTTGCGGTCACATAGTTGCGTCTACACAGTTACGTTCACACAGTTGCGTCCATAATGGGTTTGCCTAATTAATCAGAGGCTCCCAAGACACCGCCAGTTCGAACCAGGGTACCATCAATGCAAGCGATGTTTGGGGCGGCAGCCCTGTCTGCATTCAAGACTTCCAAACTACTCGACATCCTGCAAGCGAAACTCCCCCAGGTAAAAGCCATCTCCGCCCGCTTCGTCCACTTCATCGACTGTGATGGAAATTTGAGTGAAAACGAAAATGCGAGGCTGCGATCCTTATTGGATTACGGCAGCGATTTTCAGGCTCAGGACAGCGCCGCCACTGACGCGACCCAGTTAAGTCGCCTGGTGGTCCCTCGGCCCGGCACGATCTCGCCCTGGTCCAGTAAGGCCACCGATATTTTGCACAATTGTGGTTTAACCGATATCAACCGAATCGAGCGTGGGACCCTGTTCACCGTATCTGTAGTCTCGGATTTATCTGCCGAAGAAGCTGAGGTGCTGGCTGCGCTGCTGCATGATCGGATGACACAGGCGGTGTTGAACGAGATAGATGAGGCCGGCGTTTTGTTCCAATCTGCCGAGCCCGAACCGTCCCGATTCGTCGATATCATGCAGCAAGGCGAGGCTGCTCTTGGCCGCGCCAATACCGAGTTGGGGCTGGCCCTGGCGGATGATGAGATTAGCTATCTGTTTGAGCGCTTCAGCGAACTGGGTCGTAATCCCAATGACGTGGAGTTAATGATGTTCGCCCAGGCAAACTCAGAACATTGCCGCCACAAAATATTCAATGCCAGCTGGAGTATCGATGGCGATAAACAAGCCTATTCTCTATTTGGCATGATTCGCAATACCTATGAAAAATCCCCGGCTAATGTGCTGTCAGCCTATTCGGACAATGCCGCCGTGATGCGGGGGCATGACAGCCAGCGATTTTTTCCGGATCCGAAATCGAAAATATATGCCTTCAACGATGAGGCGGTGCATATATTGATGAAGGTGGAGACTCACAACCACCCCACGGCCATCGCTCCATTCCCCGGTGCTTCAACCGGCTCCGGTGGCGAGATCAGGGACGAGGGCGCCACCGGTAAGGGCTCCAAACCCAAGGCCGGGCTCACCGGGTTTAGCGTATCCAATCTGCGGATTCCGGATTTACCCCAGCCCTGGGAAGAAGACCTGGGCAGGCCGGCACACATCGCTTCGGCCCTGGATATTATGTTGGAAGGACCGATCGGTGGGGCTGCGTTCAATAACGAATATGGTCGGCCGAATCTGTGTGGCTATTTTCGCAGCTTTGAAGAAGTCGTCGTCAACGAAGCCGGTGTAAAGGAGGTCAGGGGCTACCACAAGCCCATCATGCTGGCCGGCGGCATCGGTAACATCCGTGAACAGCATGTGTTGAAAGAAGATATCGAAGTGGGGGCCAAACTCATCGTCCTCGGTGGTCCGTCGATGTTGATCGGACTAGGTGGCGGTGCCGCGTCTTCGATCGCCTCAGGCACCGGCAACGAGGATCTGGATTTTGCCTCGGTACAACGGGAGAACGCGGAGATGGAGCGCCGTTGTCAGGAAGTTATCGATCAGTGTTGGCAGCTTGGCGCCGAGAACCCGATTGCCTTTATCCACGATGTCGGCGCCGGCGGTCTGTCCAATGCCTTGCCGGAATTGGTCAAAGACGGCGGCTGTGGCGGTCGCTTCGAGCTGCGAGCCATTCCCAATGCCGAACCACAGATGTCACCCTTGGAAATCTGGTGTAACGAAGCCCAGGAACGCTATGTGCTGGCGGTGAACGGCTCAGATCTCGAGCGCTTTGAAGCCATATGCGAGAGAGAGCGTTGCCCCCATGCTGTGGTCGGTGAGGCCACGGCGGCGAAGCATATTTCCCTGGATGATTCCCACTTCGGTGACAGTCCTATCGATCTGCCCATGGATGTATTGTTTGGCAAGCCGCCAAAGATGCATCGGGATGTGACATCGGGCAGTATCGTGCCCGCTGCGTTTTCCACCGCGGCCCTGGACCTGGAGGCCGCGGTCGAGAGAGTCCTGGCCCTGCCCGCCGTCGCCAACAAGAGCTTTCTTATCACCATTGGCGATAGAACCATAACCGGTCTGGTGAGTCGCGATCAGATGGTGGGACCCTGGCAGGTGCCCGTGGCCGACGCCGCCGTGACTGCGACTTCCTACAATGGCTATAGCGGCGAGGCCATGGCCCTGGGCGAACGCACGCCACTTGCCCTGTTCGATGCGCCGGCATCGGGCAGAATGGCGATCGCGGAAGCGATATGCAATATCGCCTGTGCCGAGATCGCTAAGATTTCAGATATCAAGCTGTCGGCGAACTGGATGGTGGCGGCCGGGCATGGTTGTGAAGATCAGAAACTGTATGCCACGGTCGAGGCGGTGGCGCTGGATTTGTGTCCAGAGCTCGGTATTTGCATTCCCGTTGGTAAGGACTCCATGTCCATGCGCACGGTATGGACCGAAGGCGATATCCTAAAGAGTAATACCGCACCCCTTTCTCTGATCGTGACCGCCTTCGCACCGGTCGTCGACATTCGAACCACGCTGACGCCACAATTGCGAACCGACAAGGGTCCGACCCGGCTGCTGGTGATCGATCTCGGCCGAAGCCGGAATCGCCTCGGTGGTTCAGCCTTGGGCCAGGTGTATCGGGATATGCGTGGCACGGTGCCCGATCTGGATAAGGCTTCAGACCTGGCTGCCATGTTCGCCTTGATTCAGGAATGTCGAAACGCCGGTCAGCTCCAGGCCTACCATGACCGCTCCGATGGAGGCTTGTTCACCACGTTGGTGGAGATGGCTTTCGCCGGTCATTGTGGAATCGACCTGCAACTGCAGACCCTGCTCGACTCCTCCCGCGGTAATAGCGATGTCATCGCTGCGCTGTTCGCCGAAGAATTGGGTGCGGTGATTCAAATACTCGAAACAGATCTGGCGGCGGTGATGGGTGCCGCGAATTCTCATGGACTCGGCGGCTGCATTCATGATATCGCTGCAATCAATGACAGCAATCGCATCAATATTTTCCTCGGCGGGGAAGCATTGTATTCGCGCCCGCGAATCGAGTTGCAACGCATCTGGACCAATACCAGTTTTCACCTGCAGAGTTTGCGAGATAATTCTGACTGCGCGAATCAAGAATTCGATCGGATTCTGGAGCATCAAGACCCTGGATTGAATGTGGAACTTCGCTTCGATATCGACGAGGACGTGGCGGCGGCCTATATCAATGTAGGCAGCAAGCCGAGAGTCGCGGTGCTCAGGGAACAGGGTGTAAACGGGCAGATCGAAATGGCGGCGGCCTTCGACCGTGCGCATTTTGATGCGGTGGATGTTCACATGACGGACCTCATCGACGGCCGGGTAAGACTCGATGAGTTTAATGTGCTGGTTGCCTGCGGCGGCTTTTCCTATGGCGACGTGCTGGGTGCGGGAGGCGGTTGGGCCAAGTCAATTATGTTCAATGATGGGATGCGAGCGCAGTTCGAACAATATTTTTGCAATCCCAACACGTTGACCCTGGGTATCTGTAATGGTTGCCAGATGGTGTCGCTATTGCATGAACTCATTTCCGGGGCAGAGCATTGGCCCAGCTTCGAGAAAAACCGCTCCGAACAATTCGAAGGCAGGCTGAGCCTGGTCAGGGTCGAAGCAAGCCCCTCGGTTTTCCTGGCGGGTATGGAGGGATCTCAATTTCCCCTGGCGGTTGCCCACGGCGAAGGCAGGGCCCATTTCAGGCGTGTCGCCGATCTACAGGCGCTGGATGGTGGCGAGGCCATTGTCCTGCGTTATGTGGATAATTACGGTGACAATACCCAAAGCTACCCCGCCAACCCTAATGGTTCGGTGGCGGCCATCGCCGGGCTCTGTAGCCCGGACGGGCGGGTAACACTGATGATGCCGCACCCGGAACGCGTTTTCCGTGCCAGCCAAAACTCCTGGCATCCGGATAATTGGCGCGAAGACGCACCCAGCATGCGCATGTTCCGCAACGCGCGCCAATGGCTGGCATGAGATGAAGCCCTCGCAGCTCTACAAAATTGAATTTTACGTGCCCGAGACGCATTTAGAGGCGGTGAAGTCAGCGATGTTCGAGGCCGGCGCCGGCAACATCGGAGACTATGACAGCTGTGCCTGGCAAAGTCTGGGGCAGGGCCAGTTTCGCCCGTTGCAAGGCAGCTCTGCCTATCTTGGTGAAATTGACAAGCTGGAAACCATAGCGGAATACAAGGTTGAGATGATCTGCGGGGAAGCAACTTTGGAGGCCGCGATTGCTGCTTTGAAACAAGCCCACCCCTATGAAGAAGTGGCGTATTTCGTCTTGGCTACTCTGGCGCTAGTTTAGCAGGCTGTTAGCGAGGTAGCGCGCGTGCGCGCCTCGAAAGCGTCGCTTCGGAAACTCCGAGGGCGGTGGCTGCCTTTTTCTGGTTGCCGCCATAGTAACCCAGTACGTGTTCTACCACAGCGCCTTCGAAATCGCGCATCATCTGCTTGAGCTGCAACGGTTGTTGCTGAGACGGATCATCGTCGATGGCTATGAAATTTGTCACCCTGGTCAGCAATTCACTGTGAAACTTTCTTTCCCGGGAATACGGCACGAAAGTAAGCAGGCGAAACAGCCGCGTCTTTTCCTCCGCGTATACCATCAGCGCCAGCATCACCGTTAGTGACAGCGACATGAAGATCGCGCCGTTGATAGCGACACCCATGGCCATGAGGGCGAATACGATAAATGTCATCACCACCGGTGTCGCGGTGCTGATGAGGATTACCAGACAGCGCTGGCGAGAGATGTTGGAGTCAGCTTTCTTCAATCCGCGAAACAATAAAGCGATGGCAAAAATCAGGCCTGCCATTACATAGAGTGGGAAAATAAAATAGTAGTCACCGGCTATGCGAGTAATCGAGTAACTGCTCGGCTCGGCGCCCGCTATCACCGAACGGTTGAAGATAATAGCCACAATCATGCCGGCCAGCACCACATTAAGCGCGATCTTGATGCGGGGGGTCTGCCATCTAAAATTGGAATATTCCAGGCACAGATTGATATAAGAATGGATGATGAATATAACGGCGCAGTCGAAAGCCAGGAGAATCAGCATCAGGGTGTTTGGGGAGAACTGGGTCTTGATCGATAGCAGTTCGGCAATATTCAGGAACATCACGGCGAGGAAGAATACACCCAGATTGATGTTTTCCCGGCGCAGAGAGCCATGATAGCGCGCGAAGATACCAAGCTTTATGCAAATAGCCAAAAAAGATGGAAGTACCAGCAGTTCCATAAGTGAATCCTTCCTCCGAACCTGTCCGTGTATAGCCTACTTTTGCCTCGAATTCCACGGCAGAATGGAATCCCCGGAAATTAGGGGGAGAAACCACCGTGGTCCGCTACATAACCAGGCCGATTTGGCTGATAGATAGTCCAGACCCGGCACCCAGTATGAGTATTCTGTCTCCCACACTCGCATTCGCTCTATCGAGAGTGACGGGAATGGTTGCGCTGGTGAGGTTACCATAGCTCTGAAATATAGTGGGAGCTTTTTCCAGGGCAATCCCGGCCAATTTCGCCATTCTGTGATGTGGTTTGCTTCCTACCTGGTGACAAATCAGATGATCCACGTCATTTGGAGTCCAATTGAGGGCTTTATAGGTCTCCTTTATCAATGCCTGGTGCATGCGGATCATCACCGCGGAGATCTTGTCCATGATCATCTGACCACAGCGCTTGCCGTCACTGTCAAACTTGTAATAACAGAAGTTGGTGTAACGCCCGC
>CAJXIY010000095.1 GCA_913054495.1 uncultured Gammaproteobacteria bacterium | reverse complement strand
CTGTCTCTTAGGCAATTAGGGGATTATGTCCAACTAGGGCTGACGGGATACAGGTCAGTATGTAAGTTGCGTAGCACATATGCTGAATGGCCTCGTCGATCTGGGTCTGATCACAGAAGATGAAAAGGATGCCCGTCAAAGTGCTGCTGGTGGTTCCGACGTTGCCAAACCAGAGAAGCCAGAAAAGCCGAAGAAAAACAAGTAGTACTTTTGGCAGTACCCGCGTGTTTCACCCAGGTACTGCTAGAAAATTCATGTGGGGACTGGAGACAGTCCCCATTTTTTTTTGGGGTCCATTTGCACATCGTAGCTGCGGATTATTCCGTCAGGAAATAGGGACAGGTTTATTTATCCTTCGGGAAAAAGAATCTGTCCCTTTTTATTAGGGCAATCCCAACGCCACACACTCTGCCGCATCACCCAAACTTCCCACCGCCGCCACGATGTACTGCTTGCCCTCATGCATATAGAGAAATAGGGAGAAATAGAGGAAATAGGGACAGATTTATTTATCCTTCGGGAGAAAGAATCTGTCCCTATTTATCAAGGTAAGATCAAGGAGTCAAATCTTGACTTAACACATCAAGACAACTACGCGGGACACCAGATTTCTGATGATCGTCTTTCAATTGCCCCCAATTAACTACAAAGGCTCAGTTCCTTCGCTCAGGATATTCAAATACTGTTCGTAGACATAGCGCCTATCCCGCCGCCGACCAGAAACCTCACGTAGTATATTTTCCTGTTCCAGATGGCCGATGGATTTTCGGATCGTTGGCGCTGTCAATTCCAGTGCTTTGACAGCAACTGGAACGGAAATAACAGGGTGAGTCTGTAGATACTGAAATACTCGTAACGCAGATGTTGTCGGTCTGCCTAGTTTTTCTAGTTTTTCCCGGTCTGTTTCAATCAGCTCAACGATGCGGCTTGCTGTTTGATAGGCCAGGTCTGCAGTTTCTTTCACGCCGGTGAGGAAAAATTGCAGCCAGGATTCCCAGTCGCCTTCTTCCCTCACGACTTGCAACAGGTGGTAATACTGTTTCCGATGTCTTTTGAAATACAGGCTTAGATATAAGGTGGGCTCCTTTAAAGCCTGTTGGGCACATAACATGAAAGTGATCAGCAGCCTGCCCACTCTACCGTTCCCGTCCAGGAATGGATGGATCGATTCAAACTGCACATGTACCAGCGCGACCTTGATCAGCAACGGCAACCCGGAGTTTTCTTCGTGGATGAATTTCTCCAGGTCGCTCATGCAATCGATAACCTTATTAGTCGGGGGTGGAACATACATGGCATTACCCGGCCGGGTTCCGCCAATCCAGTTTTGAGAGCGCCTAAACTGCCCCGGGCCTTTGTCGCTACCCCGGCCTTTGGCCATGAGAATGCCATGTATTTCCTTTATCAATCGACAGGAAATCGGCAGTTTTTCGAGTCGAGCAAGGCCATAGTCCATGGCAGCCACATAGTTGGAGACTTCCTTCACATCGTCCAGCGGAACCCCTTGAATTGGTTCATTTTCAAACCACAGCAAATCAGATAAGGAAGACTGAGTGCCCTCGATCTGTGAAGACAGCAATGCCTCCTTGCGCACATACATAAAGAGGAACAAGTTGGTATCCGGCAGGATGGAAGCCACACTATCGAGGCGGCCGAGCGCCCGGCTGGCCTCCTCCATGAGCACCAGTAGTGGTCTCAGCTCCAGCGAGGGGACTGGGGGGAGTGCCGGGGGGATGTAGGCTCGCACTCGTTCACCGGCGGTAACTGTCTCAATATAGTGACCCAGCCTGGGATTAGCTTTTTTCTGGCTCGACATCGCGCGACTATCCTTTCTTAAGGAAATTAGTTAAGAAAAGATAACACAATATGCTTTCTTAGTAAAAGCTCTTGAAAAAGGGCGGTTTCCTTAGCGCATAACTGGCAGTTATACCTGGCATTTTATCGATCCAAGCTACAACAGGAAGAAATAGGGACAGATTTATTTATCCTTTGGGAAAAAGAATCTGTCCCTTTTTATCAGGGCAACCCCAACGCCACCCACTCTGCAGCATCACCCAAACTCCCCACAGCTACCACAATATACTGCTTACCCTCGTGCATGTAGCTCATAGGGCCCCCTGTGGTTGCCGAGGGTAATTCCATCTCCCAAAGCAGCTCACCGGTCAACTTGTCATAGGCCTTGAACATCCTTCCCCACATATTCGGCTGAATACCGCCATGCAGATTACTGCCTTCGCCTATAAAGAGCAGCGTGCTGGTAACCAGCGCCACCGGCCGGCTGGCGATACCCAGGGCTGGCAGATCGAGATCGGCCAGTGCCGGGTGATTACTAAGTGAATCCCCGTTGGCCACCTGCCATACGTGCTCGCCACGATTCATGTCAATCGCCGTAATCCGACCCCAGGGCGGTTTCGTCAGCGGGATCCCATCGATATAGGGCGCCGTGCGATTGGGACTCCAGTAATCCATCTCGGCGTCGTCCTGAGTAGCCTGCTTCAGGAGATAAACCCGCGGGATGTCATTGGCGAAGCCGTAGTAATAGCCGGTCACCGGATCGAAGGCGCCGGTGTTCCAGTTCGCCGAACCCCAGGAGCCAGGCAGCGTCAATGTACCCTGGGTGCTACCCACGTCGTCACTGGCGATGGAGGGCGGCGTAAAGATGGGGCCGATGACGAAATTCGCGACCGTCGCCCGGGCGATCTGGCCCACTTCCGGGAAGTCGATGATGTCCGCTAGACTAACACCCTGGCTCGCGATCGGTGCCGGCCTGGTGGGGAAGGGCTGCGTGGGTGACGTCATTTCACCCGGCACACCAGACTGTGGCACCGGCCGTTCCTCGATGGGCCACACCGGTTCGCCCGTGACCCGATCGAACACATACACCCAGCCGGTCTTGTTGGCCTGCATCACCGCTTTGATTCTGCGCCCATCCACGGTGATGTCTGCAAGCACCGGCGGACCTACATTGTCGTATTCCCAGACGTCGTGATGCACCATCTGGAAATGCCAGACCCGTTCCCCGGTAGTCACATCGATGGCCACCAGGGAGTTGGAATACAGGTTGTCCCCGGGACGGTGGCCACCGTAATAGGCCGCCGTCGGCGCGGTGAAAGGCACATACACATAGCCAAGGTCTTCATCTGCACTCAGGCAGCACCAGGCACCGAGGTCACCGGACTCTCTCGCCGAGTCGTTTTCCCAGGTGTCATATCCAAATTCGCCCTCCCGTGGCACCGCGTGAAAGGTCCACAGCAGCTCCCCGGATCTCACGTCATAACCCCGCACGTCCTCCGAGGCCACACCCCGCCACTTGGCACCGCTGTCGCCGGCGCCGTCTACCGTGCCGGCAATCACAATCACGTCGTTCACCACGATGGGCCCGCCGGAGTTGTAGCTGTAGGAGTTGGAACCTGCTGGAATCAGACTAACCCTGCCAGCGTCGCCGAAACTGGCAATGGCTTCGCCGCTTGCCGGATCGAGGGCATAGAGGTAGCCCTTGCGAATCACCAGCAGTTGGCTATCAGCGCCATCGGCCCAATATTCCAGGCCGCGGGTACTGCGCCCGCGCGCTGACTCCAGCGTGGGGGCATCGGGTTGCTGCACCCACAGGGTCGCGCCCGTGGCCGGGTCGAAGGCTTCCGCCAGTCCGACACCATTGGCAGCGTAGAGCACCCCATCGATCAGGATCGGCGTGGAGCGCAGATTGCCGGATACCCGCAGGTCCGGGTAGGCACTCGTTATTGACGAATCGACGGCGGGGCGCCGCCAGAGGATTTTCAGCTCAGACACGTTTTCGGCATAGATCTGAGCTGCCGGGGAGTAGCGATTGAACGCCTTGGTTCCGCCCCAGTAGCTCCAGGCAGAGTTGGTTTCAGCAGCATGTGTAATTACTGAGTAGGTGAATAAAAAGGAGAGAGGGATAGTGCAGCAGATAAGGTGTAGAATTCTATTTTTCAATTGTGGTATTCCGTAGGGGCGGATGTATTTTTTGCGATAGTTTGGCACTAAACGACGGGTTGGGCCATACCCGTTGAGCGGAAGTGGAAATCCACAATGGCATTGCGTAACTGGCCGATAACTGTTGAAATAGCCACATAACGACAAACCGTTCAAAATTCCACTTCTGTACTGGTGTTAGTGCGGGTTCAAGGAGACACCTCCATGCGTCTATCTATTACCCCAGGCTGGGCCGCCGGCATTGCGTTGCTGGGCCTGGCACTGCCACTCAGCGTTGCGGCACAGTCATCCGCTTCCCACGACACCCTGGGGGAAGTCACCTTCGCCGATGATATCGCCCCCATTCTCTATGAGAACTGCGTGAAATGTCATCGCGCCGGCGGTGTGGCACCGATGTCGCTGATGACCTATGACGAAGTCCGTCCCTGGGCGCCGGTGATCAAATACAAGACTGGATTGCGGGACAAGATGGGCACCATGCCGCCTTATTACCTGGAGCGGGGAGTCGGTATCCAACAGGTAAAGTACGACGAGCGACTCAGCGAGGAACAATTACAACTGATCGCCCACTGGGCAGACAACGGCGCGCCACAAGGCAATCCGGAGAACCTGCCACCAGTGCCCGAATTCAGGGATTCTAACGAGTGGCGACTGGGGCCACCGGATCTGGTCATACCCCTCCAGGATTTATATGTCGCTGGCGATGCAGCCGATGTCTGGGTTGGTGGCACGCCGGTATTGACCGGGCTGACCGAGGACCGCTACGTCAGTGCAGTGGATATGCGGGAAGTAAACGATGTGCAGTCCTCTGACGCCGGCGGCACTATCGTTGGCGGACTCTACATCGTCCATCATATGACCTGGCAGACCACCGTGATCGGCGCCGGCGACGAGCGCGATACCTGGCCGGTGCATGAGTTGGGCCGCAACCCGGATATTTTCGATCCCAAGGCTGGACGCCTGCTGGCAGCTGGCTCCAGTGTCATGCCCCTGACCTATCACCTGCACTCCAACGGTCGCGACACCAGCGGCCACATGGAGTTGGGATTCTATTTTCACCCCGAGGACTATGAACCGGAGCATAAGAAAGCCCGCTGGTCACTCGGCGATGGTCTCAACATCAGCATCCAGGGAAATATGCCAGGGCAGGAGCTGCACACCTACACCGTGCTCAGGGAACACACCAAGATCTCCTCATTCGAGCCGCACCTGCATTCGCCAGGCGCGCGTATGTGCCTGGAGGCCATCTGGGGCAACCAGATCGAGACCCTGGCCTGTTCCGGTTACGATCACAACTGGGTCAAGCAATACACCTTTGAGGACGACTACGCGCCACTGCTGCCCAAGGGCACCATTCTTCATATGATCGGTTATATGGACAACATCGCCAGTAATCCCAATGTCGTGGACGCGAGAAACTGGTCTGGCTCCGGCAATCGATCGGTCACCAATATGTTTCTACATCTCGGGCAATCGGTAGAGTTGACGGATGAGCAGTTCGTACAAGAGATGGCGGAACGCCGGGAGCGGCTGGGTCTGACAAAAAATGATCACCTGATTGGCTGTCCGCTGTGCATGGCTGACCTTCCGCTGCTGGAAGCTGTGGACGATAGCGCGGAAGATTGATGAGCTGTTGCAGGAAACTTCAGTGAAGGTAGCAGAGCGACGCAAGGTGATTTCTTGAACAGCAGGTCTAATACCACCGGCAGTGCAATCATGCGAATTGTATCGACGGCGTTATTCCTCTGGGCGCTGATTTTATTCAGCGGCAATGCCGCCGCCCAATCCCAATCCTCCTACGATTCCGGCAGAGGCATATCACCCGCCTACGAGGGCTGGGTCCTCAACGACGATGGCTCCTATACCCTGTTGTTCGGCTACATGAATGAAAACTGGAAACAGGAGTTGAACGTGCCCATCGGCCCGGAAAATTCCTTTTCACCGGGTCCAGCCGAGCGCGGTCAACCCACCCATTTTTTCCCCCGTCGCAACCGCAACGTGTTCGGCATCGAGGTAGCGGCAGACTTCGAAGGTGAATTGGTGTGGACCCTGATCAATGGCGAAGGTGTCACCCAGACCGCCTATGGTTCCCTGCTCAAAGACTACGTCCTGGAACCCATCACCATCATGTCTGAATCCGGCACCGTGGCGGGTGGATTCAATAACTCCGACGACGTGCAGAGCAATGTCCCACCCACTGTCAGCCTCCATGGTGACAACCTGCGCACGGTAGGGGTGGGTCAGCCGCTGCAACTCGAAGTAACGATAGAAGACGACGGCAAACCCGACTATCGAACCTATCGACGCTATGCGCCTCTCGATGCAGACGAAACTCCCCGGCAGCGACTGGAAAAAGCACTGAGACCTCCCATCCGCGGCACCGTCGACAGGGTAGTGGGCATGACCTTCTCCTGGTTTGTCTATCGCGGCAACGGGGCGCTTAGTTATGACCCGCTACAGGTGAAAACCTGGGAAGACACCCGTGCCTTCCAGAACTCGCCCTGGTCACCGTATTGGAAGCCACCGGAGATGCCGGAGGATGGCGTGGTGCGAACCGAAATCATCTTTCATGAAGCGGGCGGGTACGTGCTGCGGGGCAGGGCGGATGATGGGGGTTTGACTGGCGATGTCAACCTTACTGTCCGGGTTATTGAATAAGCGATATAGGTAGCTCTGTTTTCTTTTCTGCGGGCGCGACGTGCCAATGGAGACCTGATCTCGAGTTCAAGCAGGTGTCAGACCTCAACTTCGGATATTCTTCTTCTCACCGAGCAGTGCTGTTATGATGCGCCTGAATACTATCCAGGCTTTGTCGGCTGGTTTCTGGGTAAGTAACAGGATTAATAAATTGAAAATTGTTCACTCTATGATAGTGGCCGCAGGACTGGTGGGTTTGGCCCTGGCTGCGACTCAATTGCGGGACTCGCAGGCGGCGCAGCTATCACCACAAAACCAAGCCAAATGGCTAATCGTCAATTACTGGTCTGAGTGGTGTGCGCCGTGTCGCGTGGAAATCCCAGTGCTCAATGCGTTGAATGAGACCCTTTCACCCACCAATGTGACCATAGTCGGTGTCAACTTCGATGAAGATCCCCGTGAGATAACCCTCTCCATCGCCGCAGACATGGGCATCGAATTTCCCACCTTAACCATGGATGTCGTGGCCGAATTAGAGTTGAGGGCGCCAGACGTATTGCCTACCACTTATATCTTGTCACCAGGACGTGAAGTCGTGGCAAAAATGATTGGTGCCCAGACGCAAGAGAGTTTGCTGGCGCAATTAGCGATCCTTAACTTGCCAGTAGAAAAAGATTAATTGTCCGGGACAAACGCACTGTGAATTATTCGGCAGCTACTGTTTTATTACGACCGCTACATACATTCTGTATTGTGATCTGTGTCGGTTTTATAGCCATGGGCACAGCCTTGCAAGCTGCCGACGCCGTGGTGGTTGAACTGATGCCGTCACCTGCAGCCATCAACAGCAGCCTGTCACGAGTCATAACAGATAGTAAGGGGCAGGTTTATCTTTCCTGGGTCACTCGAGAGGATGAGTTGGCCACATTGCGCTATTCAAAATTTGACGGCGATAGCTGGACTGACCCGGCAGTAATCAGTTCGGGAGATAACTGGTTTAATAACTGGGCCGATTTTCCCTCTCTGCTGGTGAACGACGATAATATGGCGGCCCACTGGCTAAGTATGAGCGCCGAGGGTAACTATGACTACGATATAAAAGTAGCGTTCTACAGTTCAAGGAACGACAGCTGGGGCAAAGGCATTACCATTCATAAAGATGGCATCAGCGCCGAACATGGATTTGTTTCCATGTTGCCGATGAGCGAGGGTCGTACTTTTATTTCCTGGCTGGATGGACGTGAAACCGCCGGAGGGGGTGACCACGTTACCGGCGCAAGGGCTGATCCTGGCATGTCTGGTGCCATGACCCTGCGGGCAGGTATTTTTGATTCAGCGGGTGCAACCGTCGGCGAATGGGAATTGGATCATAGGGTCTGTGATTGTTGCCAGACCAGCGCCGCCATGTCGGCTACAGGACCGCTGGTGGTCTATCGGGATCGCTCCGAGGCGGAGATCAGAGATATCTACATCACTCGCTATGCTAATGGCGCCTGGACAGAACCCATGCCAATCCACAATGATGGCTGGGAAATAGCCGGATGTCCTGTCAATGGGCCCGCCATCGCAGCCAGGGGCGAGCAGGTCGCTGTCAGCTGGTTCACCGCCAAAGACGATGCACCACTAGTCCAACTGGTGGTATCAACGGACAATGGCAAATCATTCTCGGCACCTGTCTTGGTGGCGAGTCAAACTACTAACGGCCGCGTTGGCACTACTATTCTTGAGTCTGGAGAGATCGCCGTCAGCTGGATGCATACGGAAGGGCCCGATGCAAAGATCATGCTCACACGATTCGGCGCCGAAGGAAATTTGTTGGAAACGACCCAAATAGCTAACAGCCAGGCATCACGCCGTAGCGGCTTCCCCATTATCGACAGCGTGGGTAACGATGTTTATGTGACCTGGACTGATGTTAGTGGGGCGGCGCAAGTAAAAGTAGCCCGTGTGATCTATAGTAGTAGTAAAGGTGAGTAGTAAAGGTGACGGAGGGATTTAATGTCGGTCCCCCCGTCGCCTATTAGACCTGACTCCGTGATCGACGAGACTTTACAATCGCGATCGACCAGAATATTGTTTCTTCTACCATGGTAGATGCCAGGAATTTCAGCGCGTACCTAAAGAATTAAGGAGAACGTCCATGTCCAAATTCAAGCAATTGACAGTTACCTCAGCCCTTCTGGGTTTATCATTATCTGTTCTATCCACACTCAGCACGGCCCAGGACTCCGCAAGACCAGATTTGTCTGGGGTCTGGACCAGCACTTCACGGACGGGCCTGACTCGCCCACGGGGTGTTGAAGCACTCGTGGTTTCCGCCGAACAGGCCCAACAAATGGTAGCCGCCATGTCGATCGCCGGTATATCGGCCGAAAATGTGGCTGCAGGCCCGGAGATCGATCCCGAAACCGGTGCGCCTCCCGTGGGAGCCCAGGATTTTGGCCTACGTGGTTATAACTTATTCTGGACCGACCCCGGTTCGTCACTGGCATTGGTAAAAGGTGAATTCCGAACCTCTTATATTGTCAATCCGGAGAATGGCCAGGTGCCGAGACTGGCGAACCCCAAAGTAGACTTGAATCGACCCCAGTTCGGTGCCCGCTATCTAACTGGTGTCGCCGACGCCTCGGGCCCGGAAGCCATGCCAATATCCGAACGCTGCCTCATTGGTTTCGGCAACACCGCGGGTCCGGGAATGATGGGCACGCTTTACAACAGCAGCTACCAGTTCGTGCAGACGGATGATTATGTATTGATCAATGTGGAGATGGTGCATGATGCCCGCATAATTCCCATCTTTGCCACGGCGGAAGAAGCGCGTGCAAATCGTCGACCTGCGGTATTGAGCCAATGGCTGGGTGACTCTGTCGGCTGGTATGAAGACGACACTCTGATCATTGAGACAACCCATATCAACCCGCTACAAATGGGACAAAGTTCCATACCGATCTCTGAAGATGGCAAAATAACCGAGCGCTTCAGTCGCTATGCCGAGAATGAGATGCTCTACCAGTTTACTGTGGATGATTCAAATCTTTACAGCCAGCCGTGGACCGCGGAATTGAGTTACTACCCCCTGGATGGGCGCATGTATGAATACGCCTGCCACGAGGGAAATTACGCGATGCCGGGTATTCTTGCCGGCGCCAGGCGGGAAGAATTTGAGGCTGGGCTATAGAGGACTGAAGGGCACCCACAGTTTAACAAGTTAGAATCAATGAAATAGAGGTGCGGCAGGGATTAAGTCTTATTTCCTCCGGCACCTCTTTTCGATCAGGAGCACTTGCCCTAATTCTCCACCTATACCCCCCACTAACAGCATAATCTGCGAGCACGATGTGTGAACAGACGTCTGATTTCGCATTCGGTTTAGTTGTCATCTTCTCCGTATCACTGCGTGCACTATTTCAGTTGGCGCAGAAGGCGAGACATCAAATACAGACGGCTTCTATTTTTCCGATGACGCGAGAGGAACTGTGCAGAAACTCCTTGGTGTAATTTTTAAGATCGTTCAGATGACTGCTAGTTTCTTCGATCGCACCATTAATGGCCACCGGCTGGGAGCGCCTGAATATTTGGGCGATCCTTATCCTGAATATGAGCGCTTACTGGCACGAGGCTCAATGATTCGTACCTACGTGGTTGGTGGCTGGAGTGTATTAGGATTCGACGCTGTCAGCGCGGTACTTACAGACCCAAGAATCAGTTCTGATTTGATGAAGAATCCGACGATTCGCCGAATGTATAGGATGTCATCGGGTGGTGATTCGAGAATCCTCAAAAATCCATTGATGTTGAGTATGGACCCTCCCGAACACAGTCGACTTCGCAAACTTGCTCGCGGCGGATTCCTGCATAAGTTTGTACAAAGCCTCGAACCGAAAATCCGTCGGCTGACGAACCAGTGTTTGGACAGGGTCGAAAGTCAAAAGCAGATTGATTTGATCTCAGTGCTGGCTCGCCCGCTACCCGCTATGCTCATATCTGACTTGATCGGTGTGGAAGTCTCCGACAGAGACCGATTTAGAACTTTAGCCGAAGTGTTTTTGCAGAATGTTACCGTCATCGAATTTTCAGCCTTGGAAAAAGCCGACAAAGCCATGGGAGAGATGCTCGATTTCATGGAAAATATCGTCGAGGGAAAACGCAATAATCTGGGTGATGACCTCATTTCTCTACTCATCACCGCCGATACTGACGGGGAGAAACTCTCATCACGGGAAGTAACACGCATGTGCGTACTGCTGATGGCGGCGGGTTACGAGACAACCACACGGCTTATTGGCAATGCAGTATATCTGCTCCTGCAGAATCCCGATCAACTACAGGACTTGCGATCGGATCCCAAATTAATACCTCAGGCTGTCGAAGAAGTATTGCGCTTCGAGCCGCCGGTACAGACGACTACCAGGACTGCTACCGAGGACATGGAAATACTTGGCGGGCATATTAGAAAACACCAAACCATTATATTGGTTATTGCCGCGGCGAACCGAGATCCCACCGCCAATGACAATCCACAGGAATTCAATATTCACAGAGAAAAGATCAATCACATCGCCTTTGGTCACGGAATTCATTTGTGCCTTGGAGCCGAACTCGCTCGCCTGGAAACGAGGATAGCGTTAGAAGTGCTGTTGGAGAGATATCCGATCATTCGGTTGGACACAGGCACACCGAAATGGGAGCAGAGCTATCTCATGCGCGGCCTCGACGAGCTTCCCCTTAGAATTTCCTGACTCTTCCGGTCCCTCTCATCAACGGCCCAGGTCTTCCTTCGCCGATGTGCAGATGGAGACCTGACCCCGCACTAGACCCCGCACTATATCCGTGGCAGTCGGTACACGCGCATCGCCGTGTCGTGAAACATGGCGGCACGTTCGTCGGCGGAGAATCCCTGCGTCAGCTTCATGAACTGATTCCACAGCACCGTATACGAGCACGATAGTTTGTCTACCGGGAAATTGCTCTCGAACATGCAGCGGTCGGGTCCAAACTGGTCGATGGTGTAGTTGTACCACTCTCGATTGGCCTGGAGCAGATCATCCGATGTCGGCGGCCGCTCCCGCTCGTGCCAGCCGTAGCCATTGACGACCATCTGGATGCCCCCAACCTTGGCGACGACGTTCGGGCATTTCGCCAACTCCGCGACTGCCGGCTTCCAGGCGGCGAACACCTCGTCGCGACGCCCCGCATAGGAGCCCACCCCGATCGGCCCGCCGAGGTGGTTGAAGATGATGGTGGTATCCGGGAACGCTTTCGCGAGGTCGGTGAGGTCGTCGATGTGGGTGTGATAGAGCCAGCCTTCGAATGACAGTCCGTAGGTACGTAGGTGCGCGTAGCCTTTGCGGAAGTTCGGATCCAACAATATATGCTCTGGCGCGTCGGCGCGCTGGTTTGGGACTACGGTCCTATCCGCCCATGCCGCGCGATGGCGAATGCCGCGAAAACGCTGCGGGCTGGCCGCAATCTGCGCTTCCAGCACCGCTGCGACCCGATCACCGAGACGGAGGTTGGCGGAACCAACGATACCCGTCGCTACCCGAGTCTCACCATAGCCGCCACTGGCGCTCTTGGCGGCGACGCCCTGCACGAACTCGGTCTCGCCAACCACTCTAAATTCTTCCGGTCCATCGGCGCGGTACATGGATGTACACTCGACGAAGACTGTCTGCCGCACATTGTGCCCCCGGGTGTCTTCGATCAGATCCTCGAGCATATACCGGTTGTTGGGGCGGTCCCACAGATGGTGATGGGGGTCGATGATGGGAAGCTCCGGCTCAAGCGCCGGCTCTTCGGTCAGCGAAAGCCAGTCGGGCATTGGCTGGGCCAGCGCCGTTTTTGTTACGGGCCCTGGCAGAGCGCCACTGAGTGCGAGCCCACCAGCGGTGACTATGCCTGCTTGTTGGAAAAACCCTCGGCGCGTGATGTTAGTCATGGCAGTACCCCTGGATATTTGTCTCTAGAAAGAATAGAAGTTATCTCTGTTTAAGTCCACGTCTTCAAGAAAAATGGGGACAGACC
>CAJXIY010000094.1 GCA_913054495.1 uncultured Gammaproteobacteria bacterium | reverse complement strand
GGCATTGAATAGATTTATGATTGAATTTGAAGACCGCCTGGCGGAATACATTTGAACCTGGCAGTTACACAGAAATCTTTACACCCTCAGTTAAATAGTAGAGGAAAACTTACAGTCCTGATTGCAACTTGCTTACAGTGCTGACAATTTCATTATTATCCGCTAAATCTACATACTTTGCCTGCAAATCAAAAAGGTTGGCCCGATGGGCTTCCGGATTTCGATCTCCTACAGCCTCTTCAGCCACTACCACGTAGTAATCGTATTGCAAGCCATCAACCGCTGTGGCTCTCACACAACCACTGGTGGTTAATCCGGTCACCACCAAAGAATCTATCCCCTGGTCTCGCAACCTTTGGTCAAGGTCAGTTTTATGAAATGCACTGGCCCACTGTTTTTCGATGATCGGTTCATTATCCCGTCTAGCCAGTTCTTTATTCACTTCAACCCATTGCGAGCCCGCGGTCAGCAAGTTTAGCGCGGGCAGGCGTTGGCGGAATACTTTAGCCTGTTGCTCATTGTGATAAACCACAGTAGTGAAATAAACAGGAAGATTCTGCTGTCTGAAAGTTTGCAGAAGTTGCTGGTTGGCTCTAATGACTTTTGAATAGTGACCGCCCAGAGGACAGGTCGGGTCGGTAAACCCGTTGATCATATCGACAACAACCAGTGCTGGACGGTCACCCAGTCCCAGCCACTGTCGGTCTAGGTTTACAGAACTTTCACCAGTCAAGAGAGCACTCCTTTACAACGGTGCAGAAACGGAGTTTCCGCAATGATAAGAGAACCTCCTTACCGGTGCCAGTCAAATCTTAAAATCGATATCTGAAATCGATACCGTAGGCATCCCTTGAACTTGGATGGATAAACGACCCACCGAACTCAGGTGCTGGAATGATCTCTTCCAAATATTCTTCGTCGGTAATATTGCGTCCCCATAGCGTGGCGCTCCAATTCTCACCTTCAAGCGAGATGCGAGCATTGAGTGTGTCGTAGGAGTCACGCGTGGCCTTACTGAAGTCCTGATTAAATCCGGGACCGAAGAACACCTTCCAAATAGAGGGGGTTTGCTCACCCTGCAGAGTATGGAAAGCCATCTCACCCACATGCTGCCAGTCAGCCCTGACTACTAAAGTAAGGCCGTCCGTAAGGAAAAATTCGAACTCTCCACCCAGATTGTAAGTTTGATCGGGTGCCTGTGGCGCATCGTTACCCTCGGACAATGGACGATTGCGGTTCTTTTTAATCTCACTGTCCAGCAGACCCACGCCACCAAAGACAGAGAAATTCTCTGACACGGCGGCTTTAAAGTCAGCTTCAAAACCTCTGATTTCAAGTTCGTCAATGGTTGTTACTACACGCATAAGACCAAAAGGTCCGGCGAAGAATTCAAAGAACTGGTTATCTTCTACTTCAGTTTGGAATATGGACGCATTTAACCGCAGACGGTTATTCATTAAATACATTTTACTACCCAATTCAAAACTGGTAGACACTTCCTTGTCATACTCATCTTTCACATTCAGGTTGGCATCAACTGCAACTCCTGGCCCACCGTTTTCGGCACAGGTTGGAACGAAGCCAGGACAGGTATCGCCGTACCACAGATCGAGCAGAGCCTCACTGCCGATGGAATTAAAACCACCGCTGCGGAAACCGACACCCCAACTGGCGTAGATATTGATGTCGTCAGTCGCGGCCCAGCTCCAGGTAACTTTAGGCTGAAACTGATTAAAGGTTTTGCTTCGATTTGGAATGCCTCCTGGGTTGAGATTGAATGCCGGATTAATCGGTAAGCCGGCTGCATTCACATTCAAGCCAGAAGACGTCACATTTGGAACCCTGTTATTGACATCGCGCTCTTCCCGGTCATAACGAGCGGCCAGGGCCAGTTCCATAGTGTCGTTAAGCTCGATTTCCACTTGACCGAAAACAGCGGCTACCTGGGTATCAAACTGGTCATTAAACAACAGATCGGTTGGGTTGGGACCAGTAGGGCCAATATACGGCTGACGCAAGAAACCGTTTCCAGTATCAGCCCCATAGGCGACCACCACTTCACGCTCGATATCGGCAACATATATACCAGCAATCCAGCTTATGGTCTCATCTTCCGGTGAAGTCAGACGCAATTCAAAACTTTTGTCAGTCTGGTTGCGTTCCTGGTACTGATAACCGTCACAGGATGTCGGTGTATAAGGACCGTAAACACCTGCGAATTCCTGTCCTATGCCAGACGGAAACACTCCGAAAGGAGCAAAGAAAGGACCAAACAGATCGTTACGCCCGGCGCCGCCAAATGCAGTTGGCATATTGTTCAGTGTCAGTCTGTCCTGCAAGCAGGAGGGAGTGATTTCATAACCATAAAATGATGCGCTGGTACCATCAGACAGAAGATACTCTTCCAGATTGCTGTAGCTCAGGATAGCAGTCACATCGATGCCTTCATTGTCCCAATCCGCCTTGATGGAAAAGTCGGTTGTTTCCTGCTCATTCTCTCCTGGAACATTAAAAGCAAATATGAAATCGTGATCATTCACATCGGCGAAATACGCAGGTTGAGAGAACACAGTTTCAAAAAGCGGAATTGCAAATACGGCATTAAAGTTAATCGCACCAGCTTCCACATCACTGACACCGGCACGGAAATCAACTTTTAGTGTATCGCTGGCATCCCAGACCAGGCGACCCCTGATCGTGGTATCTTCCAGGAAATCAACAGAGTCGTCAGAACCAGTGAAAGCATTCTTGTAAAAACCATCGGATTCCCGGCGGCTGATACTTAAACGACCATACAATTGATCTTCTATGAGTGGCCCACTGAACATTACGCTGCCGGTACGGGCATTGTTGTTACCCGCCCCCACTCTTACTTCAACCTCAACCTCATTATCAGGCTGATTCGTGGTTACAAGAATTGCACCGGCGACTGCATTGCGGCCATACAAAGCACCTTGTGGCCCTTTTAATACTTCAATCTGGCTAACATCCAGAAGCTCTTCGTTAAAACCATTGGGATTCGTGACCAACACACCATCGACAACGTAGGCGAATGTTGACTCGGCATCGCGAGTGGAAACGATTCCGCGAATGCTGACTTGAGTGTCGCCTACGTTAGCCGTATCCACAATAGTAACATTGGGTATTAGGCTAATAAAATCAGCAGGTCGCTGAATGCCAGCAGCCTGGATTTCTGCTTCTGTAAACACCGAGACCGCGATTGGGACTTCTTGCAGGTTTTCAGCTCGTTTACGGGCAACAACGACAATTTCTTCGATTGTGGCCTGAGCGTAAGCTCCGGAAGTAAATGCAGATAGGACTGCCGTCGCCAAGGCTTTTCTTACAAAGTGTGTTTTCATAAGTGTCTCCTTCAAAGTTTTGAATAATGTAACCGTGAGATTCTTCCGTGTGCATCTTGCGAGCATGATGCTGTTTTGAATAAACAAAAGAGCAGAAAAAATGCGATCTGCTTTCTCATGCTAGTTTGCTCCAACAAAAGTGGGATTTACTGGAGGAGCTAAATGGGTTTCTTCTCTGCAGCGAACACGAATATCTTCGATGTCGCCACCAAAATTAAATAATTGTTTTTCGTCTTTACGCGCAGTCACTATTTCTGTGCGTAATTGTTCTGTTGCTGCTGTGTCTATGTTGCCATCTTCTCCCAAAACAACACCGTAACGGCTGGCTCCTTCGCGGGTGACAAGCCGTCTTTCAACATCCTGTTTCACCAATGCCGGGTCGCGTTCACACGGGTCGCCCCAGCCACCACCACCCCAGGTATTAAAATACAGCACGTCGCCGCGCTTAACCTTAACGCCCTCCGCTTTGGCGGGTAGCCATTCTTCGCTACCGTCTGTGCGTACCAGACGCTTGGTTGATCGCATCCCGGTCTCGCCGCCAAGAACCCCCCAGGGGTATGTGAACCAACGCTCATCATGAATACCAACATTACCGTCGCATAGGAAATGGTAGGCTACACTGAGACCATTACCGCCCCGATGCAAGCCGGCGCCTCCTGAATCGGCGATGGTTTCGTAGCGTTCTATACGCAGTGGGAAATAAGATTCGATAAATTCGTTTGGTACGTTGGTGAAACCCGGCCACAGGGAGTGCCCGTCGGGGCCGTCACCCACTGGCCGCCCTGGAATGCCGCCGAATCCAATCTGGAACAACTGGAACCATTCTCCGTTGTCGTCGTAACCGGAATAGAACAAGTGTGGCGAATCTGAAAATCCTGCTGCGTTCAACATCATCTCGGGTGCACCCATTCCCAGCAACGCACCCAGCACATCAAATATTCGCCCCAGGGCATGGGTTCTACCGGACAGCGCCGCAGGATAATTAGGCTTGAGTAGTGTCCCCTGTGGAATGCGTACATCCACCAGGTCATAAAAACCATCATTAAAGACAATCTGGGGATCTACTACGTTGATGGTGAACGAGCCGAAGAACATTTTGAACATGTCTTCGTTAAGGAAAAAATTCACCGAACTTTGCGCCTGCGGGTCGGTGCCATCAAAATCAAAGATCGCTGTGGAACCTTCACGCCACATTGTGCACTTGATCTTATAAGGCCCCATGCCCATACCATCGTCACAAATATAATCCTCGAACTGACGCGGCTCTTCGGGAATAAACGTCTCGATAATATGTTTCATGGCAGCGTGGTTGCGTTGCAACATGCTATCCATGGTGGAATGCAGTACATCGTCACCGAATCGCTCTGCCAGTTCGACACAGCGTTTCGCGGCTGTATTACAAGCTGCAACCAGGGCATTGAGATCGAAGCGATTCCACTGCGGCGTGCGTACGTTGTGCAGAATCAATTCAAGCAGATCTGATTGCAGCACGCCTTTCTTATACAGTTTAGTGGGAGGAATACGAATGCCTTCCTGGAAGATAGTAGTAGCTTCGATAGGGATGGAGCCTGGCACCATGCCACCATTATCGGACATGTGGCCAAACATCGCTGACCAGGCTAAATGTCTGCCGTCTTTGAATACAGGTACCAACACAACCCAGTCCGGCAAATGAGATACCGCGGCATTACACATATAGGGATCGTTGGTTAGAATGACATCGCCTTCCTCGATTTCATTATCATAGGCTTCGAGGAAAGGTCCTATAAAAGATCCAAATTGGCCAACCACCATCTTGCCGTCCTTATTGGCAATCATGGGGAAGCAGTCGCCCTGTTCACGAATTCCAGGTGACATAGCGGTGCGGAATAACACCGTATCCATTTCCTCACGCGCATTACGTAAAGCATTTTCGATGATATCGACAGTGATTCCGTCTACATCGACGTTTTTAAGGGGTGTAGTGTTGCTTTCAATAAGTCGTGCTGTCATGTTACTTCCCCTTTCTTCGCACAGGATTAATCAACATGTTACCGACTGAATCTACCGTGGCCTCGTAATCCGGCAGCACCACGGTAGTTGAATCCATTTCACTAACTATGGCTGGACCTGGTATCACGAGCCCTTCGTGCAGTTTGTCACGATCATAGATGCTGATGTCATGCCATTGGCCTTCGTAGAAGAAACGACTGTCATGCAGTTTGCAATCGTCAAGCTTAGTGCCTTCGCCACCGACCTTTAATTCCGCTATTGCTTTGGTTTTCGCTTTCGCTACTGCACGGATCATCAATATTTCATGCCCTTCACCTAGCGTAAAAGTAAAAAGCTGTTCATGTTCGGCATCGAATTGATCGGTTAACAAGGTCGCGCCTTTATCTCTTAATTCACTTTCCGTGAAATCTACCGTGATTTGAAATGCTTGTCCGGCGTAACGAAGATCAGCCTGAAAGCCGACCTCATGCTCTGTCGTTGGAATACCGTCAGCCACCAACGATTCACCGGCACGTTGTTGTAGTTCCAGTAGATCCACCAACAATTGGTCGTCTGTTAAATTATCAGCCATCGTAAGATAAGTGCGTGCCGCCTCATCCTGCACCTGAGTCGTAGCTTCACCGTAGGCGCACAACACACCAGGGCCAGGCGGCACTATTACAGGCCAGGCACTGGTTAAAATACCCAGCGCATTGGCGTGCAGAGGGCCTGCCCCACCAAAGCCAACCAAAGCAAAATCCCGAGGGTCATACCCCTGTTCAACTGACACTAAACGTAAAGCACCAAACATAGATTCATTTACGATTTTTATGATACCTTCCGCGGCTTCCATCAAATCAATGCCGATGGCATCGGCGATCTTTTGCACCGCCTCAACTGCTGCGTCGCGATCAATTTCCATCTTGCCACCGAGTTGTACATCAGAAGGTAGGTAACCTAAAACCACGTTGGCATCACACACCGTGGGTTCTTCTCCGCCTTTCATGTAGCAAGCGGGGCCAGGAACCGCACCAGCCGATTCAGGTCCCACGCGCAGCGCTTTAGTCAACTCGGGCACAAAGGCAATGGAACCGCCACCGGCTCCTACTGTACGGACATCGACCGAAGGCGCTCTTACACGCACGTCACCAATAATAGTCTCTCTACGTATTCGGGCGCGGGCATTCTGGATCAGGGCCACATCTGTTGAAGTGCCGCCCATATCAAAAGTCAGAATGTCGTTAAAACCAGCACGGCTGCAAAAGTAAATTGCACCCGATACACCACCAGCAGGACCAGACATCAGCATATTTATAGGTGAATCCGCAGAGGCGCGGGCAGAGGCTAGACCTCCATCTGAACGTAGAATGGAGAGTTGAGTGTCGCTGCCCATCTTGTCCTCTAACGCTTCCTGCAGGTTGCGCAGATATTTGGCTACTTCGGGACGCACATAAGAATTGACGACAGTAGTTTCTGTGCGCTCATATTCCTGCATCTCCGGGACTACGTCACTGGAAATAGAAATGGGCGTATCACCAAAAATTCCCGCAGCAATTTCGCGAGCCTTGCGCTCATTGTCACCATTTATATAAGCATTGATGAAACAAATAGTCAGAGCTTCGACCTCGCTCTTGTCATACAACGTCTGCAAGTCTAGCCGTAGTTTGTCTTCATTCAGCTCGCGGATTACTTCGCCCCGCGCACTGATGCGCTCTTCTGCACCAATGGTTAACTCCAACGGGGCTAACAAGGGTTTCTTGACGAAGCTAACCCAACCGCCAAGGCCACCGGGACAAAATGAGCGCGCGATCTGTAATGTGTCTTCGTAGCCGGCGGTGGTTACCAAGCCAACTCTGGCACCCTTGCCTGTTAATACTGCATTAGTTGCCACAGTAGTACCGTGCATGACCCGGGTTACTTCTTTGGGGTCTATGCCAGATTCATCACAGATTTGGGCGATGCCTGTTAACACGCCCAAGGAAGAGTCTTCAGGAGTCGATGGCACCTTTGCGGTATGAGTGGCACCTGTCCTCTCATTGATGAGCAGAAGGTCAGTAAAAGTACCTCCAACATCGACACCTAACCGATAACTCATCGTAATCTCCTGAGCTTTGTTCTAGTTTATAGCATATTGAGCAGTGGTCTCGCGTTCTGCCTGCTCGGCAAGATAACGTTTTAACCACACTTTGGAGCGACCGCCCGGTGCCGTTCCCGTTAACTGTACGGCTAGATCCGAAGCAGCCATTAAATCATTAAGATCAATCCCGGTATCGAATCCCATTTGTTCCAGCATCATGACCACGTCTTCTGTAGCAACATTGCCAGTCGCTCCTGGTGCAAACGGACAACCACCTAAACCGGCAATGGAGGCATCGAAGTGTCGAATACCTGATTCCACAGCAGCGAAGACATTGGCAACTCCCATAGCGCGAGTGTCGTGAAAGTGACAACCTAGCTTTTCCGTACCATGGGTCTTTGTCAGCTTGGTAATTAATTCTCTAACCTGCAGTGGGTTAGCCGCACCAATAGTATCTGCCAGCACCACTCTGTCGGCATCCAGAGCGAGAAATTTTCCTGTGACTTGCGCAACTACAGAAGGGTCGATAGGCCCATCGAATGGACACCCGAAAGCAACCGAGACAATTGTAATCACTTCCAACTCATCTTGCTTGGCACACCTAAGGATGTCCACAGTGACATCCTCTGCTTGTAGCATGCTCATATTTACATTCTTCTGCGCCATGCTTTCGCTAGCATATAAGACCATTGTCACCGACTTGACGCCCGCTTTAACAGCTAACTCATAACCTTTCATATTAGGTATTAAGGCAGTGTAGAGAGATTTGGAATCAGCTGTTAAAGAGCCGACAATCTCGTCAGTTCCCACCATCGCCGGAACAGCTTTAGGGGAGACAAAACTGCCAACTTCAATCACGGGAACGCCTGCCTTGCTGAGGGCATTGATAAGTCGCAGTCTTTCTGAGGGAGAAAGGATTTTCTGCTGGTTTTGTAAGCCATCTCGCGGACCGACATCGGTTATAATGACTCGATCACTCATCAGGCAATGGCTCCTGCCGTCTTCAGCGCCTCAATTGAACCAATCGAATAATCCAGGAGTTTGGTAAAGACCTCGCTGGTGTGCTGACCCAACAATGGTGCGGGGCTAAAACTTTCGTCCCCTGATCTGGACAACTTGATTGGGTTACCTGGCCCCTTGGTGCTCTTGCCTGACGGATGTTTGAGTTCTACAATCATATTTCGGTGCAACACCTGCTCATCCGAAAGAGCCTGATCCAGGTTGTTAACTGGCGCACATGGAATACGTGCAGCTTCCAGGCGATCCAGCCAATAGCGACAGGTATTGTTCGCCAGAATTTCGTTGAGCTTTGCGTCGATCATGTCGCGATCTTCCCAACGACCTGGCTGAGTATCGTATTTTTCATCTTCGAAGGCCGGAGACTGAACTAATTGCTTCAGATTTTGCCAGAAGTTATCTGTGATTACAGCTATTACAATAAAGCCATCGGAGCAGTGAAACGTGTTGTACGGCACATGCACAAAATGAGAATTACCGATGGGGTGAGGATTGTCACCAGAGAGGAAGTACATAGTTGCCATGTAACTAAGCATGGAAATCTGGCAATCGAGCATGGAAATATCCACATGCTGACCTATACCGCTACGCTCCCTCTCATATAGAGCGGCCAATACACCCATCACGCCAAACATGCCGCCGCCTAGGTCACCAATGGGGATTCCGGCGCGGGTTGGATGTTCTGGATCCAACCCGGTAATTGACATACCGCCACCCGTGGCCTGGGCCACCTGGTCAAATGCAGGTCGCTTGTTTGCAGGGCCATCAGAACCGAATCCGTTAACGGTACAGGTGATAATGCGCGGATTCACTTTGCTCAAAGAATCAAAGTCTATGCCAAGCCTTTCCGGAACGCCAGCCCCGAAATTGCTCAGCACAATGTCAGACTTCTTAACTAACTCATAGAAAACTTTGAGTCCCTTTTCATTCTTGAGATCGATACAGACACTTTTTTTATTGCGATTTAGGGTAATGAAGTAGGCGCCCATACCCTCCAATGAATTTTTCGGGTCTTTAGCCAGTAGCGTACGCGTGCCTTCACCCTGCAGGGGTTCGATTTTGATCGTCTCAGCTCCCAGGTCCGCGAGGATCATGCCGGCATAGGGGCCCGATAGCATGTGCGTTAAATCCAGAATCCTTAAGCCCTTGAGAGTTGTATTCACTTGCTGGTTGTCTTCATTAAGCAGAATTGATAATAAAATTGACCATGTGCCACGGCCCGCTAGTCGCTGGAGCATACCATTGATATATTGTTATATCAAACTATCAATATTACCTTATGCGTTGTAGTTGATCTGGCCGAGTCAGGCTATAATGCCCGTATATTGAGGGTTTCAACTAGATTGAAAAACTTGGTAGTATGTCGATAAGTTAATTTGATATACCATTATGCCAATATACATTGAATAATAAAGTCGGTTAGCAGATGACTTCAATTGACGTACTGTTTAGCAAAGATAAGAAATCCCTGGTGTCGACGGACCTGCCATCGCCGCTCTATCATCAGCTATACAGCCTGATTAAGACCAATATCCTTAACGGCACACTGCATTTCAGTGAAAAGCTTCCCAGTGAAGATGAAGTGGCAAGGGAGTTCGATGTCTCCAGGATTACCGTTAAGCGGGCCATGAATGAATTGGCCAATGACGGTCTGGTTGATCGTGCTCGAGGTAAGGGTACTCATGTTATCTATAAGTACACTCCTACTCCGGTGCAGGCCCCGCTGGTCGGAGTATTGGAAGAAATCGACAGCATCGCTCGTGAGTCTGTCGCGACAGTATTTGAGTGCAGCATGCTGAAACCACCCCAGGCTATTCGCACCGAGTTTGGCATAAGCGTATCCGATACATTGTTCCACCTGATTCGAACCCGGGAGCGAGTGGGTTCGGTGTTTGGTTATTTCGAGAGCTGGACTGCCGGCGTTATCGTGCCGCAGAACACCGATATTTTCGTGAGAGAATCAAGGCACAAGTATTTTCGTGAATGTGGTGTTGAATTCACTCATACCAAGCAAACATTGAGCGCTGTTGCTGCTGATGAAAACATGGCAGACAAACTAGCCATCGAAGTCGGTTCCCCGCTGCTTCACCTTACCCGGTGTTCCTATAAAAGAGAAAACACGAAGGAGGTTTTGGTAGACCACCTGCAAGCATTTTATAACCCGAAATTGTTCCAGTATCAGATGGAACTGAATTTAGATTAAGGTTTGGAATCAGGCATCCCTGCTAATTCGCTAAATCAATATCGCATGCAAATCACAGGGTATTAACAAGTTAATCACTCAAATCCGCAGAATAATCGCTCAAGCCAAGTCTATATCGCTACTGCCTTTTCCCAAGACGCTTGAGACGCTGCCCGAATAGGTTCTGATTCTATCAAATTCAAATCCCAACCAATTCAACAGCATTCTTCAGCTTGTCCACACTGACATCAATATACCGTTGCGTGGTGACCATTGAAGAATGCCTCGCCAAAGATTGAATAACGCGCACAGACACGCCTTTTTCGCTGAGATTGGTAATAAAGCTGCGTCTGCCACTGTGACTTGAAGCGTTTTCAATATGCGCCTCTTGGTATAGGAACCGGAACAGGGTTTGTATCGTTTGCGAGCTGAAGCCTTGGCGAGTCTTCTGCGATCGAAGTAGATGCCCATCACGATGGTACTGACAAGTTAACTCGGCCCAGGCGATAATTGTCCCATGAATTCATCAAAATCCATATACAAACGTCACCGATTTCCGCCTGAAATCATTCAACACACGGTTTGGCTCTATCATCGATTCAATCTCAGTCATCGAGATATCGAGGATTTACTGGCTAAGCGGGGTATTGCGGTGAGCTATGAGGCGATTCGTCTGTGGTGCAACAAGTTTGGACCCCGGTTTGCACGAAGACTAAGACGAAATCATCAAGGATTCGGCGACACCTTCTTCATTGATGAGGTATTTGTAAAGATTCAAGGTAAACAACATTATCTGTGGAGAGCAGTCGATCAAGATGGTGAAGTCGTTGATGTATTTCTTCAGAAACGGCGAGATGGAAACGCTGCAAGGCGCTTCTTTAGGCGGTTATTGCGTGTACATCAGGGTGAGCCCAGGAAAATTGTTACAGATAAATTGAGGAGCTATGGTGTAGCCCATAGAGAATTGATTCCGGAGACGATTCACGATACATCACAATACGCCAACAATCGAGCTGAGCTTTCGCACGAGCCGACGCGAGTGAGAGAACGAGGAATGCGTAAGTTCAAATCGATGAAACAGGCGCAGCGTTTTTTAGGCGCTCACGCTGCTGTATACAACTTGTTCAACTTGGGTCGCCACTTGGTATCAGCAGAAAACTATCGGTATTTCAGGATGCGTGCCTTTGCGACTTGGGAACGGGCAGTGGCAGTGTAAACCCGTATCGCAGTGGTTTTTACCATCTCTGGCAGTTAACTTGTCAGTACCGTTCTGGTGGTTCCATATGCTCTGACGACTTACAGCCGGTAAGGTTAAGTTGACTCCTTCGCCTCACGGAGTTTTACACCACCCCTTGGGGCACCCCCCCTTATTTTTTTCAGTATCCAAAACCCCAGCCAAGTACTGAAAACTGCTTTAAGTCCTGTACTAAGAATAATAGGTAAAGCAAGAATAAAATCTAGGTACGGATTCCAAAACCATGTATAAAGCCAATCTATAAACTCCATAAAAAATCGGAGATAATGGGTAAAAAATTCAATTCCGGTTAGAGACAGAATTCCATAATCAGTAGTAGCAACAATCAATATGCCCCAAACGATAACCGCAACTTGAATAGGAGTGGTCCAGATACATAAATATGCAAATATTCTTAAGAAAGTTTTCATTATTTTTTTCTAAGTATTCAGTTGGCGAAACCCCAATCTTCACATGGCTACTCCCCGAATCTCGATTCGTCCACCCCGCCCAGCGATTAGCTGGTTAAACTGAAGAAACCATGAGCAGAAAAGAGTCTCTTAGAAATTAGTTCTGGTGGTTCTATATGCTCTGACGACTTACAGCTTGTAGTGGGTCAACTATTCAGTGCAAAATCCATCAAAAGTGGGTCATTCTAGCATGCAAATCAACAAACGAACGGCTAGGTCGTCTAAATCTGTCGCGATTTAGTGAGTTTTTGAGGTTTTCATGCTCACTCAGGCCGATGTTTACTCACAAAGAACGCGAGGGCTGAAATTGAGACAGCCTTTGTTCTACTTATACACGATAGCTTCAGTCATCGTATTGGTTTTGATGGCGTTGAAATTTGTTTGATTACTTTCCCCTAGAACTTGCCTTTTTGCTGTTTTGTAGTAAAGATAGAAACCGAGTAGCTAATTCCCCCTCAGAGCTCATAATGGGTCGTCTGAGTTATTTTAAGTCAGAGGTTAATTATGGAAACTGGAGGATGTTTGTGTGGATCGATACGCTATAAATTTGAAC
>CAJXIY010000093.1 GCA_913054495.1 uncultured Gammaproteobacteria bacterium | reverse complement strand
TTTGTCGCTGCTCAGTACTTTGAGACTTAGTTCCTCTTTTCTGTAACCACTCCAACGCAATAACCTCAAAGCTATTTGCGAGTGCGCCTTGATGGCCAGCCCTTTCAGCTTGCTTGCGCGCATTCGGGTCAATACCGTTCGCAAGGTTCTTCCTCGCTACTTGGTGTAATTTGCGCACGTCTGCGAGGCTTGTGTCTGGGTACACACCTAAGGCTAGTAGTTTCTCTTTATTGGCAAACCGGTATTTGTATCGCCAGTACTTACCATTGGGTTTTACGTGCAGATAGAGGCCACCACCATCAGCTAGCTTGTATGGCTTAGTTTTAGGCTTGGCTTGTTTGACTGCCGTGGCTGTTAGCTTCTGCATAGTAGTTAATTGGGGGTACCTAATCTTAAATTTTTAAAAGTACCCCCAAAAGTACCCCCAAATTTCCTAGATTCTAGTAGAGTTGAGTGGAGTTCAATGGAGTTAGTATACACAAAAAAGCCCAGAAATACTGGGCTTTAAGGACATCTATGGAGTTCTCCAGAGTTTACTGGAGTAGTATTTGGTGGAGGCGGGGGGATTTGAACCCCCGTCCGTCAGTTCGCGGCCTTCGGCTCTACATGCATAGCGTCGTCTACTGAGTTAACCCGTATCCGCCCGACGGGCAGGGTGATTTGGGCGAGCTTGATAACTTTTAACCGCGTCGCGTCAAGCGCGCTAGGCTAGCGATCCTGTTCTAAATGACAATTGCAAAACACTGGTTTACAGGCATCCCGGTGGCAATCGCTAGCAAGCTATTTTAAGCTGCTAGGGCGTAGCTTTCGTCGTTGGCAACTATAAAGTTGCAGCGATTGATTAACGAGAGTCACTACCCTCTCGACATGCACCTCAGGTTTTGATACCGGCGTCGAATCCGAATCGCCCCCATTGATGTAAGAAGTATAACATATCTGCTCGTTTTTCAACGGCAGTGAGCTATGGGCGCCTTGCCAGCTTAGCGATTCGCGTGCCGAACGATACGCTGTTTATCGACCGCCCACTCGCGATCTTTCACCGTGGCGCGCTTGTCGTGATCCTGTTTGCCCTTCGCCAGGGCTACCTGGCACTTTACCAGATGCCCCTTCCAGTAAAGTTTGGTGGCGAGGCAGGTATGTCCCTTCTTTTGTGTTGCCGCGTGTAACTTCGCCAGCTGTTTGCCGTGCAGGAGAAGTTTCTTGGTTCTCATGGGATCGGCAATGACGTGAGTGCTGGCGGTGTTAAGCGGGGTGATGTGGCAACCCAGGAGAAAGGCTTCACCGTCTTTCAGGAGCACATAACTGTCTACCAACTGGACTTTTTTAAGGCGCAAGCTTTTCACCTCCCAGCCTTGCAGGACCATGCCGGCTTCGAATGTGTCCCCGATAAAGTAGTCGTGCCGAACCTTTTTGTTCTGGGCGATGGTGGTATCGGGAGACTTTGGTTTTTTGGGTTTGGCCATGGGCGGCGATTATAGCCCTATAGTGAAAGCGCCCTGTAGTGAATTTGCGCGCAGTGAAAGTTACCCTGGCCGGGAAATACCGGGGAAAACACCCGCATAGTACCGCGTTGTACTGCCGCAGAGGCGCTGGTAGAATCCCCTGACGCTGCAACACAATAACAAGCTAATCTACTGAATTTTAAAGAGGTTTTCGATGGCGGAAGATAGAGGGCAGTTCAGTTCGAAGTTGGGATTCATACTGGCTGCTGCAGGTTCTGCCGTGGGCTTGGGGAATATGGTCGCCTTTCCCGTCATGGCCTCGAAAAATGGTGGTGCTGCATTTCTTTTAGTTTACCTGGTGTTCATCGTTTTACTTTGTTACCCGGTGATGATGTCCGAGATCGCCATGGGCAGGCGTACGCAACGAAATCCCGTGGGTGCTTTCACCGAGATCGCAGGTGGTAATAGTCTCTGGCGTTGGGCTGGCAAGCTCGCCATCTTGACGCCTTTCATGATCGCGGTATTTTACCTGGTAATCACCGTGTGGCTGGTTGTGTACCTCGGGCAACTGGTCACTGGTCACCTCGACTATCTGGCCACCGATGTCGCCTTCGACGAAGTGGTTTCCTCGCCATCGCTCTTTGTTTATTTGCTGCTGTTGATGGCCTTGATTTTTGTTATTTTGCTCGGTGGGGTCAAGGGTGGCATCGAGAGGCTGGCCCGCGTGTTGATGCCATCTTTAGTGGTCATGTTGCTGGCACTTATGACCTTCGTACTGACACTGGACAATGCACTTGCCGGCGTTCGCTACTATCTGATTCCAGATTTCAGTAAGCTCAATGGATCGGTAATAAACAGCGCACTAAGCCATGCCTTCTTTTCACTATCTCTGGGTATGGGCATATTGATTACCTACGGCTCATATTTCAGCAAGCGGGATAACATTGCCTCTGCTACACGACTCGTCGCGGTAGCCGATACCGGAATTGCCTTCTTCGCTGGCATGCTGATTATCCCCGCGATTTTTGTATTTGACCCCGGTACCAATACCGAAGATTTATCTACCAGTTCTGTCAGTCTCATTTTCAGTTTCCTGCCCAAGATATTCGTGCTGATGCAGGCGACTTTTGGTTATGTGGGAGCCAGCGTGTTTGCCACATTATTTTTTACCCTGGTTTTCTTCGCTGCCCTAACCTCATTGGTATCCATCATAGAAATTCCGATTGCCTATTTGATTGACGAGTGGGGATTCTCGCGGAAAAAGGCGGTGACCTTTCAAGCAGCCGCGCTGCTGCTTTTGGTCACGCCAGCAACGATGTCACTGGGCATGTCGGAATCACTGACCGCCTTTACCAACTACGCCGGTGTTAGCAAATCCGTATTCGATGTGATTTCCGACGTGTTTTACGAAACCATTCTTCCCTTCGGTGGATTTTTGGTTTGTATGTTTTGTGCTTATCGGTGGAAATTCTCGGGTCTTTCTGAAGAACTCGCACAGGGCGATGAAAATTACCGGGGCTCGTTTCTCGAAAAATATATCAACTTTTCTCTCGGTACTGTTATACCGGTGATTTTGTTTTTAGTGTTCCTCAACACGGTCGCCCTGAAATATTTTGCTTACAATTTGTTCGGCGTATAAAAAGCAAACTCAATTGATTAAAAATCATTCAGGTTCCCATGACATCTCTAAACCGTAGTGCATTGGTTAATTTTAGTGCGAAACAAATGTACGATCTGGTAAACGATATTGAAAATTATCCCCACTTCATGCAGGGATGTCAGGCGGCGAGGATCATCAGTCAGAGTGAAGACGAACTGACAGGCGAGCTAACCCTGGGGAAAGACGGATTTAGGCACAGCTTTACTACGCGAAACAAATTGACATCGGGCAGGCAGATTGAGATGCAGCTGGTAGAGGGCATGTTTAGTCAATTCAAAGCTTGCTGGAAATTTGAGATCCTGACCGAGCAGGCATGCAAGGTCAGTTTGCAGATGGAGTTTGAATTTGACAGTGGCGTAATGAATTTTGCGTTAGAAATATTGTTTAACAGTTCTGCTAATAATCTGGTAGATGCGGTTGTGAAAAGAGCGCAGTTTATTTATGGATGATGATTCTGGAAAGGCAGAAGCAATGATTCCGGTGGAGGTGGCTTATGCAACTCCTGGAAAACAATTGATCGTTGCATTGCAGGTGCCGCTGGGAACCACGGCCCATGAAGCCATAGCAATGTCGAACATAGCCGATGAATTTCCGGCCATAAATCTGAGCCAGGATCCGGTGGGGATATTTTCCAAGACCCTGGATGGAAAAACCAGGCCGACAGCCAGAGGCTATGTGCTGCAATCCCATGACCGCGTTGAAATATACCGGCCGCTGACGCTTGACCCGAAGCAGGCCCGTCGGCAACGAGCGCTGGCTGCGCAGGAAAAGGCGCAGGAAAAGGCGCAGGAAAAGGCGAAGGAATAGGTGACGAGGAGTTCGGCAGCGCAAGCTGTATCCGCCGCCTTATCGAAGGTGGAAATTCAGGCAATTGGCTAAATGTCCGAGGTAGTGGCAATGAACAGCCTGTCATCGGGTCTTAATCTTTAGAGTAGCCTGGAAATATCGCATAATACTTGTCTCCTTCGCTATTAGCTGGGTGGATTGAATGCCAAGAGATAAATTGGGAAAGAAAATAAAGGATTTGCTGGCCCGCATCGAGCACGGCCTGCACGAGTATTACGTGACACCCTATCGCCGCTCATTTGCGAGGGCGCAAAGGGATGAAGATGACCTCTTCATGCTGTTGATATTTGCCGAGAACCTCGGTATTCCTAATCCGGCGGCATTCTATACCATGGAATTACTGCCCATCGTCTATGAGCGATTTCATGACTGGCATACACGTATGGGCATGGAACGATCACCTCTGGATCACATCAGTTGCTGCTAGAACTCGCCCACGCTAAAAATATACTCTTCTTCGGCGGCAAGGGCGGCGTGGGTAAGACCACTGTGTCTGCAGCCACCGCTCTGGTGATGGCAAATGCCGGCCGCAGCGTCTTGCTGGTCTCCACCGATCCGGCTCATAACCTGGGGCATCTGTTTGGCTGCTCCATCGGCTCCAAACCCATGAAGCTGACTGCAGGGCTGGATGTGATGGAACTGGACCCGGCGGAAACGGTAAAACTGCATATGGAGGAGATCACCAGTTCCCTGCACCGGCTGATGCCGGTTAATATGCGCAGCGAAGTGGACAAACACATGACGCTGTCAAAAGATGCGCCAGGCATGCAGGAAGCGGCAATTCTCGAGCGTATCGCGGAAGTCGTCGAGGAGGGTGTCAAGGAATACGACCTGGTCGTGTTCGACACCGCACCTTCCGGGCATACCGCCAGGCTGATGGTGTTGCCGGAGATGATGTCGGCCTGGACCGAAGGTCTTATCAAGCGCCGGGAAAAGGCAGACAAATTCGCCGAAATCGTCAGGGGCATGGGCAGTGATTCCAGCATGGAAGACAAGATATTCGGCGCCGACGCCAAAGATGCCGATAAGTCGCGAGAGTTGGGAATACGACAGATACTGAACCGGCGCCGGCTGCGATTTACTACCTTGAGAGATCGGCTTTCCGATCCTGAACAAACGTCTTTCATTATTGTACTGGCAGCCGAGAGACTGCCGGTGCTGGAAACAATTGAGCTCTATGAACAGCTGCAAAAAGCTAACGTGAGTATTGGCGGCCTAGTGGTCAACAAACGCTCGCCCGCCGGCATGGGGGAGTTTCTGGAAGAACGCAGGCTTCAGGAAGAGCTGCATCTGGCCACGCTGACGAAGGCGCTTCCCGACCTCACCAGGCAAGATCTTTATCTCACAACCCAGGACATCGTTGGTATCCAGGCACTGGAAAAATTGGCTGCAACGTTCTAGCGGTCCGTTGGTCAGAAATAATTGCCGTGATAATCCGACCCATCGATTTATCGGTCATAACTTAAAATTAATTTTGGAAGCTAAATGAAATCCGCAGTTGCAACGGGGCTGATGGCGGCATATCTTGGCACCATATCAATTTCATCGCTTGCCGCAGAGGCAGAACTGGAACATGCAGAGGCGGCTGTGGAAGAAATAGTTGTTACTTCCACGCTGCATAGATCCAGAGCAGACACCGCGCTGCCGGTAAACATATTGGCCGGAGAAGAATTGCGGGAGAAAGTGGCAGCGACCCTGGGAGAAACTCTGCAAGATCAAGTCGGTGTCAGCATCGCCTCTTTCGGGCCTGGCGTCGGCGCGGTAGTGATCAGGGGCCAGGGCGGGAATCGGGTACAGGTCTTACAGGGTGGGGTGGGCAATATCGATGCTTCATCTATCAGTGCAGACCACGCCAATAGTCTCGAGCCCGCGCTCGCCGAGCGCATCGAAGTACTACGCGGCCCGGCTACACTTTTGTATGGTAACGGAGCCATAGGTGGCGTGGTGAATGTCATCGACAACCGGATTCCCACCCGCTTACCAGCGGCACTCGGCGGCTTCATAGAGACCCGCCATAACAGTGCATCGGATCAACAGGTGAGCGTGCTAAAACTCGAGGCTGGCGCCGGGCAATTCGCCGGGCACCTGGACGCTGTTTACCGTGAAAGCAACGACGTGGAAGTACCTGGCTACGCTATAAATCCCGACATTGTGAATTTTCAGGACGAAGGGGAATTCGCCGGCCTGGTCGCCAGCAAGGGCAAAATACCGGGTTCGAATACACGATCTCATGCCGGCAGCATAGGCGGTTCCTGGATTCTGGATGGAGGTTATATCGGCGTATCGTTTAACCGCCTGGAGAATGAATATGGTATTCCAGGGCGCGCCGTCGAGCTGCACGCAGCGGCGGGTGGCACCCGTATCCTTATGCAACAAGATCGGGCCGATTTTGAGTTTCAGTTACCCCTGGCTGGCATCCTTAAGGAAGTTCATGGTCGCGTCAGCAAGGTGGACTACCAGCATGTCGAAGTCGAAGTCGATGGTAAAATCGGTACACGGTTTGAACAGGACGGAGTAGCGGGTCGATTCACCTTCCATCTGGGTCTCAACGATAATCGCGAAGGTGTATTCGGCCTGCATTTCAGTCATCGTAACTTTTCCGCGCTCGGCGAAGAGGCATTCATACCGCGCATCGACATAGATTCACTGGCGCTCTTCACCGTGCACAGCTTCGATGTCGACACCACGACATTTGAGTTCGGACTCAGAGCTGAACGGCGGTCCCTGGCACAGATCGATGGCAGTTGTGACGATTCGAGCACCAGTTTCAGTGGCAGCGCCTCCTCGATCTGGCGCTTTCGCGAAGATATGAACCTGTTGCTTTCCTATGCCTACTCCCAGCGCTCGGCGACAGTGGAAGAGCTCTACTCCAATATCGATACGAGTTGCAATGCCCTGGCGTCAGAGGAGTTGATTCAGCATGTGGCGACGCGGCGCTTCGAAATCGGCGACCCCCGCGCAGAACGGGAAACATCAAACAACATGGAAATAGGCCTGCGCAAGCACCTGGGAAATGTGACCGGTGAGCTGAATATTTTTTACAACGAAATCAGCGATTACCTGTTCCTCTTCGATACCGGGATTTTTAGAGATGGCATAGAAATATCAAGCTATGCACAGGAAGATGCCGTGTTTCAGGGTGTCGAAACGCAGCTGGGTTTTCCAATTTTTCGCAATGGAGATCACCTCTCGGAGCTTTCATTGTTTGCAGATTACGTGTCCGCAAAATTTGATAGCAGCGGCAATGTACCGCGCATCCCACCGCTTCGTTTCGGCGCAGAACTGCGCCATTCGCATTTGGACTGGCAGGCAAAACTACGTCTGACCCAGGTGCAAGATCAATCCAGTACGGCACCGAAGGAAAGCAAAACCGAAGGCCATACCTTGCTTAACATTTATCTGGACTATCATCTGGCATTCGGCGGCAGGACCGGCCTGTTTTTCCTGAAGGGAAGTAATTTGTTGGATGAACCCATCCGATGGCACACATCGTATTTAAAGGATGTGGCACCAGCACCGGGTCGTGCTTTCGAGTTGGGGTTGAGGATTGAGTTTTAGGCTTATCAGGAGGTAGCTTAGCTATCGGCCTCGGAAGTTGGAGTGAAATCACCGGTGAAGCGGACCAGACCATCATCGACGAAGAATACCGTGACTTTTTCCTGGCCGCGGATGCCGCCACCGGGCTGGAAGTTATAGACATAGTCCCAGCGATCCTGGTGATAGGGGTCTCTTACCAGGGGTGTACCCATGACAAAGATGACCTGGCGTTTGGTCATGCCAGGGCGAAGTTGATCGATCATCTCCTGGGTGATGATATTGCCCTGGGGAATGCTGATTTTGTAAACCCCGGGAAATTCCAGGCTGCCCAGGCCGCCGCAGGCACTCAGTGCAAACAGTATCCCTATCAAACCTATTTTTTTGCCAAGAGTGTGCATCTTCATCTCATCGTTACTCATTAATCCCGTGACTGCCCCTCGCCTTTTCCCTCGCCTTACGGGAGCGATATTCAACTGTCCTTTCCTAGCCTGCGGTGAGGGGGCATAATACCCTAGAATATGCAGCAGGAAAACTGTCACTCCGCCACCTGGCTCCAGCGTTGGGCCGGTATCAGGGGCAGATCGGCAATTCCTGTGCGTTAATTACCGATGCCGAACTCCCTGCGCAGCTCGAGAAGCGATTATGACCAACGAGAATCAGGAGCTGCGTGATGCAGGTCTGAAAGTAACCTTACCCAGAGTAAAGATTCTGCAAATACTCGAAAGTTCCGCGACCAAGCACCTCAGTGCGGAAGATGTGTATAAGGCGCTGATCATGGCCAATGAAGATGTGGGGCTGGCAACCGTGTACAGGGTGCTTACCCAGTTTGAGTCAGCAGGCCTGGTCATGCGTCATCATTTCGAAGGCGGGCACTCGGTATTTGAGATGACAGCGGTGGATCACCACGATCACATCGTCTGTAACCACTGTGGCGCGGTGGAGGAGTTTTTCGATGAAGTCATCGAGAATCAGCAGGAAATGATCGCCGCGAAACTCGGCTTCAAGATCACCGATCACAGCATGTACCTTTACGGCATCTGCAAGAACTGCCAGAAGGAATTGGACTGATATTCACAGGTGCCTTAGCTGCTTGCGACCATTTGTTCGGCGTGGGCAAGGGATTCCACGCTATATTCTTCGCCGCCAAGCATGCGCGCGACTTCTCTCACTTTCGCCTTATTCGTCAGCTCTTCAATTCGGGTCACGGTGGAGCGCCCGGTGTTGTTCTTACTGACAAACAAATGGTGGTGGCCCTGACCAGCCACCTGTGCCTGATGGGTCACGCATAAGATCTGCGTGGAGTCGCCCAGTTGACGCAATAATTCGCCCACAGTCCGGGCAACGCCCCCACCGATACCCACATCCACCTCATCGAATACCAGACTCGGAGTCTGTGATGTCTGCGCCGTAATCACCTGGATGGCCAGGCTGATTCTCGACAGCTCACCCCCGGATGCGATTTTGATCAGGGGCTTCGCTTCCTGCCCGGGGTTGGTGCTGACAAGAAACTCGACCGTCTCCAAGCCATGAATAACTGGATTGTCGGACGTGACGGCGCGCAGTGTCACCTCTAGCGAGGCATGGGGCATGCCTAACAGTTCCAGTTGGCTGTCGATCTGCTGCGCCAGTTTTTTAGCGCCATCGCGGCGGAGTTTGCTTATCCTGGAGGCTATTTTTTTGTAACTGGCGCGGTAATCCTCGTCATTGGCTCTGAGCTTTTCCAGTTCTTCATCGCTATTCTGCAGGCGGCCCAGTTGTTGACGCAGGGAAGCCACGACCTTGGGAAGTTCGTTGGCATGGACCTTGTGCTTGCGGGCGATTGCATGCAGGACACTGAGCCTGGCATTTACCTGCTCCAGCCGCTGCGGGTTCGCATCGAAGTCATCGCTGAAGTCACGCAGCTGTGATACCGCCTCCTGTAATTGAATCTCAGCAGTTTCCAACAGGCTAACAATACTGTCTGTACGCGGCTGTTTTTCGGGTAGCTCCTTCAATACCGCCAGGGCTTGACTGAGCAGGGAATTCACGTTGTGGTCTTCGTCCTCCAGGCATAGTTTCAGCGCGCAAGCGACCGCCGCAATGGTTTCGTCCGCGTGATTCAGGGTCTTGAATTCCGCATCGAGCTCGGCCGCCTCATTTTCTCCAATCTCCAGTTCATCGAGTTCGTCCAACTGGTAGGAGAGCAATTGGGACTGGGCGGAGTCTTCCTCCGTTTGAGAACTGAGCTCCTGGATAAGCTGGAAATTTGCCCGCCATTGCTTCCAGCCATCACGCAGGCTGGATGCTAGCTCCGATTTGACGCAATATTCATCCAATAAATGCTGATGGCTGCTGCGCCGCAGCAAAGACTGGTGTTCATGTTGGCTGTGGATATTGATCAACATCTCGCCGAGAGACTTCAGATTGCTCATAGTGACAGGGGAACCATTGATGTAGCCTCGGGATCTGCCATCTTCACTGACAACCCGGCGTAATAGGCAGCTGCCAGAGGGATCCTCGACCTCAAGATCGTGCTCGCTTAACCAGTTCCGGGCCGCGAGGATGTTGGCGGTGCTGAATTCGGCGCTTATCTCCGCCTTGCGCGCACCGCTGCGAATAATGGTTCTATCCGCCCTGTCGCCCAGAGTCAGACCCAGGGCACCGAGGATGACGGATTTCCCCGCCCCGGTTTCCCCGGTAATCACCGACATGCCGGGTTTGAATTCAATTTCCAGAGAGTCGACGGTAGCGTAATTTTGAATAGTGAGTTGCAGCAGCATGATTACAAAGTATATTGGATCGTATTCCATAAATGCACAAATATTGAGTTAAAAAACCAGCGGGCATAATTCATCTGAATATTGTCTCGCGACAGCGTAGTCAGACACCCGGAAAATCCGGCAGTTTTGGCCGGAAAGCGCTTGAAACGCTGGTTCCAGACCCCATATAGGCGACATCGTTGGTTTCAATGTGATTTCCAGTGAAACCGGCGAATCGAAGAACCCATCTCAGAGGAAGGCATGAGCAAGCACAGCGCAGACAAAGAAGAAAACGAATCGGCAGAGACGGATACCGAAGATACCGAAGCTACCGAACAATCTGAGGAATTACCCGGGGCCGATGATTCGGAATCACCAGAGTGTGGCTTTGGCGAGATGACATCGGATCAGGCCGTGGAGAAGCTGGAGCAATTCGAACTCGCCACCGAAAATGCGAAAGATGATTTGCTGCGGGTGCAGGCGGAAATGCAGAACTTACGCCGTCGTACCCAGCAGGATGTGGAAAAAGCCCATAAGTACGGGCAGGAAAAGTTTGCTATCGAACTGCTTGGGGTAGTGGATAACCTGGAAAGGGCGCTGGCCGCCGCCGGCGAAAATGGCGAAGCAGACGGGGGCGCAAGCGCTGTCGATGACGGTGAAAAAATCAAGGCGATCTATGAGGGTGTGGAGCTGACGCTGAAGAGTTTCGCTGACTGCTTCAGTAAGTTCAGCATTGGGGTCGTTGAGCCCCATGGCGAGCCCTTCGATCCGGAATTGCACCAGGCGATGTCGATTCAGGAGAATGCCGAAGTGGAGCCGAACACGGTGATTGCGGTAATGCAGAAGGGCTACACCCTCCATGGTCGGGTTATCAGGCCAGCGATGGTGATTGTGGCGAAGGCGGCGGTAGAGAGTGCCGACGACGACTCCTGAGTAAGTAATTGAATTTCATCACTAAATTACAGATTCGCAGCGCGGTAAAGGCCCCATAGTCGGGCCACAACCGGACAGAAATGGCGTCAGCCATTATTTGCAGGATTTAGCGCCCTGATCCTTGAATTCAGCCGGATCGGGCCAATATTGGGAAGCAGAGCCAGAAAACGAAAGCAGTACGATAATGATCAGATTCAGATCGGAGATTTAGAAAATGGGTAAGATAATTGGTATTGACCTGGGAACCACCAATTCATGTGTAGCGGTTATGGACGCCGGTGAGGCCAAGGTTATCGAAAATTCAGAAGGGGATCGCACTACCCCATCCATCGTTGCTTACAGCAGCGAGGGAGAAACCCTGGTAGGCCAGTCCGCCAAGCGCCAGGCGGTGACCAATCCAAGCAACACCCTGTTTGCCATCAAGCGCCTCATCGGTCGCAAATTCGACGATGATGTGGTGCAGAAGGACATCAAGATGGTGCCCTACAATATTGTCAAAGCCGACAATGGCGACGCCTGGGTAGAGGTCAATGGCGACAAGATGTCAGCTCCGCAGATATCCGCACAGATTTTAATGAAGATGAAGAAGACCGCGGAAGACTACCTCGGCGAGGCAGTCACGGAAGCGGTGGTGACGGTGCCGGCTTATTTTAACGATTCCCAACGCCAGGCTACCAAAGATGCGGGCAAGATTGCGGGGCTCGAAGTCAAGCGCATCATCAACGAACCGACCGCTGCAGCCCTTGCCTATGGTATGGACAGGAAGACGGGTGATACCACGATTGCAGTCTACGACCTCGGTGGTGGTACCTTCGATATCTCTATTATTGAGATTGCCGAAACCGATGGCGAACACACCTTCGAAGTACTCTCCACCAACGGCGATACCTTCCTCGGTGGTGAAGATTTCGACCTGCGCCTGATCGATTACCTGGCCAATGAATTCAAGAAAGAAACCGGCATGGATCTGCACAATGATCCGCTGGCGCTACAGCGACTGAAAGAAGCCGCTGAGAAGGCCAAGATCGAATTGTCTTCCGCCCAGCAGACTGAAATCAACTTGCCTTATATTACCGCCGACGCCAGTGGGCCCAAGCACTTGGTGCAAAAGCTTACACGTGCCAAATTCGAATCATTGGTCGAAGAACTGGTTGAGAAAACCCTGGGGCCGCTGAAGATTGCGCTGGCCGATGCCGACCTCGATATCTCCGGCATCGACGATGTCATCCTGGTGGGTGGGCAGACTCGTATGCCCCTGGTGCAGCAGAAAGTGGCTGACTTCTTCGGCAAGGAATCTCGTCGTGATGTTAATCCAGACGAAGCCGTTGCCGTAGGTGCGGCGATTCAGGCTGCCGTGCTTTCTGGTGAGGTCAACGATGTCTTATTGTTAGATGTGACCCCATTGTCTCTGGGCATTGAGACTCTGGGCGGAGTCGCCAGCACCCTGATCGAAAAGAACACGACAATCCCCACCAAGAAAACCCAGATTTTCTCAACCGCCGATGACAATCAGACCGCGGTTACCATTCATGTCGTGCAAGGTGAACGCAAACAGGCTGCGCAGAACAAGTCGCTGGGCCGATTCGACCTGGCGGATATTCCGCCCTCGCCACGGGGACTGCCGCAGATTGAGGTGGCCTTCGATCTCGACGCCAATGGCATATTGAATGTGTCGGCGAAAGACAAGGCTACAGGAAAAGAACAGTCCATTATTATCAAGGC
>CAJXIY010000092.1 GCA_913054495.1 uncultured Gammaproteobacteria bacterium | reverse complement strand
AAAACTACTGTATATTTACTCTGACCCCATTTATCCTTCCGTCCCCTGATGAGGAGGCACCACGTGAAACTCAACACCATCATGGCAAGCCTGGCGCTGGCGGTTGCACTCAGTAATAGTCCAGTTAACGCGCAACAACTCCATACAGAATTCATCGATCCGTCTGGCGGTTTCACCCAGGTGGTCAGCGTGTCAGACCATGGCGTCAAGACGATCTATGTGTCAGGCCAGGTTGGCAGCGGTGACGATTTCGCCGCCCATGTCGAGAGCGCATTTTCCGCTGTGGTCAGCCGACTCGAGAGTGCCGGCGCCAGCGCCGCCGACGTGGTGAAGATTCGCATCTTCGTCAAGGACTTCGATCCAGCACAGTACGGGGTGATCCGCGAAACACGGCTACGCACCTTCAGTGAAGATGCGTGGCCTACAAGTACCATGGTGGGCGTGGAGTCATTGTTCGCCGCTGAGATGCGGGTCGAGATCGAGGCAGTCGCGGTGATAGCGGATCCCGAGGTCCCTGGCGCACGGGTAACGATAGAGCGCATAGGACCGTCGAACGGGTTCAGCCAGAGCGTGGTGGTGACGGCCAACGGCACCAGGACGATCTATGTCTCGGGTCATGTCGGCCAGGGCGATTCACTGGCCGAGCAGTCCGCTTCAGTTCTGGCGACAATCGCCGAACGCTTGCAGGCTGCCGGCGCCAGCGTTGACGATCTGGTCAAGATCGTCACTTACATCACCGACTATACGCGGGAAGACGCGTCCATATTCGGCACAGCCAGAAGCCAGGTCTTCGGTAGCGAAAATCTGCCAGCCAGTACTTTGCTGGGAGTGCAGTCCCTGGTCAGCGATCGATTCAAGATCGAAGTCGACGCCGTAGCCGTGGTGAGTGCTAGCGACAACGTCGAAATCGACACCGAGTTCATAGATCCGAACGCCAGCTACACCCAGGCAATTACCATACAGGCAAGCGGAGCGAAAAGGATCTATCTGGCCGGTCAGGTGGGTAACCCGGATGACGATCTTCAGACCCAGGCCGACCAGGTCTACGCCAATCTGAGGCGGCGCCTGGAAACCGCCGGTGCCAGCACAGCCGACCTGGTTAAGCTCACTGTTTACATGAGTAATTATCAACCTGGCGATGCGTCAGTTCTCGCTACCGCTCGACAGAACAATGGTTTTAACCCGGGCAATCTCCCGGCTACGACCCTGATCGGTGTCGAGTCGCTGTACTCCGCCGCCGCGCTTATTGAGATCGAAGGGGAGGCAGTGGTAGCGGGAATATAGGGACTGATTCTTTTTTTCCGCAGGAAAAATAAATCTGTCCCTATTAAGACAGGAGAAATTATCTTGAACAATCGATTAAAATTACACCTAATCGCTTTAACGGCTCTGCTTTTTACAGCCTTAGCCCCGACCAACAACACGAGTCTTGCCCAACAGGGCGCTACCGATGGTGAATGGCGTAGCTACGCCGGCGGCACTGGCAGCTCCAAATACACGGCGCTGGACCAGATCGATGCCGACAACGTCGAAAACCTACGTGTCGCCTGGCAGTGGCAATCGGTGGATGGGCGCTTCGATCTGCAGCAACTGGCTCAGGAATATCCAAACCTCCAGGTGGCCAACGACGTCGATACCGTTCGCATCGCCAACCTCAAGGCGACGCCGCTGATGATAGACGGCGTGCTCTACATCTCCACCCCTCTATCCCAGATCGCGGCGGTGGATGCTGCCACCGGTGCAACCCTCTGGACCCACGATCCCCGGGCCTATGCCTCTGGTATTCCCACCATGATGCTAGGCTTCAGTAATCGGGGCCTGGCCTACTGGAGCGACGGTGAACAGGGGCGGTTAATCATGGGTACCGGCGACGCCTTTCTGATCGCCGTGGATGCCAGCAGTGGAGAACCGGTGCCGGGATTCGGCAGAGACGGCCGCGTCGACCTGATAGTCGGCATACCCAGAGCCCGCAGAACTCCGGCACCAATAAATTACTCCATTACCTCGGCCCCCACCGTGTGCGGGGACGTGATAGTGGTCGGTTCCGCAGTCTCCGACCAGCCCTATCTGCGCGAGGCGCCACCGGGATATGTACGCGGCTTCGATGCCCGCAACGGTGAGTTATTATGGACATTTCACACCATTCCACAACCGGGGGAGTACGGGCATGAAACCTGGCTGGATGGTTCCTGGCAGTACACCGGAAACGTCAATGTCTGGACCATGATGAGTGCCGATGAAGAGCTCGGCTATGTCTACCTGCCAATCGGCAACGCCACCAACGATCACTACGGTGGCCATCGGCCCGGCAATCATCTGTTTGCCAACAGCCTGGTGGCCCTGGATTGCAAAACCGGCGAGCGGGTCTGGCACTTCCAGATGGTACATCACGATCTTTGGGACTACGATCCGCCGGCTGCGCCTAACCTCATCGACATCACCGTGGACGGAACAGCCATCAAGGCCGTCGCCCAGGTGACCAAGCATGCCTTCACCTTCGTATTCGATCGCGAGACCGGGGAACCGGTGTGGCCAATCGAAGAGCGGCCGGTTGCAAGCTCCGATGTGCCGGGTGAATGGACTTCTGAGACACAGCCCTTCCCCACCAAGCCACCTCCCTATGATAGACAGGGTGTCACCGTGGATGACCTTATCGATTTCACCCCCGAGCTGCGGGCCGAGGCCATCGAGATACTGGCACGCTATCGCAGCGGACCCATGTTTACACCACCTTCACTCGTCGAACCCGGGCCCGACGGCACCCAGGGCACTATCGAACTGCCAGGCTATACTGGCGGTGCCAACTGGAATGGCGCCGCTATAGATCCGGAAACCGGCATTTTATATGTGGCCTCCAGCACATCACCGGTTATCCCACTGCTGGTGGTACCGCAGGAGGAAAACGCCACCCTTCGCTACGCCCGTGGCCCCATGCGTCCGCCCCAGGGACCGGGAGGATTGCCTCTGTTCAAGCCGCCCTATGGCAGGATCACCGCCATCGACCTCAACCGGGGCGAGATTGTCTGGCAGCAAGCCAACGGCCTGGCGCCGCCGCGCATTCGGGATCATCCAAGACTTCAAGGTCTGGAACTGCCGCCGCTGGGTGGAAATAGGGATTTGTTACTAGTCACTAAGACCTTGCTGTTCTCAGGTCAGCAACAACCAAATGCAGAAGGATCTTACCTGTTAACCGCCCGTGACAAGACCACCGGCGATGTCCTGGCAGAAATCCCTTTGCCCGGAAGAGCGATAGGTGCACCCATGAGCTACCTGATCGATGACAGGCAATACATCGCTGTCACTGTGCAGGGTGATACACCACAGCTGGTTGCATTGACTGTAGAAAATTAGGGGACAAAAATAGGGGACAGACCACGTTTTACAATATCTGAAATAGGCTTATAGCTGCGCTATCAGAAAAACCTGGTCTGTCCCCCATTTTGTTTCTCTATATAAATTTACCACCCGTTGCGACGATGCCTGCGCCGGTCCTCTCTGCGATCCCGCCGATCCCAGCGATCCCCATGCGAGAAGGAATTGCGCCATCCACTATTAGAATAGCGATATCTACCGCCTCTGATTCCATCCCAGTCGTAGCCATTCCAAAAGAATTGTTCGCCACGATTATTCACTACCCAGGGCTGTTAATAAGTACCGCCTATCTGTACTGCGCCACCGGAGACTCTGCTCCAGCCGTGACCGTTCCAGCGGTAGATGCCATAGCCTCCATGCCTGCGATCGGTGCCGATGACCCAGCCGTCACCCACATCTGTTGCACTACCAGGCATGCGTCTCCAGCCACGACCATCCCAACGGTAGATTCCATAATGATCATAACCATTGCCGAGCCGCCAACCGCCATTGCGGTCAAAATCCCTGGCGCTGGCCGCAACTGCGAATCCAAGCACGCAGATTGTCAAAATGACCTTGAAGAATGAATTTATCATTAGAGAATCCTCCGTTCTGTAAAACTAACAATGAACTTTTTCGTTCATGGCAGGCTCAGTTTCAACCAGGCCGGCTGAATAGGAACTGAATCGCAAGAAGAGAAACGAATAAATGGGGTCAGAGTAAAAATACAGTACTGTATTTTTACTCTGACCCCATTTATTAATCAGCGTTCGCGGCTCGCTTCCTAATCTGTACATTCAGACCTTCTATGTGCCAATGCGCAACTGACCCTGATATGCTTAACAACCATCAAACAATCCGGAGCACAGCATGGCAAGCTATTTAATTGTAAACTACAAGGTTACCAACTCTGAAGGCTATGGCGCCTATGTCGCCGCTGTCGGCCCTACCATCATCGCCCACGGTGGCAAGATCCTGGTAGCAGGCCCGGACAGCACCCCGGTTGAGGGCAATCCAGGCCCTGTGACTGTGGTCCTGGAGTTTCCCACCCGTGAAGCCTTACAAGGTTGGTACGATTCCCCGGAGTACCAGGAAATAATTCATTTGCGCACCGACAACACCGAAGGATCCATGGTGTTTGCTGATGAATTTGTTATGCCGGCTTAGATAAATGGGGTCAGAGTAAAAATACAGTACTGTATTTTTACTCTGACCCCATTTATTCGTTTTGTCCCCTATTTCCTGCAACAGGAAACAATAGACTTGGGCGAGGATAGCTTTTAGTCTGTTTATACTAGGTCACTGACCCGCGAGCTCGACTACCGGTGGTAAACACTTGGGAGGACCAGACATGGCCAGGAAGCGCGAGAAAAAACAGAACGATCCAAAACTCCAAAACAAGAATGGTCTCAGCAGAAGAGATTTCGTCAAGACCGGCGCCGTCGCCGGGCTGGGGGCAGCCGCGCTGTTCGAGTCGGGTGGGACACAGGCGCAGGGCGCCACGACGGGTGCCGAAGGCATGGTCTGGGACTATGAAGTGGATGTCGTTATCGCCGGTGGCGGCTGTGCAGGCCTGACCGCAGCCATTCGTGCCAGGGATCTGGGCGCCACTGTGCTGGTCATCGATCAGAATTTTGACGTCGGCGGCAGGATGTTGCACAGCGGTGCTCGGGTGTCGCTCGGCGGAGGCGATCCAGTTCAGCATAGGGACATGAAGGGCGAGAGCGACAAAGAGGGGTTCGTCACCGTAGATTCCTTCGAGGATCCGGAAGAACTCGATGACAACATCGACTTGCTGTTCACGGACATCACCGACTGGTCGGTGGTCGACCCCAAAGCCCAGAGCCCTTACCGATATAACGATAGAGAGCTGGTGCGGGCCTGGGCCGAGAACTGTCCGGCCACCCGGCAATTCCTGATCGACAACTATGTCCGCTTCACGCGGATCAGCGGCACCCACGGCGGCGGCGGCTTGTCCCGCGCCAGGGCGGCTCGCTGCTTCCTCATGCTCGGTGATAAGACAGACATGAAGGCGGGAACCATCACCGCAGAAGATGCAGGCCGCGTCGATCTCGAGCGCAGCAGCGCCTTCGCACCAGTGCAGATGACAAACGCCAGCCGCGATGTCGGACCCAACGCCGTCAGTAACGGTGTGGCCCTGGCCCGGCCGCTGGAGTTCTCGGCCCGGGAGAAAGGCGTCGAGTTCATGCTGCACCGCAGTTTTGACGAACTGGTACGCGAGCAGCCGTTCTCCGGCAGAATTCTTGGTATCACTGCCCACTATTCACCGCGGCAACATCCGGAGACTGGCGAGCTGCTGCAGAGCTACTGGCGCAACGGCAATATCGATGAGCGTCAGCAGACGGTGAACATCAGGGCCCGCCAGGCTGTCATCCTTGCCAGCGGCGGCCACGCCGGCAATCCGGAAGTACGCAGCATGTTCTACCCTGCGTTCCGGGAACCCGCCTTCCCCACCAGCGGTGTCGCCCTGCAGGGCCCCCAGGGTCAGGACGCAGCTGCCCTCAGGGCCGGCTTGCGGGTAGGCGCCAACCTGGCGGGGATGCAACAGAACCTCTCCTATGGCACCACGTTCCACATCTCCACACGCCTGGGCACGCGGGATGCCTATACCACCATGATGCCCGGACACCCGACGTTCGGTTTCCGCGGTTCCGCCGGGGTCAATGTCGGCAACGCTGGCTTCGAAGACTTCATCGCCGTGAACCAGGTCGGCAAGCGTTTCTTCAGCGAGGTCCGCCTTCCCCGCAGGCCCGGCGTAAACAGCTACCCGGGGGACCGGGGCGCCCCAGGCCAGGGGCTTGAGCACACGCCGCTGGACTGGCGTAATTGCCGCAAGGAATGGGTCAGGCAGATGTATAACTACGACCACGGCCTCGATGCCGCGCTGGCAATGAACGAGGGGTCGAAACCGCCGCACTACTTCTCGGGGCCGCTGTGGGCGATCTTCGATGAGGATGCGATCGAGCGTACGGGCTGGGAACTACGCTACCCCTACGTGGCGGACAACGGCTACTTCTTCAAGGCCGATACCATCGAGGAACTGGCACTCAAGATAGCCAAGGGCAATGAGTTCCAGCGGATGCCACTGAAGTACCTGGCCGATACGGTGTCCACCTGGAACGGCTACGTGGAAGCCGGCATCGATCCCGAATTCGAGCGCGAAGCCGATGCACCCATGAACCCCATCGCGACGCCACCCTTCTATGCACTCTCGATCATGATTATCTGGCACGATTCCTATGGTGGCCTGCGCGTCAACGGCCGGCAGCAGGTGGTGGACATGCAGGGCGAGGTCATACCAGGTCTCTATGCCGGGGGCGAGGCCGTGGGTGGCTTCAACAAACATGGCCTGGGCAAGGGGCACGTCCATGGCTACATCGCCGGCACCCATGCCGCCGAAGAGTCGGGCAGCTAATCGTGAGATTGATAGCGGCTGTGAGTCAGACTCCCGAGGGTGAGCGTCACCTGCCATGGCTATAGAAAACGAGATGTCGCGAAAAATCAGCGATTGCAATATCGAACGCCATAGCACTCGTGTCGTGGTATGGGACCTGCCGACTGCCATCGAATGTGGCAATAAGTTCAACGTCAAATTCGGAGTCAAATGCTCCAACGAGTGCCGACCGAACGCCTGGGTGCTCGAGGTCCACGACACCGACGGCAACAAGCTGGCCAGCGCCACACTGAGCGATGAAGTCTGGCCCGACACCGCCGCCCTTTACTATACCGAAGTGGAGCTGACTGCCCCTGACTCAGAGGGCCTGCATGCATGGGAAGCGAAAGTTCCAGTGACCGATCAGGATATTCCCCACGGCGAGTGTGTCGCCAGTTTCAATGTGAGAGTCGTTGCCACCCCCGAGTGCGTCTTGACGGTCGAAGCCATCGACAGGGAAACCAAGTCCCCGGTGGAAGGTGCCAGGGTCGTTGTCCATCCCTACCGAACCTTCACAGATGAGCATGGCCTGGCGCAGGTGAGGGTTCCGAAGGGCGAGTACAGACTGTTTGTTTCGGGGAAGAATTACTTCCCCTTCCGCAGCGACAACGAAGTGAAGGCAGACATGACCGTTCGGGCGGAGCTTACTCTGGATCAGGAGCTTTCGGATGAAGATGTCTATACGTGATTGCCGACGAAAACGGAAACGCGGAAAATGTGGGGTCAGAGTAAAAACTATTTCAATTTCGAATATGTGGAATGAAAGTAAAAACCTATTTGTAGAATTTCAATTGAGAGCATATATAGTGAAACAGGTTTTACGCTGACCCCTTTGGAGGCTCGATGAAGATTGTAGTTGCTGTTCTGACCCTGGTGTTCATGACCGCCCCAATTGCCCTTGCGCAGCAGGAAATCGACCAGATGACATCGGTGTGGGAAGGCGTATTCACCGAGGCACAGGCGAATCGCGGTCAGGCAGTGTATGACGGTGCCTGTGGCTTGTGTCACGGCCGCCGCTTGAACGGCGCACCGGACGACCCGGATATGCGCTCAACACCCCCGCTGGCACGGGCGAAGTTCCTGCGCGAATGGGAGGGAAGATCGCTCGCGGTACTGTTCGAGTACACCCGCGCGACGATGCCAGAAAACAATCCGGGTTCTCTGACCGACGAAGAGTTCGTCGATGTCATCGCCTACATGCTCTCTGTCAGCGGAATGCCAGCAGCAGATGAAGAACTCCAACCCGATCCCCAAAGTCTCGCCCGCTCCGTAATCCAACAGCAGCCTTAGAGAGTTTTAAGAGGCCATCACCTTGTTAGAAAAATCACTAGTATCTGGCCCTATCTCAACCGGGCTCTTTGTAGCGCTGCTGTGGCTTACAGTTTTGGTAGGTGTGCTTTTTCCTGCTATGTTGGTTGTCTATATTCCCATTGTGGTATTTTTTTAAACAGGTCTTCATCCACTGCTTCAGACTACCCGACTTACCAATCTATATGAAACAATAGTTGTTACTGTAGTAGAGAAGCATGATGGAAAATATCTGAAGAAGAGGAGGAGTGGAATAGACAGAAAATTAAGAGACAAAAAATACCGCGGTGTCAGACGCAAGAATCCGCGGCTGCCAAAAAATTGGTAAAAAGGGCATGTAAGGAGAAAAGCTGTGACAAAATACTCAGTTCGTTTCAGTTGTGATGAATGCAGTCAGGTTCATTTGATGGGTCATGATATATTTTTGGAGAATGGTCCTGCAAGTAAGGCAACTATTGGTGACTTTTTTGCTGATACGGAGATCGATGCCCAGCTCGTGAAAATAATGAGAACCAAGACCTTATGTCCTGGCACTGGCAATTTGACGTCACAACAAGATCTTCAGAAGATTTTCTTGACGCCTCTGGATGATTAGGTAAAACCCATTATGAAATTTTTCAGGCATTAATCTAATCGAACAAATATGTGTACTAATTGGAATTCGGATGAACTCAATAGAATCGAAGCAACCACACTGGAGTACTATGATACGAATGCCGAATCTTATTGGCAGGGAACAAAAGACCATGATGTAACACAAAATATCGAATCGTTTCTGGCTGCCTGCGTTGCAGAAAAGTCACTGGACATCCTGGATTTTGGTTGTGGTCCTGGAAGGGATATTAAGTATTTCGAATCATTGGGACATTTTCCCACCGGCCTCGATGGTAGTGAGGAGTTTTGTCGGTTTGCTCGACGTCATACCAATAGTCCAATCCTTCATCAATCTTTTCTCAAATTAAAATTGCTTAAGGAACAATTCGATGGAATTTTTGCTAACGCATCACTTTTTCATATTCCAACCCAGGAATTACATCGAGTCCTTATTGAATTAAAGCGTGCTCTGCGGTCTGGTGGTATTTTATTTTGTTCCAATCCTCGCGGAGAGGGTGAAGGATGGCAAGGTCAGCGATACGGTCACTACATGGAATTGAATTTAATCCAGTCTTATATGGAAGCAGCTGGTTTCGAAATAATACATCACTATTACCGTCCCGAAGACAAGCCTCGCTCTGAGCAACCATGGTTGGCGATAGTTTGTAAATCCAAGGGTTCAGATTAGTTTGATCGTATCTATGCCAGCTATGTAAGCAATTGACTCTGAACACTTTGATCCAGGGAACCCCTGATTACGCAGATGTAAACCTGTGTCAGCCAGTGGAGCCAGACATCAGGAATCAAAATGAAAATGGAGGACAGACCACGTTTTTCAAGTTCTTAGATAGGCTACTCCTGCACTGACGGAAAAACGCGGCCTGTCCCCTGCTCTCGCGTGGCCGTATAATGATAGCCATGTATTCAAATTACTCTGACTCTATCTACCCGAAACCCTCAGGAGACACCCAATGACATTCCCGTCAAAGCATACCGCCCGCATCGGATCCTTGCTGATCTGCACCACTCTGGCCTGCTCTGGCGCGCTGGCGCAGAACACCGAGCGGCCCGACCTGGAGGGCATCTGGACCAACGCATCGTTAACCAGCCTCAACCGTCGAAGCGGAGTTGAGCCTCTTGTCGTATCGCCTGAGCAAGCCCTGATACTCGCCGCCAGTGTTCCGGTCGCCGGTCTCGAGGGTGGCCTGGACGAAGGCGATGGTGTCAACGACACACCTGCATTGGCGGGTGATGACTTCGGCACCCGGGCCTACAATAATTTCTGGGTCGATCCCGGTTCCAACCTGGCTCTGGTCAAGGGCGAGTACCGTACCTCTTATGTCGTCAATCCGGAGAACGGCCGTGTCCCCCGCCTGGACAATCCGCAATACGATTTCGAGCGACGCAATTTCGGCGCCCGCTATGCCACCGGCTTCGGCGACGCACGGGGCCCGGAAGCCATTCCCAATGCGGAGCGCTGTCTGCTGGGGTTTGGCAACAAGGCCGGGCCGGGAATGATGGGTGCGCTGTACAACAATACCTACCAATTCGTGCAGACTGAGGACTACGTCATGATCCTGGTGGAGATGGTCCACGATGCCCGCATCATTCCTATCTTTGATTCACCCGAACAGGCCCGGGCCCAACGCCGGCCGGTCGCGCTCGAACAGTGGTTTGGCGATTCTGTCGGCTGGTATGAAGACGATGAACTAGTCGTGGAAACCGTCAACATCAAACCCCTGCAGTTGAGTCAGAGTTCCGTACCCATCACCAAGGCGGGCCACATCATCGAACGATTCAGCCGCAGCTCCGACAATGAAATCTTCTATCAATTCATGGTTGATGACAGCAACATCTACAGTCAGCCCTGGACCGCAGAGCTGAGCTTCTACGCCACCGACGACGGTTTATACGAATACGCTTGCCATGAGGGCAATTATGCGATGCCGGGCATACTGGCGGGTGCACGCAGGCTGGAAATGGAGGCGGCGTCAAAATAAATCTGTCACCTTTGCTTCCCTACATCGAGGACTAAGTCCATGTTTCGACCAGTATCTGTAATCTCCGTCTTATTGTTCGTCACCGCTGCCGCGGCCCAGGAAATTGCGCTTCAGCCTGGCACTTCCATCTCCGGCTCTCTCTCCACCGGTGACACCCTTACCTATGTCTTCGACACGGAAGCCGACTCCTACGTATTGGGTCAGGTGAACCAGATTTCAGTGGATGTTGCGGTACGTATCCTCAAACCGAACGGCCAGACTCTGGGCAACTTCGATGGGCTGGGACGTGGGCCGGAGCAGTTCATTTTCGAAACCGACAGCGCCGGCGAGTACAAGATTGTAGTCACGCCTTCCGAAAAAGAGACCGGCGATTTCACGATCACCCTGGAACGCCTCGAGCCGATCGAGACAGACCCCAAGCGACTGGCCGACCAACTCATGGCGCGCTACGACAATTCAGACACGCCCGGTGGCGTAGTCTCGGTGTTTCGGGACGGCAACACGATTTTCTCGCGGGCTTACGGAATGGCCAATCTGTCCTATGACATCCCCTTCGAGGTGGACACGCGCACCAATATCGGTTCGACGTCGAAACAATTCACGGCCTTCGCCATCATGCTACTTGCCGAGTGCGGCGAACTCTCGCTTGACGACGACATCCGCCTGCACATCCCCGAATTGCCCGACCTCGGCGAAACCATCACCATCCGTTATATCCTCACCCACACATCCGGACTCAGGGAATTCTTGAATCTGGTAAGTATGAGCGGCCGCAGGCTCGATCATGGCGACTTCATCGACCGCAAGGAGTTGATCCAGATCGTCCAGCGCCAACCTGCGCTGCAGAATTCACCCGGTGCCGAGTGGAACTATAACAACACGGCCTTCGGTCTGGCCGCCGTTATCGTCGAGCGGATTTCAGGTCAGCCATTTCCCGAATTTATGGAGGACAACGTCTTCGCTCCCCTGCAAATGACGCGGACTCTGGTGCGACCGTCGCCGGAACATATAGTAAAAGATAAGTCGGAGGGCTACACACCCAGTCCCGACAGTGGTTACGTCGAGCTCGGAGATCTGGCTGGTGCTATCGGTGCCGGCGGCATCTACAGCACGGTCGCGGATTTGCAAAAGTGGGTAGAGAACTTCTCAGATCCAAAGGTCGGTAGCCCCGAGATCTTCGAACAGATGATGACCTCGTACGTACTCACGGATGGCGAGCCCACAGGTTACGGATTCGGGCTCTTCATCGACGAACAGGTTGGTCTGAAGCGCGTCCAGCATGGTGGCGCGGACGTCGCCCATTGCTCCATGCTGGCCTACTACCTCGAGATCAACGCCGGCATCACCACCCAGAGCAACAATGCCAGCTTCGACGGCAGCATCGCATTTCGGCTAGCAGAAGCCTTCTTCGGTGAGGCTATGGAGCTTGGGATCGAAGAGTCCATCGAGGGCGCTGAGCTTGAATTCGACATCGCTAACTATGACGCCGAGAGCTTCGATGAGATGGTGGGCCGCTATGCCTGATTTCATTCTCACCTTCACCCGCGAGGGCGAGAGCCTTTACACGCAGGCGACGGGACAGCCGCGGCTGGAAATCTCGCCAAGCTCCAACTCGACATTCACCATCACCCAGGTTAACGCCTCGATAGAGTTCCATCGCAATGCCGATGACCGGGTTGACAGCCTTACCCTGAATCAGGGCGGAGAGCAGCATGCCACTCGCCTGGACATCGAGGCATGGGAACCAACGACTGCGGAGTTGGCCGGGTTCACAGGTCGCTATTATAGCGACGAGATAGAGACCTTCTATAACCTCACGCTGGAGCAGGATCAGCTCACGCTGCACCAACGGCGAATGGATGACGCAGAGCTCTCGCCTGGCGAAGCGGATACATTCTCCGGCGGCGGCTTTACATTTTCATTCGAACGGGATCGAAACGAACAGGTAATTGGATTTTACCTGTCCAATGTCCGCACACGTGGAGTCAGATTCGCGCGGCAGTAGAAAACATCGGGGTCAGGTCTTTCTTGTTAGCGAAGCTAGAGCAGGAAAGGGGACAGATTTATTTTCCAGAGCGTCTCTCCTCCAAAAATAGAACCGGCAATTTGATTCCCGTGCTAACAGGAGAGACCTGACCCCAAGGACGATCAGTCAGTTGCAAAGCAATACAACAGGCCGGCTCCTCCAACAGCAAC
>CAJXIY010000091.1 GCA_913054495.1 uncultured Gammaproteobacteria bacterium | reverse complement strand
GTGAGCGGAATCCCCGCCAGGGACAACAGCATGCCCGTGAAGATGAGGGCAAGCCACGGGTCGCGCCAGAACAAACCCTGGTAATCCGAGACGAGATCGAATTCCTTCTCGCTCGAGGAGACCACCGACACCACTCCGAAGGCCCCCAGGGACATGATCATATAGGCCAATAAATAGAACGTCACCGCCTCGATGCTGATGGTGCTGGCGGCAAAATTACTCGCTATCAGGGCGATGATCAGATAGCCCATGTGTGCAATCGAGGAGTAGGCCAGGATGCGCTTCAGCTCGATCTGTAATAATGCCAGCACATTGCCCACGAGAATGGAGAGCACGGCAATCAATGAGAACACGATCACCACGGCGTCGTAACTTAACGCGTCCGTCATTACCACAAACCGTAGCAGCACCACGAACATCGCCGTCTTGCCTATGGTGGCCAGATAGGCCGTCGCCGGCAGCGGCGAGCCCTCGTACACGTCCGGGGTCCACATGTGGAATGGAGCCAGGGATAATTTAAAGGCCATACCCGAGATCAATAGCAGCAACCCCACGATCGAATAGCTGTCACTCAGACTGACGGCGGCATTGCTACTGAGGTCGATGAGGCTGGAGAATGCCAGGGTTCCGGTCTGGGCGTAAATCAGCGCCATGCCAAACAACATGAAGCTCGAAGAAACCGCGGATAATACCAGGTACTTCACCGCCGCTTCGAGGGGATACAGCGCCGAATGCCTGCTGTGCAGTGGATAGGCCACCATGCCGTACAGAGACATGCTCAGGGTTTCCAACCCTAAAATCGTGCTGACGAAATGATTGCTGCTAACCATCACGATTGCACCCACCGTGGCGATGACCAGCAACAGGTAGTATTCATCCTTGTCGTCGTCCAGCCTGGCCAGGTACGGATAACTAAGAATGACGATGAACATGGCGGCCGCGCAGCAGACCACGGTGAAGAACAGGCTGTACTGATCGATGATCAGAAGCGGTGTTACTTGCGCGTTGGTCACAGACATCAGCAGCGCTGCTGCCAGGGTAGCTAACAACAGGCCGGTGACTGCGATCGCCGCAGTCACCGTATGGCTGCGGCGAATTCCGATCTGCAACATCACCAGCACCGCTGTCGCACTGACGATAAGCAGCGGCAGTAAGGGGAGTAAGTCGGCTAGAGTCATTATCATGATTAGTTTTGAACCACCGTACTAACAAGCTCCTGGGTCCCGGCCAGCAGTTCCTGCAAGGCCGCGGCAGACAGGTCGAGAAAGGATTGCGGATACATACCCATCCACACCAAACCCAGGATCATGGCGCCAAAATAGGCCAGCTCGCGGCGGTTCAGGTCGATAAGATGGCTGTCATCAAATTTCGAATTCGAATATTCGCCGTGAAATATTTTCTGAATCACCCACAGCGAATACACCGATGCGAAGATCAGACCGAAGGTGGCGATCACCGTCATCGGCAAGTTGGATGAGAATGCCCCCAGCAGCGCCAGGAATTCGCCGATGAAATTGCCAAGACCCGGCATACCCAGAGCCGCAATCGAGAAGAACAGGGCCACCGCCGACATGCGCGGAACCTTGGCCCAGAAACCACCCATGTCACGCATATCCCTGGTATGAATTCGGTGCTGTAGAGAGCCGGCTAGCATGAATAGCGCGGCTGCGCTGAGGCCGTGGGCGAGCATGGTCATCACCGCGCCCTGCAATGCAATCTCATTCCAGGCATAAACCCCCAACAGCACGAAGCCCATATGGCTGACACTGGTGTAGGCGATCAGACGCTTGAGGTCGGTCTGGGCAAACGCCAGCTTGGCGCAGTACAAGATACTGAGGACAGCCAGGGCCATTGCGATCGGCGCAAAATTCATGGATGCCTCGGGAAACAGTGGCACCGCGAAGCGGATCAGCCCGTAAGCACCAGTCTTCAACAAGACCCCCGCCAGGATCACACTACCGGCGGTGGGTGCCTGACTGTGGGCATCGGGCAGCCAGGAGTGAAACGGCACGATGGGTAACTTGGTGGTAAAGGCGACGAAGAATCCGAGCATGATCCACATCTCGATAGTCGAGCTGGTACTCACATTCAGCAGGTCGAAATAATCGAAGCTGAAAAATCCGAACTGAACATAGTGAAAATAGGCCAGGGTCAGAATGGACACCAGCATCAACATGCCCGTGACCTGGGTAAATAGGAAGAACTTCATGGCGGCGTAATTTTTGTTTTCATGCCCCCAGATCGCGATGATGAAATACATGGGGATCAGCATCACTTCCCAGAAGAAGAAGAAAAGAAACAAATCCAGCGCGGTAAATACACCCAGCACCCCGGCCAGGGTCCAGAGCAAATTAAAATAGAAGAATCCCGGTCGCTCGGTGATTTCACTCCAGGCCGAGCCCACTGCGATTACCCCGAGGAACGCCGTTAACAGCAGCAGCAACACGCTCAGGCCATCTGCGGCGAGGTGAAAAGAAATGCCAAATCGGGGCAGCCACTGGACATTTAATGCGACGATCCAGCTACCGTCGGCGCTGTCACCGCCTAACAGGGTCAGCATCAGCACCAGGTCCAACACCAATGCGGCCAGCGCGATCACCCGGGGTAATTTGGAATCCAGACGCTCGCTTAGCCAGGCCAGAACTCCACCCAGAAAAAGAATGGCTATCAATGCCACCAGTATCACAGCATCACCCCCAGGGAAATAATCAACACCAGACCGGCCGCCATACTGAGGGCATACCAGCCAAGGTATCCGGTTTGGGTCCGCGCCAGCATCAGGTGAGCGCTGCGGGTGATGGAGACGAGCAAGGCATAAAAGCTGTCGATCAGGTCACTCCTGTTGATCCGTGCCAGATAGAGAAAGGGATTAACGAAGATCCGCTGGTACAAGGCATCCATGCCCCAGCCGCTGAACCAGAACCGGTGCAGGGAGTTTGCTAGGGGGTTCGCCATTAACTTATCCAGGTCGAATACCTTGCTCATGAAAAACAAGTAGCTGACGCCGATGCCCAGGAATGGCGCAGCGATCATGACGGCGTGCACCAGCAAGCTAACGTGTGCTTCCTCATGGCCGGCGCCGGAACTGAAGACCGCATCCAGCGGCACCTGAATCCAGCCGCCAAGCAAAGCCAGCACCATTAACAGCATCAGCGGTGCAGCCATACTCCAATGCGCTTCTTCTTTCGCCTCGTGATGTCCTTGGCTGTCCCCGAAAAACACCACGAACACCAGTCTGAAGCTGTAGATTCCAGTAAAGAAGGCGCCAATGACACCGCCGATCCAGAGCAGCATGCCTGGGCCTTCGACGGCCAGGGCAGCTAGCAGAATTTCGTCCTTGGAGTAAAAACCCGAGGTAAATGGCAGCGCCGCCAGGGCTGCACTGCCGATAATGAACGACCAGAAGGCAATCGGTAATTGCTTGCGCTTGCCACCCATCTTAAAAATATCATGTTCATGATGCAGGCTAAGAATCACGGTGCCGGCGGCGAGGAATAGCAGCGCCTTGAAGAATGCATGGGTCATCAGATGGAACACCGCCGCAGACCAGGCGCCGGCGCCCAGGGCCAGGAACATATAACCGATCTGACTGATGGTGGAGTAAGCGAGAATGCGTTTGATATCGCGCTGTGTCATCGCCGTAAAACCAGCCATCAGCAGGGTAGCCAGGCCGACAAAGGCCACCAGCATCTGCACCCTCGGCGCCAATTCAAACAGAACATGGGTACGGGCAACCAGGTAGACACCCGCGGTCACCATGGTGGCGGCATGGATCAGGGCGCTGATCGGGGTCGGGCCGGCCATCGCATCCGGCAACCAGGTTTGCAGCGGTAGTTGTGCAGATTTACCCACGGCGCCACCGAGTAACAGCAGTGCCGCAGCGATGGCCAGCGGCGATCCCATTGCCCATTGTTGCTGTGCCGCCTGCAACATGTCTTGTATGTTAAGGGTCCCGAGCTGGGTAAACAGCAGAAACAAGCCGATAGCCATGGCCGTGTCACCGACCCGGGTGACCACGAAGGCCTTGCGCGCTGCGTAGCCGTTGTCAGGGTTTTCATACCAGAAGCCGATCAGGAGATAACTGCATAGGCCTACCCCTTCCCATCCCAGGTACAACAGCACCAGGTTGTCACCCAGTACCAGCATCAGCATGGCGGCGACGAACAGGTTCATGTAGGCGAAGAATCGGCTATAGGCGGGGTCGTCAACCATGAAACCGGTGGAGTAGAGATGGATCAGAAAACCGACGCCGGTGATAATCAACATCATCACCAGGGACAAGCCATCGAGGTAGAAATTAAAACCCGGCGTAAACTCCCCGATCGCCATCCACACCCAGAGTTCTTTTACGAAATAATCCTCGCCCGACGCGAGAAACTGGGCGGAGATAAGCACTGCACTCAGGAAGGAAAGGCCCACCGAACCGGCACCGATGACGGCGACTATTTTCCGCGGCAGCGAGCCACCGGTCAGCACCAGGCTTAAAAAGCCCAGCATGGGAAACGTGGGCAACAACCAGATCAAGTCCTGCACGGCACCCTCTCTCTCTGATCTCTATTGAACTGCTCTCCCATGGATTTTTGACCTTTCATTCAGCCCTTCATCTCGCTTAGCACATCGATATCCACGGTCTTGAATTTTCGATACATCTGAATAATCAATCCGAGCCCAACCGCGACTTCTGCCGCCGCCAGGGTCAAGATCATTAGAAACATCACCTGACCGTCGGCATGTCCCCAGCGTGCGGAAGCGACGACGAAGGCCAGGCCGCTGGCATTCAACATGACCTCGAGCGACATCAACACGAAGACAATGTTGCGTCGGGTCAAGACGCCGACGAGTCCTAGCGCAAATAAAATGCCGGCCAGGATCAAGCCATGTTCAATTGGAATCGATTGCATCGTTTTCTCTTCTGTTTCTACGCCTGCCGGTTTCGGGCTTTCTATTTTTTCGCAAGATGATAGGCAGAGACCAAGCCTGCCAGCAATAATATCGACGCGAGTTCAACGGCCAGCACATAGGGGCCGAACAACAGGGCGCTTACCTCCAGCACGCCGACTTCGTTGGGTACGATGTCGACTCGATACTCCCGCAGAACATAGAGCAATTGCGCTAACAATATCGCCGCCAGGCCCGCTGGCAGCGCCCAGTCTTTGGCGGCCATCCAGGTCTTTTCCTGGTCTAGCGTATGCTGCCCCATGTTCAGCATCATGATGACGAACAAGAACAGCACCATGATGGCGCCGGCGTAGACAATCGCCTCGAGTACGGCCACGAAGGGTGCGCCCAGAGAAAAGAAAACCACGGCCACCGCCAGCAGCGACAAAATAAGGTAGATCAGGGCATGCACAATATTGCTTTGCACTATCACCCCTACAGTGGAGACAACTGCTACGGTGGCGGCGATATAAAAGAGAATCATCACGTCAATAAGCTCCTGACGTCGACGGGGGCAGCTTCGTTAAGCGCTTCGCCCTTGTCCTTGCCCTTGATTGATTTGCCTGCGACTCTATAAAAACTGTAATCGTGATACTTACCGGTGCCGCTGATCAGTAAATCTTCTTTCTCCCAGACCATGTCCTGGCGAGTGTATTCGGCCATTTCGAAATCCGGCGTCAGTTGAATAGCATAGGTGGGGCAGGCTTCTTCACAGAAACCACACATGATGCAACGGGAAAAATTGATGCGGAAAAATTCCGGGTACCAACGGCCGTCTTCATCTTCGGTCTTCTGCAAGGCGATGCAATCCACCGGACAGGCCACGGCGCAGAGATTACAAGCGACACAGCGTTCTTCCCCGTCCGGGTCGCGACTGAGAATGATGCGGCCGCGCCAGCGTGGGAACATATAGGGTTGTTCCTCAGGGTACTGCACCGTGTCCGCTTTCACGAAGGCATGGGAGAAGACATGCCACAGCGTTACCACTTGACTAAGCAATGTATCTTTAATGAGATTAAACATGTTTCACCCTGCCCATCACTGTGTGACCAATATAATTGCGCCGGTGACCAACAGGTTCAGTAGCGACAGCGGCAGCAAAAACAGCCAACCGTAGGTCATCAGTTGATCGTATCGTGGTCGTGGAATAGCCGCCCGCAGCAGAATGAAGAAGGCAATAAAACCGAAGGCCTTGATCGCGAACCAGAAAATGGGTGGCAAGAAGGCCGGCCCCAACCAACCGCCAAAAAACAACACGGTGAGAAGCGAGGCAATCAACACCAGGCCCAGATACTCACCGACGAAGAACATGCCGAACTTCATGCCCGAATACTCGGTGTGATAACCCGAACAGATCTCCTGTTCTGCCTCCGGTATATCAAAAGGCAGACGATGACTCTCGGCGATGCCGGCGATTAGAAAAATCACGAAGCCGATGAATTGTGGAAAAATATACCAGCCGTCGGATTGTGCAATCACGATCTCACGCAGATTAAAACTGCCGGAGAGTGCCACCACACCGAGCAAGGAGATTCCCATGAAGACTTCGTAGCTCACCATCTGGGCGGCAGCCCTGAGCGCGCCTAACAGGGCATATTTATTATCTGACGACAGGCCACCGAGCATGACGCTGTAAGCCCCAAGCGAAGCCATGGCCAGCACGAACAGGATGCCGATATTGGAATCGACGACTCCCACACCCGGCGCGAAGGGAATCACCGCGAAGCTCGTCAGAATAACTACCATGATGATCGCCGGCGCCAGCACGAAACTCATTCTGTCGGCGAATGGCGGTATCCAGTCTTCCTTGGTAAAAATCTTGATCATGTCGGCAGCGACCTGCAGCAGACCGAACCAGCCTACCCGGTTTGGCCCCAGGCGTTCCTGCCAAAGACCCAGCAGGCGTCGCTCGACCCAGATCAGCATGGCGGCAATGAAGATCACCAACCCCAGGATGACACCAATGTTGAGATAAGAGCCTACTTCCCACGTCATGGTTAGTAGTCCTCCAGAACATCACTGATGATCAGACCACGAATGCCACGCTCGCCCATAGCTGACTCACTCTTGCCGAGCGAGATCGTCTCCGGCAGGGCGTGGGGATTGATCTCCCCGTTCCCACAATAAATTGCCGCCACCCCCGTTCGCATCTTCGACCGAATACAGACAACCACAGGGGCGTCGATACCATCCAGGGACACCATGTCTCCGTGCTGTACCCCTTGTGCCTGCGCATCCGCCGGTGAAATCCCAATATAGGGATCCGTCATCCTTTCCTGAATAGAATTCGACCTGGCGCTTAATTCATCGCTGCCGAATATCTGTTGGGCAAGAACCACCTCCAGTGAGCCCTTGCTCACGTCAGGGTAGGCACTTTCGGCTTGCAGGTAAGCACCGCTATCGGCAAGCTTCTTGATCAGCAGGGTGCCGGTGTGCCCCTGTTTAAGCTTGCCGTTGATTTCTTCCTGAAACTTGCTGATAGACTGGTTGGAGTTCCACTGCGGCGCCCAGGACGAAGCCATGAAGGCGGCGTCTTTCTGTGCCGATATCCCTTCCATGGAAAAAGCCATGACTGACTCTGAATCCACCGCCTGTTTCGGTTCATGGACGTTGAGGTTGGCCTTGATTGCGGTGCGCCCGCTATAACGCTGTGACTGCCGGGGGATTTTCATGCCTGCGACAAACTGAGCAGGATCCGGCAGTAGCTGACCCAGTTTGTCGAAGCCCTTGGCCTCGCTGGAACAGCGGTTAACCATGGTCTCCACATCACATTCCTGGTCACCATTGAGCCAGCGCCAAGCGGGTTTCGCCGCGCTATGATTCCTGTGAACCTGAAAGCTGAGCTGCGCCCTGCCCTCGTAATTGACGTAGGTGGCCTCATGTTCGGAAAAAGCCGTAGTCGGCAACACCACGCTGGCTTTCGCCGTGGTAGGTGTATCCAACAAGTCGAGCACCATCAAGTTATCCAGGCGCGACAGCGCCGCATCGACGACACCGGAGTCGGCGCGTCGGTATAAATCGTTTTCCAGCACCACGGCATGGCTGACGGCTCCGCTGCTGAGCTTTTCCAGGGCGCGGCCAAGGGTGTTTTCCTTGTTCACCAACATGCCCAGCCCCATGGAGTTCACTTCCGGAACCAGCAGACACAGATCCACGGGCTTCTCGCCACGTTTTTCCTGTAATGCGCGAGCGATATTGGCGGCCGCACGAATCAGGTCGGTGTCGCCTGCCGTGGTACCGGCGATGACCAGGGGCCGTTTCGCTGCCATCAGTTGCGCGGCGACGCGTGCTATCAGTTCCCCATATCCCTCGGTCGCACCACCATCGCTAGAGGCTGCCGTGGCAGATATTTTATTGGCGATAGCAAAACCTATGGCGCTCAACACCCTGGGTGATTCGATCACGGTATCTGAGGCCACGTCATCGAGTCGAGTCGCATAGCTGCTCAATATGCACAGCGGGCTGCGCTGTTGTTGCGCGAGTTCCCGTACGGCAGCATCCTGCCATTGCGGGATATGGCAATCTTCGGCCAGGCTCAGGGCTTTATTTCTGACTGACTGCCGCAGCGCCAGGGCCAGTCTCGGCGCCGTGTTGGTCACATCCTCACTGAGGATGACCACGGCATCCGCCTGCTCTATCTCTGAGATGCTGGGGCAATGAAAAGCCGGGTCGGCGGCGAGTTCGATTATGCTCTGTACGGCGCCATGTTCTGTATCGGAAAAACCAGAATAGAAGTTCTCATCTCCCACCAGGCAGCGCAGCATGAAATTGGATTCGTTGCTGGCCCGGGGCGAACCGATGCCGATCGCACGACTACTGCTAAACTCTGCCAGTGTTGCAGCGAGTTCTTCGCTCGAGAGCGTGCGCGACTCGCTGTCAAGCAGTCGCACAGGCTCCTTCAGTCGCTGCTCGCTATTGACGTAGTCGAAGCCAAAACGGCCACGGTCGCAAAGAAAATAACCATTGATTTCACTGTTATAACGATTCACCAGCCGACGCAGGGAACCGTAGCGTTCTCCCGGCGTGGTATTACAACCTACGGCACAGCCAACACAGACAGAAGGAGCGCTCTGCAGGTCCCATTTTCGGACGTAGTGTTTGCTGAAACCCTTGTCGGTGAATACGCCGGTGGGACAGACCTCCACCAGGTTGCCGCTGAACTCACTCTCCAACACGCCGTCGGCCTGCCTGCCAAAATACACGTGGTGATGTGACGCCTGGGCAGAAAGATCGGTGCCCCCGGCGTAGTCATCGTAGTAACGCACGCATCGATAACAGGCTATGCAGCGATTCATCTCATGATTGATGAACGGCCCCAGGTACTGATTGCGGTGGGTAACCTTTTTCTTGTCATAGCGTCGATAGTTGTGACCGGACATCAGGGTCATGTCCTGCAGGTGGCATTCGCCACCCTCTTCGCAAACCGGGCAGTCGTGGGGGTGCGAGATCATCAGGCTCTCAATGACATCGGCGCGGAAGGATCTTGCCTGCTCATCCTCTATGGAAATAATCGCACCGTCGCTAGCCGGCGTCATGCAGGCCATCACCAGCGTGCCGTCTTTGTCGTCGGCGTCCAGATACTGCTTCACCGCACACTGGCGGCAGGCACCGACGGATCCCATGCAGGGATGCCAGCAAAAATAAGGCAAGTCGAGGCCCTGGGACAGGCACTCCTGCAACAGATTGTTATTGGGATCTACTTCGTAGCTCACCCCGTCAATAACAATTTTCGCCATCACTCACTCCAGCTCTTGAATTCTTCGTCTGCCGCCAGGTCTTAAACCTAGTGCTTATAAGGGCAGCATTGTTCCTTTATATGCCGCTCGAAATCTTCCTTAAAATACTTAAGCCCACTTCCCAGTGGGGCCGTCGCGCCAGGCGCCAGCGCACAAAATGTTCGCCCCGGCCCCAGGTAATCCACATGATCATGCAAAATTTGCAAGTCTTTTTCGTTGCCACGTCCGGCTTCAAAATCTCTGAAGATGTCCTCAACCCAAGGCAGGCCATCCCGACAAGGCGTACAGAAGCCGCAGGATTCCTTGGCGAAGAACTTCATCAAATTGCCCACCATGCCAACCGGGCAGGTCTTGTCGTCCAATACAATCATGGTACCGGTAGCCAGCCTGCTGCCCAGCTTGGCGATCTCGTCGTAGTCCAGCGCAGTATCGAGATGTTCGGGTAGCATGAAGTCCGTGGAACCACCGCCGGGTAAAAATCCGCGCAACGCCAGACCATCCTGCATGCCACCGGCATAGTCTTCCAGCAGTTCGCGAATCGGCAATCCCAGGGGTAATTCCCAGCAACCGGGGGTCTTCACCCTGCCACTGACACCGAATAACTTGGTACCGTGATCACTGCCCTTGGTCAGCCCGTGATACCAATCCACGCCGTAGGTGAGGATGCCGGGCAAATTACACAGGGTTTCCACATTGTTGACGATGGTGGGCTTGCCCCACAATCCACTGACCTGGGGAAATGGCGGCTTCGCCCTGGGGATGGCCCGCTTCCCTTCCAAGGCATTAAGCAGTGCCGTCTCCTCGCCACAGATATAACGACCCGCGCTGGTATGCACGATCAGCTCCAGATCGAAACCGCTGCCCAGAATATTGTTGCCGAGGAAGCCGCTGGCAACCGCCTCATCGATGGCGTGTCGCAGCAACCGCTCCGACGCCACGTACTCGCCACGGAGAAAAATGTAGGCCTTGCTGGCGCGGATGGCATAGGCGGCAATGATCACCCCCTCTATCAGCAGATGCGGGTCTCCCTCCATCAGCAGCCGGTCTTTGAAGGTGCCGGGTTCCATCTCGTCGGCATTGACCACCAGGTATTTCTGCTGCGGCGTATCGTCACCCTGGGGCACGAAGCTCCACTTCAAACCGGTGGGAAATCCAGCACCACCGCGGCCCTTGAGGCCGGAGTCTTTTACCTGTTGCAACACATCTTCAGGGCTCAAACCCTTCGCTATCAGCCGCACACTCTGATAGCCATCCGCGGCCTCATAGGCGGCGATTTCCAGCGGCGGCCGGGACATGTCGATGTTCTTCGTTAAGGGATTGTCTACCACGTTAATTCCTGCGAGATCACTCGCCGCCCTCGCCTCGTCGATAGTGGGAAATAATCTCGTCGATCTTCTCAGTGGTCAGGTTTCTGTGCAGATCCTCTCCCACCATCATCACCGGCGCACGGTCGCAATCACCGAGGCAGGGAACCGGTATCAGGGTGAAATCGCCCTCTGCGCTGGTTTCACCGAAATCGATGTCCAGGGTCTCCTTGATGTGCGCCTTGAGCCCCTCACAACCCATGATCCAACAGCTGACACTGTCACAGAACAGCATGACATTACGCCCCACCGGCTGCCGGTATATCAGATTGAAAAATGTCGCCACACCCTCAAGTTCTGCCGCCGGTAAGTTCAGATAGCCGGCAATCGCCAGCAGGCTTTCATCGGACACCCAGCCCTGGTGTTTCTGTACGATCTTCAGGGCCTCCAGGCCCACCGCCTGCTTATCGGGATAGATGCCCATTTCATGGTCAATGTCGGCAATCTCCGCCGCCGTCAACTGCCGCGCGCGCTGGCCGGAACTGGCGATAAGCTGCTTGCTCATCGATCCACATCCGCCATCACAAAATCGATACCGGCGACGATGGCAACCAGGTCGGCGAGCATGAAGCCGCGACACATCTTCGGGATCATCTGCAGGTGCGGGAATGTGGGCGTACGTATCCGCGTGCGATAGGAGGTGGTGCCACCATCGCTGATCAGGTAATAGCTATTGATGCCCTTGGTCGCTTCGACCCCCACCGATACTTCGTTCGGCGGAATCACCGGCCCCCAGCTCACACTCAGGAAATGATCGATCAGGGTCTCGATGTCTTCCATGGTTTTTTCTTTTCGCGGTGGCGTAGTCAGCGGATGATCCGATTTGTAATGACCCGACGGCATGTTGTCCACACACTGCTTGATGATGCGCAGACTCTGTCGTATTTCCTCGACTCTGACCGCGCAGCGATCATAGACATCTCCATTGATAGCGATGGGGATATCGAATTCAAAATTCTCGTAGCCACTGTAGGGCCGCTGCTTGCGGTAATCCCATTCGAAACCGGCCGCACGCAGGCCTGAGCCGGTGAGAGCCCAGGCGAAGGCTTCTTCTTTGTCAAACACACCGACACCCTGGGTGCGGCGCTTGAGGATGCCATTGTTTAGCACCATGCTGTCGTACTCGTCCATTCGTCCCGGCATAAAATCCAGCAATTCATGGATTTTCTTCTCCCAGCCGTTGGGCAGGTCCTGGGCTACGCCACCGATACGAAACCACCCTGGATGCATCCTGGCGCCGCAAATGGATTCGATAATATTGAAGATGCGCTCGCGCTCTACGAACATATAGAAGATCGGCGATAACTGGCCCACGTCCTGGGCGAAGGTGCCATAGAACAACAGGTGGCTGCAGACTCGAAACATTTCCGAGAGCATGACGCGTATTACCTTGACCCGTTCCGGCACCTCGATGCCGGCCATTTTTTCCACCGCCATCACATAGGGCAGATTATTCATCACCCCACCCAGGTAATCGATCCTGTCGGTGTAAGGTATAAATGTATGCCAAGTCTGGCGTTCACCCATTTTTTCGGCGCCGCGATGGTGGTAGCCGATATCCGGCACCGCGTCTACCACCACCTCTCCGTCCAACTGCAGGGCGATGCGAAAGGCGCCGTGTACGCTGGGGTGATTGGGGCCCATGTTGAGAAACATGAATTCCGAATGTTCCGATTCCCGCTTCATGCCCCAGTCTTCGGGTCGAAACTTCAGGGATTCCTGTTCCAGGACTTGCCGCTCGTCATCTAGGGAATAGGGTTCCATCTCCGTGGCCCGGGCCGGATGCTCCTTGCGCAGCGGGTGCCCCTCCCAGTTGGGTGGCATGAGGATGCGGTAGAGATTGGGATGGCCTTCAAAATTGATGCCGAACATATCCCAGGCTTCCCGCTCGTACCAATTGGCACTGGGCCACAACTCGATAACGCTGGGCAGGGACAGGTCGGAATCCTGCAGCGGCACCTTGAGGCGGAAATCACAATTGCCGCTGAACGACATCAGGTGATAAACCACGGTGAATTCGCTGTCCGGCTGGCCCTCACGGTTTACCCGCAGGCGCTCGTCGATGGCGGTAAGGTCATAGAGCATCTCAAACACCGGGCTGGTTTTCGATTGCAGTGTCCTTAACATCGATTTCACATGGGTTCTATCCACCCAGAGGGTGGGAATACCGTCGCAAGTGTGCTGCTCCGCCAGGATCTGATGGGGGAACTCCCGGCGCATTTGA
>CAJXIY010000090.1 GCA_913054495.1 uncultured Gammaproteobacteria bacterium | reverse complement strand
CAGACCATGCTTTAGCGCTTTCATTTTTTCAGGTTGAGCGAGGACTGTCTGAGCGGAGCGAATTCCGCAGCGCTGAAAAAATGGAAGCGCGAATGGTCGCAAGGAAAACAGGATAGAGGATCTTCGCCGAGAAAGTATCTTAAGATTGTCGCGGAACATTGGGTGAGAGAGCGTTCTTACTAGTATTTCCGAGCCGGGCGTCGATTGCCGCGGGGTCTTGAATTACCCCGGTTGTCCGGTCTGGGCTGGGATTGGACCTCGCGAACGAAGCCTGGAGCCCGCTCGAGCAATTCCTCATCGGGATGAATGCAGTCCAGCTTGTGACCGAGCTTTTCTTCTATGGCAGGCAATAAAAAGGAGTCTTCCTCACAGGCAAAACTGATCGATGTGCCTACCGCACCCGCCCTGCCCGTGCGGCCGATTCGATGCACGTAATCTCCCGCCTCTTCCGGCAAGGTATAGTTCACCACGTGGGTCACATCGCTGATATGCAGGCCTCTGCCCGCAACATCGGTAGCAACCAGGACGCGTAACTTGCCAGTCTTGAATGCGTCCAGGGTTCGGATGCGTTTATTCTGGGGAATCTCACCCGAGAGGGCGCCGCAATTTATCCCATTACGATACAGATTGTCCGCCAGCCTTCTGACCTGATCACGGCGGTTGCTGAAGACCAGCACCTTCTTCGACTCCGGTTCCGTGATGAGGTTATACAACAGGTTGTACTTGTCGGCGGTGGTGACCAGGTAGACTATTTGATTAACGTCTACCGCCGCCACCTGTTCCGGTTCCACGTCTACCATGATTGGATCCATGGCCCAGCGGGACCCCAACTCAATGATGTCAGGCGTGAATGTTGCACTGAACAAGAGGGTCTGCCTGCACTCTTTTTTCGGGGTTCGCGCTACCACCTGTCTTACCTGTGGAATGAAACCCATATCCAGCATGCGATCGGCTTCATCGAGCACCAGCAATTCCACCAGGCCCAGGTAAAGCTTATCGTTACTTACGAAATCCAGCAGTCGCCCCGGTGTGGCAACCACAATATCTACCGGCTTCAAATCCAGTGCCCGAGTCTGTTTCTGATAGTCTTCTCCACCCACCAGGGTCACTGTGTGTAAATCTGTAAATTCATTTAGCTGCACCGAGTCATTGGCAATCTGCATGGCCAACTCTCGCGTCGGCGCGATGATCAAGGCCCTGGGCTCGGCCAGGAACCGATCTCCCTCGACGGGATTGGTCAGCAGATCATTAATAATGGTGATTAGAAACGCGGCTGTCTTGCCGGTGCCGGTCTGCGCCTTACCGGTGACATCATGCCCGGCAAGCGTGTGCACCAGACTTTGCGCCTGAATCGGCGTACAAAACTCAAACCCTAGCTTGGCTATGGCATCGCGCAAGGGCTGCTCTAAATCGAAACTGTCAAATGAGACTGTCTCGGACTCAGGCTTGGACTCTGATGTTTCTACTGCATCCATAATTCGGTTTTTCCAACACTATTCAAAAACTGGAGATTGGGAAATCTCTGGCAAGGCTATAAACGTTCTCAGAGGCTCGCTCGGAAAGGCACGCATAATAACGGGATGCATGGTCTACTGCAATCAATTGCAGCCTGCTGCTGTTTACCGAGCTGCGTTCCCTGAATTTCCACAGGCCGGACATTGACTATCACGGGGTAGCTTCATCTCCCGCCACTGCATAGTCGCTGCGTCTAACAGCAGCAATCTGCCGGCCAGAGAAGTGCCTATCTGAGTGATGAGCTTGATGGTCTCCATGGCCTGAACAGAACCGATTATTCCAACCACCGGTGCCATCACGCCATTTTGCGAGCAACTACTGTCCTCATCATCACCTTCGCGATATAGACACTGATAGCAGGGGCTCTCCGGGTTCGAGCTGTCGAAGACCGCGACCTGCCCTTCCATACGTATCGCGGCACCAGACACCAGGGGTTTGCCATGGCGAATGCAACTGCGATTGATTGCGAATCGGGTAGTGAAATTATCGCAGGCATCGACCACCACGTCGACACTATTGACTGCCCGGTCCAGATCATCGCCATCGAGCCGTTGCCTGAGCGCGGTAATTTTTAAATCCGGATTCAGGCCCTTCAGGGTTTGCTGTACCGAGTCCACCTTCGCCGTCCCCAGGTCAGCCTGGCTATGGGCGATCTGTCTCTGCAAATTCGTTAGCTCTACAATATCGTCATCGGCTATGAGCAGATGCCCGGTTCCAGCAGCCGCGAGATACATGGCGGCAGGACAGCCGAGCCCACCCATGCCGACGATGAGCACACTGGCATCGTTCAGTTTCTGTTGCCCTGCCACATCCATTTCCGGAAGCATGATCTGGCGAGAGTATCGCAATAGTTGTTCGTCCAGCATAGGGAGTCTCTGATTAATCCGGCCATTGCGCGGAAGTCAGGCGATCGAGCCCCGCTAAATCCTGTGCGCAACTGATATTTGAGTAACCAGCGTCGCGCAATAGATTCGCCACCGCCAGTTTTTGATCGAAGCCATGTTCCAATAGGAGCCAGGCCTCTTTTTTTAGGACCTGCCTGCAACTTTTGACTATTTCTTGCAAATGACTCAAACCCGAATCCTTGGCTGCCAAGGCAATCGGCGGTTCAAACCTCAAATCTCCCTGTTGCAAATGCCGGTCTCCCACCGCCACATAGGGTGGATTGGCAGCAACCAGATCGTAGGCTCGAGCGTCCAGACCATCACACCATGACGCCTCGCAGAATTCAATATTTTCTACCTGCAACAACCGCGCATTCTCGGCCGCCAGCGCCAATGCCTGTGGACTGATATCCACGGCGGTGACGCGCCAGTGTTTGCTGTGCCGCGCCAGCGCCAGCGCGATGGCACCACTGCCCGTGCCCAAATCGACCAGCCTCAGTGCGGCAGATGAATTCGGTTCCAGGAATTTTATAGCAGTCTCCACCAGCAACTCTGTTTCAGGACGAGGGATCAGCACCTGGGGGTTAACTTTTAGCTCGAAATCCCAGAATGCCTGCTTGCCGGTAATATAGGCGATGGGTTCGCCGCGCTCACGCCGCTGCATCATGTGCTGATAAGCGTCCGCCTGTTGCCTAGACAACTCCTGTGCCGGCCAGGCGAACAGCGCTTCACGATTGCTTTTCAGCGCATCGGCCAGCAGTATCTCGGATTCCAGCCGCCAGCTTTCACTCACAGCCCGCAATCTCTGGGCCTGGGAAAGTGCCTGTTTAATGGTGATGACCATATCCGGGGAGACTCGGTTCAGTCGTCGGCTAGGCCTGCCAGCAAATCGGCCTGGTACTCATTGATCAAGGGCTGGATGATGGACGCGAGATCGCCGGACATGACTTCCGGCAAATTGTACAGGGTCAATTTGATGCGGTGATCCGTCACTCGACCCTGGGGGTAATTATAAGTACGAATTTTTTCGGACCTATCACCACTGCCCACCAGTTTGCGCCGGGTATCCGACTCTTCCTGTCGCTGCGCCTGTTGCGCCTGATCGAGAAGCTTGGCCTGCAGCAGTGACATGGCCCGCGCCCGGTTCTTGTGCTGTGATCTTTCATCCTGACATTCCACCACAATGCCGGTGGGAAGGTGAGTCAGCCGTATCGCCGAGTCAGTTTTGTTAACGTGCTGACCACCGGCTCCGCTGGCGCGAAAGGTATCTACACGCAGGTCGCTCTTGTTAATCTCGATGTCATCCACTTCATCCAACACCGGCATGATAGCGACGGTGCAGGCCGAGGTATGAATACGACCCTGGGTTTCTGTTTCCGGGACCCGCTGCACCCGGTGGGCGCCGGACTCAAACTTTAACTTCTCGTAGACATCCTTGCCCTCGATGCGGGCGATTATTTCCTTGTAACCCCCATGTTCACCATGGCGCTGGGTAATATTCTCCAACCTCCAGTTCTGCAGGTCGGCATAACGAACATACATTCGATAAAGATCACCGGCAAAGATAGCGGCCTCATCGCCGCCGGTGCCGGCCCGAATTTCCAGGAACACATTACAGCTATCTTTCGAATCTTTAGGCAGCAGAAGTTTCTGCAATGCCAGTTCCAATGTCTTCAACTCTTCGATGGCAGCTTTGACCTCTTCCTCCGCCAGCTTGCGAATCTCGGGGTCCAGATCTTTCTGGATTTCCCTGGCCCCGTCGAGATCTTCGCTTACCACCAAAAACCGCTGAAAGCTCTTCACCACTTCTTCGATCTCGGCATATTCTCTGGACAAGTCGCGAAATCGGGTCTGATCGGAGATGATTTCTGCGTCGCTAAGCAGGGCTTCAATTTCATCGAAGCGGTCTTTGAGTCGGTCCAGCTTGTTACGAATGGAGTCTTTCATTTTTACTTCTATTGGTAGGTGTCTGGTGGGTGGTTGGTGGCAGCCCGGGCCCGGTTGTCTGATGGATCTAGGGTTCTTGCTTCAATTCCAGTTCGAAGAGTTCCTGGGTCAGCTGCAATAATTCATCCCGTCCTTCGGCGCTGGCCTTCTTCAACTGCACACTGGGCGAATGGGTGAGCTTGTTGGTAATCGCTCGGGACAGACTCTCAACCACCACCGCGGCACTCTCACCCTTATCCAGCGCCTTGATGGCCCGTTGCAACTCCGCCTCGCGAATCGAGTCGGCCTTGTCGCGAAGCGCACGCAGGGTAGCGACTGCGTTCAGAGATCGCAGCTGTTGCATATATTCTCCGACTCCTCGTTCAATAATGGATTCGGCCTGGGCCGCAGCTTCGGCCCGGCTCTTGACGCCGTCTTCTATGGCAGCGCTTATATCATCGACACTGTATAGATAGGCGTCCGGAATTTCGCTGACCTCGGCTTCGATATCCCGGGGCACCGCCAGGTCAATCAATAGCATAGGCTTGTGCTTGCGTTGCCTCAATGCCCGTTCCACCGCACCCTTGCCCAGCAACGGTAACTGGCTGTTGGTTGAAGAAACCACGATATCGGCTGTGACTAATTGCTCCGGAATCTCGGACAGCAACACGCCATGGCCATCAAACTTGGCGGCGACATCCAGCGCATGGTCCAGGGTCCGGTTTGCTACCACCATGGCGCTAACGCCCTTGTCCGCCAGATGTGTGGCCACCAATTCGATGGTGCGCCCGGCGCCGATGAGTAGCACGCTGAGGCTGGCAAGGTCCGAGAAAATTCGCTCGGACAAGGCCACCGCGGCATAGGCCACAGAGACCGGATTCTCGCCAATCGCGGTGTCTGTCCTCACCTCTTTTGCCACCGAGAACGCCACCTGAAAGGCACGACCGAGGACCGAGCCAAGCACCTCTAAATCTTTCGATACCGCGAACGCCGATTTGATCTGGCCAAGAATCTGGGGCTCACCCAACACCATGGAATCCAGTCCACAAGAGACCTTCATCAGATGACGCACCACATCTTCATCGCCGAAGGCATAGCTACTCTCAGCCAGTTCTTCTGCACTCATCTCATGGTAGTCCGCTAACCAGGCTAGGATTCGCTGCTGTCGATCCAGCAGTAAGCGCTTGGTAACGAGATCTGATCCCGACTCCGACAGGTGGGAATCGCCCTCAAATTCCAGGTATATTTCCGTGCGGTTACAGGTGGAGACGATCACGGCCTCATTCACAGATTCCAGGGCATGCACTCGCCGCAGTGCATCCGCCACAATCTCCGGAGGAAAAGCTACCTTCTCTCGCAGCGCTATATTTGCCGTATTGTGATTTATGCCTACCAGCACCAGTGCCATCGATAACCCGCTGATTCGGAAAAATAAAAAGCCCGTAAAAGGCGCGTAATGTTACTAGACTTCGGCCCCAGTTCCCATTACAGACTGATTTTGCTCAAGTTCCTGTACAAGAGACAAGACCTGGTGAATCGGCAAGGAATCCTTAATTTGCCCAGGCAGTGACAGTAATCGGCATCGAGCCGGTCAATTGGGGAATTCCGGCACCGCGAGCGGCCGTCATCGTCCAGGTCGTCACCGTGAAGAATCGAGAGGAGTAAGCTGTTGCCGTTCAACAAACTGTTATAATGGACCGACCCGGGCAGTAAACAGACAAAGCTAGAACATTATGCATTCATTCTTAACATTCGAACGTTTCACGCGGCTGATTTTGAGACTCCTCGCCGTCGTCGGCATCGGCGCGGCACTCGGCGCCTGTGCCACGGTGTCCGAGACCGCCGAGATTCTCCCTGCCGAAGCCGAACTCACTAGCGCCGAAACGCAGCAGGAGCCGGACGAGATCGAATACGGCACGTTTACGGAGGAGCAACTCTACCAGGCCATCATCAGTGAGCTTGGCGCCAAACGCGGTGAGCGTGAAGCTGCGGGGGAAAACTACTTCGACCTCGCCTTCGATACCCGAGATCTCGGCGTCGTCAAGCGCGCGGTGCAGTTCGCTTCCATCAACAACGATCTAAATGCCCTGCTTCAACTCGGTTTGCTGTGGGCAGAAATCAGCCCGCAAGACCCGCAACCTCATCTGATGCTGAGCTTCCAGTTTTTAGAGAACGGCACCTTCGATCAGGCCCTGTCCCACATGGCGCGAGTTATCGATCTCGGGGGCAGCATCGATTTTTCCACCCTGGCCGCTCGCACCGGCAGATTAAGTCCCGCAGCCCGGATCGGCCTCATAAACAACTTGCGCCAATTGGTACGCGAGTTTCCAGCACAGGAATCTATCCACATTGCACTGATTCAAATGCTGGGGCAGAACCGCGAGGCCGAAGCCGCTCTGGACGAAATGGACCTGCTGAAGAATCGTGTCGAACTGACGCCGGCAATGGTATTACTGGAGGCACAGCTACAGCAAAACCTGGATCGCTCCGATGCCGCATTGCGCACCCTTCGCAGCGGCGTACGCAGGTTTAAGACTGACAATTCTCTGCGCCTGACATACGCTCGCCTGCTAATCCAGAATGATGAATTCGCAGACGCGAGAGAGCAATTTGAAATACTGGTAGAACAGAATCCTCAGGATTGGGAGACCTACTACTCCGTCGCCTTGCTGGATATGGAGATGGACGATGACGACAGCGCCATACGCAGATTTACCCGCCTGATCGGAGTCGATCAGCGTGCCGACGAAAGCCAGTACTACCTGGGCCTGATCTACGAGCAGCGTGAAGATCTGGCGAAGGCTGTCGAGCACTATCGCCAGGTGCGCATAGGCACTAATAACTTTTTGGCGGCCCAACAACAGGCCACACGCTTCTCCATTCAGTTGGGAGAACTGGAGGATGCCCACAGCTGGTTGAGCGGCCTGGCCAGAGGTCAGCCGCGGCTGGAGATAATGTTTCTTACCATAGAATCCAGCGCCCTGATTCAGGCAGATTACTCAGATGAGGCGCTGGCGCTTTTAAATCGGGCATTAAACAAGTATCCAAACGAGACCGATCTGCTGTTCGCCCGCGTGCTTTATAACGATTCGATTCAGGATAGCGCCGGCTCGGAGCGGGATTTGCGCCAGATCATTCGCATGTTGCCGGAGGACTCCCGCGCCCTCAACCACTTAGGCTATATGCTGGCGGACCAGACCACCCGCTTCGAAGAGGCTCTGGAACTTCTCGAACTGGCCATAGCCATCTCACCCGACGACCCGGCTATTATCGACAGCATCGCCTGGGTCCAATACAAGCTGGGCCGTTATGGGGAAGCCTTGGCCAACCTGCGCCGTGCATTCGCCGCCTTCCCCGATCACGAAGTCGCCTCTCACCTGGGAGAAGTGCTGTGGGTGATGGGTCGCGAGGACGAAGCCATCCAGGTCTGGCAGAATGCCCTCGAAGCCACGCCGGACAGCGAACTAATCAAAGAGGCCATGGAGCGATTACAGCACCGGTCATGAAGGCGATACAGCTTTCGGTAGGAAGCTCACCACTGGCGTCAAAATTCTGGTCCACGCTGCTGCTATGCCTGTCGCTGGCATCCTGTGTCGGGGCGCCGCCTGCGCAGGAGAACAGTAACTGGACCCGGCAGCGTGATCAGTTGCGGCAGCTACACTCCTGGCGATTGAGCGGCCGCGTTAATATCCGCTATGACAATGAATCCCACACCCCCAGAATTCGCTGGGCGCAACAGAAGTTGGAATATCAGATTCGTCTGTGGGGCACATTTAATGCGGGCAATACCCTCATCGTAGGCCGCCCTGGATACGTAACCATGCAGCAGAATGGCGACGTTCTCACCGCCGCCAGTCCCGAAGACCTGATCCTGCAACAACTGGGCTATGAATTACCCGTGTCTTTCCTGGAGTACTGGATAAAGGGCATGCCGGCACCCAACACGCCAGCGGATCTGACCTTTAACGAGTTGAACCAGCTCACCAAGCTTAGCCAGTTCGGCTGGAGTGTAAGTTATACAGACCCCAGGCAATATGGCGCCATTTCCCTGCCCAGGCGGGTGGAACTGACCCGGCCCCAGAACGATATCAGATTGCGATTTATTGGTCTGAACTGGGACCTGGATGCTTCGGTCAACAATGCAAGGAGCAATCCGATCAACTGATGGCCCCCGCCCCGCTGCAACTGTTGGCGCCTGCCAAGCTCAACCTGTTCCTGCATATCACCGGGCGTCACGCCGATGGCTACCATCAACTACAGACCCTGTTTCAACTGCTAGACTTCGGCGACAACATGGAATTTACCTTGGCCGCACCGGGCGTGTTGGCGCTGCACAGTCAGTCCGCAACAAGGCATATTGCCATACCCCTCGATGACAACCTGATCCTGCAGGCAGCAAACCAGCTCAAGGCACTGGACCCGGGAAATCAGGGCGCCAGTATTCGCATTCGCAAACGCATTCCCCTGGGAGCCGGCCTGGGGGGTGGCAGCTCCAATGCGGCGATGACGCTGTTGGCGCTGAATTCGATCTGGCAGTTAAATCTCGGCGTGACACAGCTCTGCGAGATCGGGGTTAAATTGGGCGCCGACGTACCGGTCTTTATTCGCGGTTGCAGCGCCTGGGGGGAGGGAATCGGCGAGCGGCTACGGCCCGTAGAATTGGCCGCTTCTTGGTATCTGGTGATCACGCCAGAATGTGCGGTTTCCACCGCCGAGATTTTTTGTCACGAACAATTGACACGGAACTCTCCAGCCATCACAATTGCCGACTTTCTGGGAGGCAGAGCCCGAAATGACTGCGAATCAGTTACTCGAATGCTCTATCCAGAGGTCGATGCAGCCCTGAATTGGCTGGCCCAATTCACCGACGCCAGGATGACGGGAACCGGTTCCAGTGTCTTTGCCAACTTTCCTGACAAAGAGGCCGCTGACAGGATATTAGAGAAGTTGCCGGCTCATCTCAGCGGATTCGTGGCAAAAGGGATTAATTCGCTGGAACACAAAATTCCTGGGGCATAAAATACGCCTGCTGCGGGTACTCGAGGAAGGAAGCTGTGAGGAGTATGACTCGGCGGCGCAACACCGATGTCATTGGAGTGCTCCGGTAGCTGGAATAAGGAATATTTGGGGTGTAGCCAAGTGGTAAGGCACAAGGTTTTGATCCTTGCATGCGTTGGTTCGAATCCAGCCACCCCAGCCAAATTTTTTAAGGACATTGCAAGTCACCACCAACACATAGGAAACCAGCGTGGCCAATAACTTAATGGTCTTTACGGGCAATGCAAATCCGGTATTGGCGGATCAGATTGCCAAACATATTGGCGTTCCCCTGGGTTACGCCAATATCAGTAAATTTAGCGATGGTGAAATATCCGTCGAGCTGAACGAGAATGTCCGCGGTAAGGACGTCTTCATTATTCAGCCCACATGCGCCCCAACCAACGACAGCATCATGGAACTGGTGTTGATGGCTGATGCCTTGCACCGTGCCTCGGCGAATCGAATCACGGCGGTTATCCCGTATTTCGGCTACGCCAGACAGGACCGACGAGTACGATCGGCGCGGGTTGCCATCAGCGCCAAGGTAGTGGCCGACATGATAAGTGCCGTCGGGGTCAATCGCGTATTGACCGTGGATTTACACGCCGAACAGATACAGGGCTTCTTCAGTATTCCGGTGGACAACGTCTATGGCTCACCGGTGCTGACTGACGATATTGAACGCCAGCGTTATGAAGACCTGATCGTTGTGTCACCGGATGTCGGTGGTGTGGTGAGAGCGCGAGCGGTGGCGAAACAACTTAACGTCGAGCTCGCCATCATCGATAAACGGCGACCGTCGGCGAACGAAGCGCAGGTCATGCATATCATCGGTGATGTTAAAGGTCGTTGCTGTCTGATCGTCGACGACATGGTTGATACCGCCGGCACCTTGTGCAAGGCCGCAGATGCCCTTAAAAAAGATGGCGCCAAGAAGGTTGTGGCCTATTGTACCCATCCGGTTTTATCCGGTAGGGCTATCGAAAATATAGACGGATCGAGTCTGGACACACTGGTAGTAACGGATACGATTCCATTGAACGAAGCAGCGAAAAACTGCTCGCGCATTCGGCAACTGTCGATGGCCAAGTTATTGGCCGAATCGATTCGTCGGGTGAGTAATGAAGAATCCATTAGCGCGATGTTTGATAACACATAGAACATCGCGGGGATAGTCGGTCAAAATGGGGTCGAAACAAACTTTCGGCCCTTCTTTTAACCTTTTTTAACTCTGTGCTTATGCCGGTCGCAGGCTAATCACAGTATTTCTTGGGAGAGACTTATGTCTACTGAAGAATTTGAATTAAATTGCTCAGTCCGGACTGACTTGGGGAAAGGTGCGAGCCGCCGCCTGCGTCGTCTGGACAATAATATACCCGCCGTTCTCTATGGCGGTGATAAAGACCCCATCGCCTTGACGATTGCCCACAAGGACATCGCCAGGGCCACTGAAAATGAAGCTTTCTTTGCCCACATCATCACCTTGAAGATCGGCAACAAGAAAGAACAGGCCGTGATCAAGGCCCTGCAGCGTCATCCAGCCAGGGCCATCATTTTACATGCGGACTTCCTGCGAGTCAGCGCCACTCATGCCATCATCGTGAAAGTGCCTATTCACTTCCTCAACGAAGAGACCTGCGTGGGCGTCAGGCTCGGTGGCGGTAATATCATCAGGACGATGAATGAAATTGAAGTATCCTGTCTGCCAAAAGACCTGCCAGAGTATATCGAAGTGGATATGCTGGAGATCGATCTTGGAGAATCGGTTCACCTGTCTGAAATTACACTGCCAGAAGGTATTACCAGTGTGGCCTTGTCCCACGGTGAGGACAGCATCGATCTATCTATCGCCATCGTGCAGGCACCTAAAGGTATCGCCGAGGAAGATGAAGAGCTAGAGGGTGAAGAGGGCGAAGAAGCTGAAGCAGCTGGCGATGACGACAGCAGCGAAGGCGGAGACGGAGACGATACTTCCGGAGACAGCAAAGACTAAATAGAACCCCGGATTTTCTATGTCTGGTCATCCCTTGAAATTGATTGTGGGCCTCGGTAACCCGGGCCCGCAACATGATTCCAATCGGCATAACGCCGGGGTCATCTTCCTGCACCATCTGTGCAAGGCGTACGCTGGCAGCCTGCGTGGCGAGAGCAAGTTCTTTGGTGAATTTACGACCATCGCCATTGCCGACCATGATGTCAAGCTACTGTTCCCCACTACTTTCATGAACCACAGCGGTAAATCCGTGGCAGCCGTGTGCAGGTTTTTCAAGATAGAACCCGAGCACATGTTGGTGGCCTACGACGAAATCGATTTCGAAGTCGGCGTCACCCGCTTCAAGAAAGACGGTGGCCATGGCGGTCATAATGGCTTGCGGGACATCATCAATGCGCTCGGTGGCAGCAGAGAATTCTATCGCCTGAGGATTGGCGTCGGACACCCCGGCCACAAATCCATGGTGTCGAATTATGTGCTGGGTGACCCCTCTCGCTCCGAAGCCGATGTCATCATGAGCAACATCGAAGATGCAATTCGAGTCCTGCCAAAAGCCGTCAACGGCGAGTGGGAAGAAGCCATGCACTCTCTACACACAGACTCGTAGGGCTCGGAAAAAAAATTTCATTGCTCAAGCCGCCGTTTAAAACCCAGCTTGAGAAATTCTTACTCTGACCCTTTCACCCCAACAAGAGAAAAACCCAAAATGGCCGTAAAATGTGGAATTGTAGGATTACCCAACGTCGGTAAATCCACGTTATTCAATGCCCTCACCAAGGCCGGCATCGCCGCCGAGAATTTTCCCTTCTGCACCATCGAGCCAAATTCCGGAGTCGTCCCCATCCCCGATGAGCGCCTGGACAGGCTGGCCGCGATCGTCCAGCCGGAGAAGATCATTGCAACCACGGTCGAATTCACCGACATCGCGGGACTGGTCGCCGGCGCCTCCAAGGGCGAGGGCCTGGGAAACAAATTTCTCGCCAATATCCGGGAAACCGATGCCATAACCCATGTGGTCCGTTGTTTCGAAGACAGCAACGTGGTCCACGTGTCGGACACGATCGATCCTGTTTCCGATATCGAAACCATCAACACGGAGCTGGCCTTGGCCGATCTTGAGAGCGTTGAAAAGTGGCTGAACAAGGTTTCCCGCATCGCCAAGAGTGGTGACAAAGATGCTCAGCGCCAGAGCCTATTGCTGGAAAGGGTAAAGGCGCACCTGGATGAAGCCCGCCCGATTCGCACCCTGAATCTGGCCGAGGAAGAACAGGCGGATCTGTACTCCCTGCACCTGTTAACCGTAAAACCGGTAATGTATATCGCCAACGTAGACGAAGAGGGTTTCGACAATAACCTCCATCTCGATACCGTCAAGTCAATAGCCGCATCCGAAGACGCGGTCGTCGTCGCTATCTGCAACAAACTGGAAGCCGAAATCGCCGAGCTGGAGGAAGACGAGAAACTGGAATTCCTGCAGGACCTGGGCATGGAAGAGCCCGGCCTGGATCGGGTCATCCGCGCCGGCTACGACTTATTAAAGCTGCAGACCTATTTCACCGCCGGAGTCAAAGAAGTCCGGGCCTGGACCGTAAAAATCGGCGCCACCGCGCCCCAGGCAGCAGGCGTGATTCACACGGATTTCGAGAAGGGCTTCATCCGCGCCGAAGTCGTGTCATACCACGATTTTATCGAGTTTGACGGTGAAAATGGCGCCAAGGAAGCCGGCAAATGGCGCCTGGAAGGCAAGGATTACATAGTCCAGGATGGCGATGTAATTCACTTCAGATTCAATGTCTGAGCGTCATCAGTACTTGACAACAAATGGCCGAATGTACAGAATTCGCATCCTTATGGAAAACGGAAGGTTTTCTCACTGGATTTTTTGCTCTTGTTAGTCGTAGTGGGGGTTTACATGCTGCTGCAGATCTCGATGTTGCAGATACAGTAGAATAGGCGCCGCAATAGAATAATGGCTATGTAGCTCAGCTGGTTAGAGCACAGCATTCATAATGCTGGGGTCGGT
>CAJXIY010000089.1 GCA_913054495.1 uncultured Gammaproteobacteria bacterium | reverse complement strand
ACCCGAAAGCCTGGGTATTGGCTGTTGGAGCGACGGTGACTTACACCGTTATCTCTGACACTTATGTGTTGCAGGTATTGACTATTGCACTGATATTTCTGGTCTTCGGCGCGCCTTGTATCATGCTGTGGCTATGGTTTGGCTCGTCCCTAAAAGGTATCCTGCAGAGACCCGATTATGTGCGTATATTCAATATCAGCATGGCCAGCCTGTTAATGGCTTCGTTGATCCCGGTGTTTCTAGATTTGTACATTCAGTTCTCAACCTGATCCCATCCAGGCGTCAAAATGCGAGTCACCAGGTCTCAGAGAACGGTAGGGGAATAGTAGAGCAACGGTAAAAGAATTTTGGAGACGAAAATGAATCTATTGCGCGCGAATGCCCTGGCCCTGGTTTTAATCCTGGCCGTGACGAGCCCGAATGTCCTGGCCCAGCTAAGCGACGTCGAACAAAATTTGGCCAGCTATATCGATGCGCATCACGATGCGGCTATCGAGCTGCTGGAAGAAGTCGTTAATATCAACAGCGGAACCCAGAATTTCGCCGGCGTTGCAGCGGTTGGACGCATCTTTCAAGAGCGTTTCGAAGCCCTAGGCATGAGCACCCAGTGGATCGATGGTGCTTCCTGGAATCGTTCGGGACACCTGGTCGCGCGCAGCTACGATGCCGCGAATGACGGTCCCCATTTGCTCTTGATCGGTCATCTGGATACCGTGTTTCAGAGCGACAGTCCATTTCAGAGCTATCGATATCTGGGAGACAACATCGCCAGCGGTCCCGGTATTGCCGACATGAAAGGCGGCGACGTCATCATCCTGCAGGCCCTGTCTGCTCTGAATGACCAGGACCTGCTCGAGAGCATGAATGTGACGGTGTACATGACCGGTGATGAGGAATCGACCGGACCCGGTGAAAACCAGGCTTTGGCCCGGGCGGATATGATTGCCGCCGCCGAAGCGGCTGATATTGCCCTCGGCTTCGAGAACGGCGACGGCAATCCTACTACCGCGATTCCAGCGAGGCGTGGCTACGCCAGCTGGGAATTGAAGATCAAGGGCAGCCCCGCCCATTCATCACAGATATTCCAGGACGAAGTCGGCGCCGGCGCAATCTTTGAGATCGCTCGCATACTCAACAGCTTCTACCAGGAGCTCGCGGGCGAACGATATCTCACCTTCAATCCTGGCATCATCATGGGCGGCACCGATCTTGAGTTTGATAGCGACGAGAGTCGCGGTAAGGCCTTCGGCTTGTCCAATGTGGTGTCGCAGGATGCCATCGCACGGGGCGATCTACGGATGATTTCCATGGCGCAGACAGACCGTGCCAGGGTCACCATGGAGCGTATCGTTGCCAATAACCTGCCGCTCACCGAAGCCCAATTTAGCTTGAGCCAGGGCATGCCTCCGTTTCCGGACAGCGAGGGCAACCGGCGTCTGCTCGCCCACTTCAGCCGGGTCAGCGAGGATCTCGGCTACGGCGAAGTGACGGCGGTAGACCCTTCCCGCGCCGGTGCCGCCGACATCTCCTATGTTGGCGACCATGTGGACATGGCAATCGACGGCATGGGAATGGGGGGCGCCAATGATCATACGGTGAATGAGACTGGCGACCTGGAATCGATGCGCGTGCAGGCGCAACGCGCCGCTATTTTAATGTACCGATTGGTACACGGTGGCCTGTAGAACCCGCCCAGTAAACAAACATCAGAACCAAGAGAAACTGTTATGCAATTTATGATTATCGCTTACGATGGCGCGGACGAAGAAGCAAGGAATCGACGCATGGCCGCACGTCCTGCACATATCGATGGGGCCAGGCTACTCAAGGAGTCAGGCAAGCTGATTGCCGGCGGCGCCATTCTCGATGATGCCGAGCAGATGATCGGCTCGACGCTGTACGTAGAATTCGATTCCAGGGCAGAGCTGGACAGCTGGCTGGAGCAGGACCCCTATGTAACTGGCGGCGTCTGGAAGGACATCACAGTGCAACCGATACGCCTGGCTATGAAGGCCTGATCGGTCGGGCCCTGCTACTGTCCTACTTGCAGGTGCTCCAGCTTCAATCCCACCGCGGTGCCGGCACCGAAGCCTTTCCAATAGGTATGATCGGCGTCCGGCTGGTCATTTCTTACCGAGTAGACCCCGTCGGCGCCGTCAGGAACCAAATCCAGGTAACTCATGCGCTCTTCGATACCCTTGAGTTGATAGTCCAGGTAAGCCGTCACGAAATGGCCCATGATGTTGTTCATTCGCACCGTATCCCAAACCGGGTCGGTGTAATGGCTGGCACCGGTTTTATCTTCGCTGTTGAGTATTTCTAACGGTAATGGGTAAGGTGCGCCAGCGTTGTGACCGGCGTTCTTGAAGGTCAGCAAATAGCGATCACTATTCACAGCATTTTCGAAGATTGCCCGCGTGCCATTATCGTAACCGGCGACGGTGTCGGCACTGCCGGCTATATAGAAGGTGGGGACACCGATTCCGGCCAGATCCTGATTGCGCCAGAATCCCAAATTCATGCCCCATGGCGCTACCGCCACGCCTGCCTTGATGCGGGAATCCAGGTTATCACGATAGGCGGGGTTACCACTCGCATGTTGACGCAGTAACTCATTGGGCGGCGCCAGCAGGGAAGTAACGATGTCGTCACTATAGCCACCACCCAGATTATTGATCAGGCCGTAGCCACCCATGGAGTAGCCGACTACTGCCGTAGTTTCCGCATCCAACAGGTTATAGAGGAAGCTGGCCGAATCTTCAGCCAGTGCGGCCATGGTGTTCAGGACGAAGCGCTGATCCAGAGGCCGATTGTAGAGTGTACTGGTAAACGCCTGCTGATCATCGTAAGTGCTGTCGGTGTGGTCTATGGACGCTACCACATAACCTTTGCTGGCCAGGTTTTCACCGAGATGGCTGAGCAGGAAACGGTTGCCTGGGTAGCCGTGGGAAATAATCACCAGCGGATAAGGTGTAGCCGTGGACTCAGGCTGCGCATCTCGCACAGCCCTGCCTAATAGCAATGCAGTTATCTCGGGGTTGCGGGTAATTGCGTGATATTGGCCGCCTGCCGATTGACCATCACTCAGCTGCGCGGGATACCATATTTCAAGTGTAAGCTTTCTATCGTAATAGACACTGTCTCCACCGCGAGGCGTATTCAGTATGTCCACCCGGTTCGGATCGACCACCTCCAGCGTCTGCACGCCAACATCGTGATCACCAAAACTCGCCAACTGCGGCGCGTCCGGCCTGACAACGTCGATGCGGTTTTCCTGCGCCGCTAGTACCGGCGTGAAAAACATGAGGAGCGTGCTTAGCAGAAGCCTCGAACTTCTTTCAATCATACATATCCTATTTATGCTATTTATGAAGCTAGGGTGCCTGATGTAGATAGGCTAGCGCCCGCTCTTCCTTGGTGTCGGTGTGGCCAGTGATATCATGCAAGATAACGTACAGACTGGGTACCAGGAACAGGGTAATAATAGTAGCAAACAAGACCCCAAAGGCCAGGGAAATAGCCATCGGCACGATGAAAAACGTGGCTGGATTAGCAGTCATCATCAGTGGTACCAGGCCAATGAAGGTAGTAACAGAGGTGAGGACGATCGGTCGAAACCGCAGCATGCCGGCTTCCGATACCGCCTCCACCATGCCCAGGCCCTCATCCCGCAGTCGGTTGATGGACACCACCAGAATCAGGCTGGCGTTCACTACCACGCCACTGAGAGCGATTATTCCCAACATGGAGAAGAACACCAGGTCGGCTCCCATGATAAAATGGCCGGCGATGGCGCCGATCGCTCCGAATGGAATCACACTCATGATTATCAATGGCTGTAGATAGGATTTCAGAGGTATCGCCAGCAAGGCAAAGATGACCAGCATGGCAAGGGGAAACGTATTTAGAAGATCATCCATCGAGCGCATCTGTTCTTCGCCCTCGCCGCCAACAACGATTTCTACATCTAGTTGCCTGGCCCAATCGCCTGCATACTTGGCAATGATTTCAGCACGTACCACATCGGGCTTGGTGACCGTTCGATCGATATCGGCACGGACCGTGATTACGCGCCGGCCATCCTGGCGGTTGATGCTGGAATAACTGCTGCCCAGGGTAAAACTGGCAATGCTGAGAAACGGCACCTCGGCGCCGCCTGGCGTACGAATCAGCATGTCCTCCAGGTTACCGAGAGATTGTCTTTCGTCCTCCGGATAGCGAACCATAACGCGAATATCGTCCGATCCGCGCTGGATGCGCTGAGATTCGGCACCATAAAACGCCTGCCTGACCTGGGTCGCGATATCGATAAGGGTTAGTCCCAGGGTCTTGCCCCGTTCCCGAATCTGGATCTGCACTTCTTGCTTGCCGGCGCGAAACGAATCACTGATATCAAATACGCCGGGGTATCTTGCCAGTTCTTCTCGCAATTGTGATGCCGCTGTCTTCAGATTGTCTTCGTTGCGTCCTTCTAAACGAAAATTAATTGCATCCCCCGCCGTGAACGCATCGGAGATAAAGGTTAATTCCAGGGCATCGGGAATCCTGCCTACTTTTTCACGCCAACGATCACGGATGAGAGCTGAACTCAATTGGCCCCGGTCGAAGAAGGGCGTCAGGTACAACACAACCTCGGCAATTTCACTGCTGCCGGCACCACCTCTAAAAGGCACATTCGGTCCTCCCCGTGGAGCCCTGCCACCAATAATGGTGAGAATGCTGGCTACCGCGCGTTCGGTTGATTCCGACGCATCACCAGCAGCTTGCAGCAGCAGTAATTCTTCATCCAGTTCTGCCGATAATTCCAGGGCGGCATCCTCCAAAAGGCCGATAGCGTCTTCGGTAACATAGCCGGGAACTCCCGGGGGCATTTGCACGGTGCCATAGACTACATCGCCTTCCACCGCCGGCATGAACTGAAAAACCACGCGACCGCTGAGCATGGTGGCGAGAGTGATGATGACCACCCCAGTGGCTGTGGCCCAGGCCGCATAACGATATTTCAGGACCTTTCTGAGGGCGCGCCGATAGCCGTGATCGGAAAAATACTCCAAGCGATTGGCAATGCCGCCCTGAAAACGCTGCCACCTGCTGACCAGATAGCTGTTTTCGAACAAGTAACCCTCCGTCTTGCGGTGGGCGATATGGCCGGGCAGGATCAACTGTGATTCCACCAGGCTGGCAATCAGGCAGAACACAACCACCGCGCCGATGGCATTGAAGAATGCGCCCATAGGCCCATCCAGCAACAGGATCGGCAGAAATGCAGCGACGGTGGTTAAGACGCCGAAGATAACCGGCACCGACACCTCCACGGTGCCTTCGATAGCCGCCTCTTCCTTTGACAGCCCCTTGGTCTCATAGGCGTGAATCCGTTCCCCGACGACGATGGCGTCATCGACGATAATCCCCAGCACCAGGATGAAGCCCATTACCGTCAGCGAGCTGATGGTCAGCCCAACCGAGGGAAACAGTATCAACGCGCCGGCGATGGCGATGGGAATCCCGGCCGCGACCCAGATAGCCAGCTTAAACCGCAAGAACAAGGCCAGGATAATTAACACCAGCATCAAGCCGGTGTAGGCATTCTTGGCGACGGTACCGATACGCTCTTGCGTAGATATTGCCGAATCGGTGATGACAGTCAGTGTCATGCCTTCGGGTAGTCGCAGTTCGGAAGACTGCATCCAGTTTCGTATCTCACGCGCCGAGGCGATGATGTCCTCATCGCCGATCCGCAGAATATCGATGATGGCCGCATTGGTGCCGTCGAGACGGGCATCCAGATAGCCTTCTTCAAATCCGTCTACTACTGTAGCGATTTCACCCAGGCGTAACTGGGTCCCATCGGGATATGATTGCACCACGATATTTTCGTATTCGTCACCACGGTAGGCCTGTCCCTTGGTGCGCAACAAGATCTCTCCCGAATCTGTTTTTATGGTGCCGCCAGGTAAATCCAGTGAAGCGCGATCGATCGCCCGGGAAATTTGATCCAGGGTCAGACCATATTGACGCAAGGTAAATTCCGATACCTCGATAGATATTTCAAAGGGTCGGATATATTCGATATTAACCGTAGAGATTCCTTCCAGGTCCAACAAATCGTTGCGGATTTCTTCGGCGATCAACTTGAGATTTCGGTCATCGGTGTCAGAGGCCAGTGCCATGGTCATGACATTGCCACTGGAGGTGAAGGCCCGAACGATCGGTTTCTCGGTTTCAACCGGGAATGTGGATATCGCATCCACCTTGGCCTTTACGTCATTCAGCACACGGTTCAGATCGGCTCCGGTCATGATCTGTATGGTCGCGTCGCAGCCGCCTTCCCGTGCCGTACTGGAGAGACGCTCTATGTCTTCGGCACCTTCCAGCGCCTCTTCGATACGCAGACACACCGCCGCCTCCGACTCTTCCGGCGTCGCCCCGAGATAGGCCACACTGACCTGAATCATGCCAAAATCTACATCTGGAAATTCTTCCTGATTCAGACTCGAATAGGACAGGAATCCGCCCGCCAGAAAGATCATCATCATCAAATTAGTGGCAACGGGATTTTTAACAAACCATGTAATAGGTGTTCTCAAGACCAGGCACTCCCAAAACTTCCCAGGGATTTAAACCCAACCCGATCACTCGCCAGCGAGTCGAGCGCCATCAGATCAATTCCTCTACAGGCTGCACCGACATGCCGTCAACCACCGCCTGGATCGGCGACGTACAGATAAACTCGCCGGGCAACAGGCCGGCGCTGATAAGCACACGATCTCCCTCCAGTCGAAAAATCTCGACATCCCGGTAAAACATCTTGTTCTCAGCGTCGACTACCAATACCTGATTGTTATTGCGAATCACCGAGCGTGGCAAAGATATGATGTTATCTACTGTTTTACCGATGATGTCTGCCTTTACAAACAGACCAATGGGGAGCGGGATCGGCGCTGTGCCACGGCCACCAGCCTCATCGCTAGCGCTTGCTGGTTGTTGCACGCGAATGATGGTCTGCACCGTATTGCTGTTTGGGTCGATGGTCGCCTCGGTCCGCACCAACTTACCCCGCCACTTATGTTCCTCGCCACCATAATAACCTGTTAGTGTTACATCTGGCGCCTTATCTCCGGTCAGTTCTCCTCGTGTACCCAGTGGTATATCCAGGTAGGCCAGTTGACGAATAGCCAGGGGCACACGCACCTCAACTTCATCCGCGCCGTACAGCAGCGCAACACTCTGGCCCCGATTCACGTACTGTCCCAACTCCACGTCACGAGTAGCGATGATGGCATTGAAGGGGGCCTTGATATCGGTTCTCCCTAAATCCAGTTGGGCTTGACGAAAACTGGCCTGGGCATCCGCCAATTTGGCCACATTCACAGCTGCCGCGCGCTTAGCATCCTGCAGTTGGGCATCACTGGCCAGGCGCTGTTCGGCCAAGCCTATGAGTCGTTCCAATTCGTTGCTGGCATGATCTGCCTCGGCCTGGGCCTGTTGCAGAAAGGCCTGGCTGCGGGCGCTGGAAGTTTCGAAGTCGCTGGCGTCCAGGCGCAACAGGGTTTGTCCCGCCTCCACATAGGCACCCGCCTGCAAGGAGGGCGAGATCCAGGCGATAGGGCCTGCTACGGCTGCGGCGAGGCTGGCCTGCTGCGCCGCCTGTACCTTGCCCTGTGACTCCACCACCAATTGCACCGAGTCCAGTTTCACCCTGGCCACACGCACCGTCACCGCGTAAACCTCAGGTGCTGCTTCCTCGAACTCGACCGGCGTGTTAATCAGGTAGAAAGCGAACAAAATACAGCTCGCCAAGATGGCAATGGGTATTACTACGCGCTTCATGCGTTTACTCCAGTTGCGTCCTCGATAAGCTGACGCTTGCTAATTGATAATTCGTTCACACTTATTGTCCTACAAGCCCTTATACAGCTTGCTTCTGATAACTGGCTTGCTTGAGACTAATCGCCTCGCCCACCGCCATTCGCAATTCATCAAATTGCATCTGAATTGTCGTCGCTGCCAACTCCGCGTCTTTACTCGCCAAAGCCAGCTTGAGGGAATTCACTAATTGCTTGATGGTTGCCGGCTTCATCACCGGGTTAATGCCTAAATTCATCATCTGTTCAACGAATTGGGCCTTTAGATCATTGCCGATCAAACGCACCACCAGATTGTCGGCTACGGTTGCCAGGTATTCGAGAAATTCTCGCCACCGTGTCTGCATCGCCCCAAAGTCGCCGGCGTGCTTGCCAAGGCGTTCAACCATGCCCTGTAAGTTGCGCATCTCCTCATTGCTGGCTTGGTTAATGGCCGATCGGGCTGTGAGTGCCGCAAGGGCACCAAAGGTCTGTAAAAATTGATCGACGAGCAGCGGATCCGGCAAAACATCGATCGCCATCAGTGGTCCCAATATAGCGATACTGGCGGCGTCGATGGCCTGTACTCTTGCACCCCCGGGCAGGATCCGGATCAGGCCCAGCTGTTCCAGCTGCGAGAGGGCCTCCCTGACGGCGCCGCGACTGGCATTGAAACGCGCCGCAAGATCTCTTTCCGACGGCAAACGTTCGCCCCTGCGGTACTGGCTGCGCAATATTTCATCGCGCAGCAGGCTCGCAATCTCATGACTGATGGTGCCGTTTACCGACATAGGGTGTGCGTACTGACAGTTAGAATTGGTCTGACCAAATTGGTCGGACCAAATGTAGGCTGAAATGAGAATTAGTCAATCCACAGGCGATGAATTGTGGCTTTAACTGGATAAAACGAGTGTCAGAGAACCGTTAAAAGCCGTCAAACAGGTCAATTTCGAGCTTTTCCTCGTATCGCTGCTCTCGAATGTTAACACCGTTCAGATTACAGCTTAACAAATTATCGACGTCTTCCTGAATTACTGTCACCGACAATTGCTGCCGCTCCGGCGTCGGTGCCGACTGCACCACAGACCCCCACAGCGACAACATACGATTGTCGATACGCCGCAGCGAATTATCCCGCGACCATTCGGCGGCGATTGCTGCTCCGAGAACGGCAAACTGTTTATCCAGAAGACTCGTTTGCGCAGGAGTGGCAGCGGCATGTATATAGGAATGAAGATCCAACCAACCTGTCGGGTACACCAGATTGCCCCGATAGAACACCAGTACCCACTCCAGATATTCCTGCCGCGATTGCAGCCGCTGGTTTTGACTATCCTCTTCATAGACCTGGACAAAAGTCTGCATTGGCGGGATCGAATCTGGCCATTGTGCCAACTGCGGGCTCAGGCAGGACATGAGTGACACACTCAGCAAACCCGGTAGAATAATCTTGAAGCGCACAAGCATCCCAACAACCTTCAAATTTCGGCCGGCCAAAGCCCGACCAATGGGCTCGCTAAAACCACCGATCGGCGTCATTTTTCGTACGAAAAATAGTAAAATGTCCTCATTTATTGAGGCCGGCGTAAATTATCCTCTGATTAGCCCGATTCGGCCAAGAGAATTCCATAAACTTGAACTACATCCCTTAACTTCGGTTGTTCGGCTGGTTCAAATCCGCTTAAATCAACCCACTTTCTCCCCGCAGACCGCACTTGTCCCAGGAAACTCATTATCAATTTGATACGACTCTGCGATAATACACTGGCTGAACCTCACTGGGCTTCGCGACACTCCGTATTAACCTTGCAGGACGAAGAATAGAACAAAAATGGAACCACTCAAGCGATACCTGATTGAAAATTTTTAAGCCGTATTCATTCTGATCATTCTGTTGTGCGTGATCGCCATCGTCTGGCTGGTAGACACCAAACTTTCCTTCCTGAACTTTTTCTACCTACCGGTGCTACTGGGTTCCTACTATCTGGGGATTCGATCGGGTGTTTTGGGTGCATTTTTTACCTTCCTGGTTATCGTGATTTTCGCCAGCTTATACCCGGAACGATTCATTGGCCCGACTGATCTATTCAGTCTCTGGTCTTCGATTCTGATCTGGGCTTCATTTCTCATTCTTACCGCGGTAATCGTTGGCTTTACCCACCGCGAACTTCAGGAGAAGATCGCCGAGACGCTGCGTGCTAAGGCGGAAGCCAGCGGTAACGCCGAACTACTCGAACAAACCATGACCACGATTCGTGAGTTCGAATCCGAACTTGACTACAAGGTCGAGGAAAGAACCCGAGTACTCGAAGAGAAGACCAAGTCAATACGGGCCCACAAAGAAAAAGTCGAAGAGACGCTTTACTCAACCATGGATCCTGCCGTGGTTAAGCTGATGATCGAAAATCGTATCCGCACCGAGAATCGACGCATCAGCGTGCTGTTCTCCGACTTGAAGGGATTCACCAGTTATGCTGAGGAGCATTCTGCAGAAGTCGTAATCACCGAACTCAATAAGTATCTCGGTGATATGGAAACGATCTTGTTGCAATACTACGCACATATCGATAAGTACATGGGCGATGGCATCATGGTTGAATTCGGCGCACCGATCCGCTATGAGAAGCATGCCTTGCTTGCGGTCACCTCCGCCCGGAAAATGCAGGCACACATGCACGCGGCCAAATATCCTTTCAAGCTACGGGTTGGCATTGCAACCGGGGTCGCCACGACAGGAATCATCGGGTCCAAGCGCCAGTCGTTTACAGCCTTCGGGGATACGGTTAATCTCGCCTCCCGCATCGAGGGCTTGTGTGAACCGGGCGAGGTAACGGTTGACGAAGCCACCTATAATGACTGTAAAGATATTTTCGAATTCCGACCGGTTTCCGGGTTGGCCTCCTATACCCAGTCAGACAATGCTCCATTGGTCGAGAAAATTACTGCCCTGCTGGCGAAAATCGATACTTCTCCAAAAGACGTCGCCTCGCGCCTCAGCGTTGGAAAAGCTTTGTTGGAAGCCAATGATCCCGAACAGTCGATTATTCATCTCAGATTCGCCATGGAACTGGAACCAGATAACAGTGATGTGAAGATTGCCTATGCTGACAATATAGTCACGCTGGAGAAAACCCGCGACCGCAAAGTAAGAGGCAGGCGTAGCACCGTTCACCTTTATGAAATTATCGGCTTGAAAAACCCACTGGATGATAGCAGGCAATTACCAAAGCATTTACTGGAAGGGTTGGAAGACAGACTCGCGCAACTGGTTAGCTATCCCGAAGACCTAATCTTGCCGGTGGAATGCATCGATGGTTCGGTGGGCTTTTCCCGCCTCACCGGCATCACGGCATTTCTAATGGCCGATGCCATGGGCTTGGTAGACCAGGAAAAACACGACATTCTGGAAGCGGGCTATCTGGCCGAGATAAGCAAAACCATCGTACCAGAAAATATTCTGAATCGTAACGGTGGTCTGACCGAAGATGATTTTACCCACATCCACATGCATCCCAGAGAGGGTGTGCGCCAGCTTCGCAATGCAGGATACGAAAACGAGCGCATGTTGGAACTGATCGAGTGCCACCATGAGAACTTCGACGGCTCAGGCTACCCAGGGGGAATCAAGGCAGACAAAATCCCTGGAGGCGCTCGCATCCTCGCCGTTGCCGAGGCTTATATCAGCCTGACCTCGAAACGCCCCTACCGTGATCCATGGAAAGGTGGGGCTGCCCTCAATGAGATTGGCAAGTATGTCCGCTCAGGAAAATTTGATCCGGAAATTGTGGGAGTACTTGAAAAGATAATGGGTGCCAGCAAGTAATTATTCTGGTAGAGACAGATATCGAATCTGCACATCTCTCACCCGTTTGGTTTTACCATCGAAGATTGCGGGCCTAAATTGGACATCACGCAGCGCCCTTGCTGCCTTTGTGCGCACCCGGCGTTCGTCTGGCGATGCCTCTAGCACATCGACGGAGGAAACTGCGCCCCGTCGGCTGATGTTGAAGCTCAGATCTACCTGATTGTACTCAAACTCTAACGCGAGGATCGAATCGGTTCTGGGGGGTTTTTCGATGGCAGGAAGGGATTCATGCCAGGCCGACATCACACCCACATGGATTACTTCTTCCGATTTGTGCGCAAGCTGTGCCAGGGTTTGTCTTTGGTACGACACCATCTCATCGAAGCGAGTGAAGAATCGATCATAGGGTATCATCGAGGGTCGATTGAAAAATCCCTCGATTTCACTATCGTTGATTCCGGCTTCTCTCAATAATTCCTGTGCCTCGCGGTACTCCCTGAAGGCGGTACCATAGTCTAGTAACAACTGAAAATCGGCACGATAAATCTTGGCCATAGCCAGGGCTTCGGTATCACCCTCGGCTTCCGCTATCTCTCGCATCCGCCCGATAAGATTCATGCCATCACGCAGATACGATTCCCCGATTACTTGACCGGCATCGACTACGGGAATGTTGGTGCCTGGGCCAAATACGGCATCAACATCTACGAACACTCGACTGCTGCTCTGGAGACGCGTCCTGCCCTCTTCCCGGATCAGCCGGGAGATGGTGTCGGAACCCAGCCCATCGTCTGCGTTTAGAAACTGGACCAGTTGATACTCGACGACGGCACGTCGATACAACCAGGGGAAGAGCGCCGGGCTATCACTACCGTAGTTATCTTCCGCCAGCGCCTCCGCTTCCCGATAAAGTTCACGGGCCTTCATAAAATTGCGGGCACTGCGCCGAGGCTCTTCCAGGTAAACCCGATTGAGATGCCAATAGGCCTGGTCCTCGATTGCCGATATCAGATCCGTCGCCGAAAAACTACGGTTGGCTCCTGTCACATCGCGAATATGTTCGAGGCGATCCGATACCGCCGGCCAATCTTCCAGCCTGATCTGATTGGCGATAATGTCCTCTACCACGGGTATTACGTCCGCATGTTCCAGCCCCATAGAAGTGCGTACCAACTGTAGTTGTCGCTCCTGCAACGCGGCCACCTTCTCGTAATCCCTGGCCTCGATCATCAGCGCGATCATACTGTCGAGGGGCTCCAACAGAGATTGATCATAGGGACCGAACCGGGATTCAAGCTCTTCGAGTTCGATCTCGTAACTGGCGTAGGCCTGAAGTAGATCGTTGCTGCGAGTTATCAAGGCTTGCAACAGGCCAGTTTCCTCGGCCGCAATCAAGACCTGTCCGGCTTGCAGAACAGCTATAAAAACTGTGATTGTTGCAATTGCGCGGTATTTCATAGTGACAGGATTCACCGTTTTTGACCCTGATATGACAATAGCTTGATCTCCCGACCTTGTCGATACAAACTAGGGAACCTCTAATCGATGAGTTGCCATGAAAAAATTCTTCCCATTATCGTGCCTGCTGCTTGCCTGCCTCTCTGGGCCAGGCTCCGCTCAGGTCGATCAACCGGACCTGTATGATATTGGTGGTGAGTTCGCCTTTGTCAGAATTCAGTATGACAGCTACTACGGTGGCGGCTATTACGGCGGCCCCTGGTTAACGGATTTTCCCGCGGCCGATGAGAATTTTTTGCGCGGCGTAGCCCGCCTCACCAATGTCAGGGTGATGAGCAAGCCCAAGGTACTGCGCTTCGATGACGATGAGATCTTCGATTATCCCTTCCTCTACGCCCTGGAGATGGGCCGGAATGGTGGTTTATCCCTCTCTACCCGGGAAACCGAAAATCTACGTGAGTATCTGCTTCGTGGTGGATTTCTACTGATCGACGATTTTTGGGGAGTGCGTCAATGGGATGCATTTTATCGGGATTTTTCGCAAATTTTTCCTGACCGGCAATTGGTCGAGTTGTATTCGGATCACGAGATCTTTCATACCTTCTACGATATCGACGGCGCGCAGATGATTCCGGGTCGAGGCGGCAGGCGCGGATTCGGTCAGGCCGGCATTGATATCGCCAGCAATCATGCGATTCTGGATGACGATGGTCGGGTGATGGTGTTGGTGAACTGGAACTCGGATATGGGTGACGGCTGGGAACACACCTTCGACCGCTGGTACCCAACCCAGTACGCAAATTCCGCCTATCAGTTAGGCATTAATTACCTGATTTACTCTCTCACCCACTAGCCACAAACCAGCTCAGATTAAAAATTACGCTGGACGGAGTCTGCTCTTCCGTGCTCGATCGAACTTTGGCTATGATCAAGAGAAACCTCGATGAAGCTCTTACTGGGTCACGACCAAACTTTCCCGGCGAAGCTCCTCTACCCTACTTTCCTTGCGACCATTCGCGCTTC
>CAJXIY010000088.1 GCA_913054495.1 uncultured Gammaproteobacteria bacterium | reverse complement strand
CCGCTTCACCATTATCAAACCAAAGGCCTTTACAGCTATTACACTGATCGATAATTACCTGGCCGTACAGGGTCTCTATCTTTAGTTCTTGCATATCGGAATTACACTTCGGGCAGACCATCTTTGATCTCCTCAAATACTGCTTCTTGTTATTTCGGACTAAAGTTCGCTCTAGGCCGCCTATTTTATAAGATATTCAGGGCTAAGACCAAGCCAAAATTTCCCCTGAGGGCGGATTCCTTGAATCCTATGGCCATTAAGTCGCCGTTCACATTCAACTCGCTAAACTTTTCTCATACCACGCGCGCTTTTGTGGGGTGGTCGTAGAAGCTCAAAAGGAGAAACATCATGAATCGTGCTCGAATCTTCGCCCTGATTGCGTTGCTGGGCCTGTCGTCCGAACTCCCTACTGCTAGCAACGGTTCTGCGAACGTCAGCAGTGCCTGTCCGACCGTTGAATTTATGGGCAAGATGGTTTCCCTGAATATTCTATTGCCGGCCGATTACGATGACATAAATGAACTCTATGACATGCAGGATTCCCTGGCCGAACTGAATCTCTTGGTTTGCCAACCAGTCATCCTTACCGGCTACAGCCGCGGCAATAGCCGGTACAGCAATGGCAGCCTGATTTCCACCGACCTCTATCACGATGCATGGTACTACCCCGATGGCCAGCCAGTATTCGCCGAACCAGGCGAAGATACGACGATCTACTATCCCAATGGTAGGGTAATGGCGCACTACTGGTTGCAGGGTGATCAAGCCATTTATTGGCCCAACGGCAGCCTGGCAACGAATTATTTTTGGGCTTTCGATGTGACCTGGTATTACCCGGATGGTCAGATCATCACCTACGAATCAGGCTATAGCGGGGGCCGCTGGTTTTACCCTTTTCCCCGTCTCGATGGTGGCATCGGCCAGGAAGTGATTCCCAGCGAGTGGGGAAGAGAAGACGAAAGCTTCAGTTATCTAAACTTTACTGCGGCCGATAGTTTATTCACTAGCCGCGAGCGCATCCGCAGGAAGTTGATATTCGATGATTTCGAGTTGCTCGATGTGCCAGGCGTCCTGTTATTGATAACGAGGCTCTACCAATATGGCGATATCGCCAAGGATTACGCGCCCGCAGACATTAATATTACCGGCGTACCGTTCTAGGACAGCTCTGATTACTAGGGCACCTCTGAACAATGTCATATGGTCTCTGGCAGACATTCCGGGCTAGTAGCTGTACTGGGCGGAACGCTGGCGCAGCCCGGCCAGGTCCAACTCTCCGCTCTGACATTGCAGCAGGTCGGTCTTGTTAAAGACATGAACCTTGTCCGTGTGTCTGCCATCGGCGGTGTCTTCGCCGAGGCCGGTGAAAATGATAGCAACGCTTTCCTGGGACGGCAGCTCACGTAGCATAGCGCCGTAGTCACACATGGCCCGGTAAAGGTTGGCTTCGAATTCGCTGACATCTGCTGTCCAGCGCGCTACATACTCCTTTTCTGCCTCCTCACTGCGAGCCTTTAGCTCGGCAGCTTTCGCGATAGCCCGCTGTTTCAGGGGCTCAATCCTGACCATGAATTCATCGAGCCTGGTCTGCATTTCAGACACGCCATCGCTGGCGACCGTGCCGTCGGCCTGGTCCGATGTACTGCGTATTTGCGCCGTGTCCTGACGCAGTTCTGCTGTGTGCCCCTGCAGTTCTTCCCGCAGCGAAGCCATTTCCGCTTGGATTTCCGCATAGGCGGTATCGTCCATCCTATTCATCCTGTGCAGGGACCTGGCAGATTCCGCAGCCTGGCGAATCGCCGAATTGATGGCAATGTCATAGTCGACATTCGCAACCCTGTCCATCATATCGGCATAGAATTCTGCCGGTACTACTCCGCTTGCATTCACGAATATGCGGATGGTTTCCTCAAATTCGGGGTCGCCCGGGGGCCGCAGCGAGCTAAAGGGATTTGGTCGCGACTGCAATGACAGCACCGAGGCGTTAAGGAATGACAGGCTCATACGATTTCTGCGATTCGCCAGTGGCGTTCGCACTTCCAGCACAACCCCCTGGCCGTAAAGATAAGTGCTATCGATGCCACCGATGCTCATGCCGAACAGGCCGGTACTCTGAGCGATACCAAGCGCATCCTCCAGCACACCAGTAAAGATATCGATGTTCTGCCGCAGGCTTTGTATCGCTATCTCCTGCGCGGAGAGTGACACCGAGGTGATAAGAAAAATCGCGGTGAGCAGTTTGAGCAATAAGTGTTTCATCATCTTCGCTCCTGATTCCTACCGAACGTCACCTGATCTCACCGGTGTAGCCAACATAGTTCACCAACTGCTGCAGCGAACGAATGGTTTCGTAGTCACTGTCGACGAGTTGTTGATAACCCTGTCGCATATCCTGCAAGTCAGAGAGGCGTTGTCCCTCGAAGTAGGAATACATGGTCTCGAAATTCTCAGTAGTTGTTCGTTGTGACTGATCCATGATTACCTGCATCAAGCGAACATTGTTGCTGTCCTGACGATCTTCCATTCTGGCTACCAGGTTCTGCATCTCGTCCCGCTGGGACGCTTGCAGCGCGGTAAGCTGGACCTGAACATCCTGCACCAATGCCTGCTGACCGAATGTAATCGAGAAACCTCCCGCGTCAGAAACCACGGCGACATTCAATAGCAGCAGACATAGCATGGCGAAGGAGGCTGCGGTTGGAAACCACTGCCATCGACTCCAGAATCCGGTAACGGGTTTCGCCACCCGGTGATCCTGTCGAAACATTGCCAGGCCACGATCCCAGTGGGGCACTCTCTGATCCTGCCATTGCAGCAGATTGCTCTGGGTTAACAGTAATGACTCTAATTCCAGATTACAGAATTCACAATCTTCGAGATGCCTATCCAGTTCTTCCCTGGTCAATGGTGCCAGTTCTTCCGAAAAGTATTCCTGTAATAGATGTTGGGTTTTAGGGCAGGACATAAGTTTCCTCCGATACAACTTTCAATTTTTTAAGTGCCGCGTAGAAACGGGTCTTTACCGTGTTGACGGATATATCCTGCATACCCGCAATTTCCTCAAAAGTCTGGGATTGAAAGATTTTCAACTCCACTATCAGGCGCTGATCCAGCGGTATTTTGCCTAACATCTTCAATACCCTCCGGTTCTGCTGCTGCTTATTTAAACTGGCTTCAGGTTCGAATTTTTCGGCGCCCGGCAGTGCTTCGAAACCGCCGGTTTCACCTTGATCCAGGGAATGGGTCTGATTCGATAGCAGACGCTTGCGACGATTTAAATCTACCGCCTTGTTGTGTGCAATACGAAAGATCCAACTGCTGAACTTTGCATCACCGCGGAATCGATGCAGGTTTCGATAGACGCCAAGAAAGACTTCCTGCATTAAATCCATGGCATCAGTCGGATTCCCGGTTAGTCGCAGACCCTGGTTATAGATCTTTCCCTCATAGCGCTTTACGAGTTTTTCCCATGCATAGGCCGACCCGTTGAGAGCTGCAGCTATCAAAGCCTCGTCTTCGTTAATCAGATTCATGGAAACCTCATCCTGTCCCCGCGGCCGTGCCGTGACCGGCTAATCTAGGGCACCATCAGAGCTATTGCTACTATTATAGTCGGTCACAGGCGGCAAAAGCCCAGAAACAGGATACTGGTATTAAATATTTAGTCGCAAGCGAAAACAGAATAGTTTGGACAAACTATGGGAGAAATCCTGGCCGCAGATTAATTGCGTCGTCGTGACCAGATCCAGACGCCACTTGCCGCCATCAGCATGAACAATAACGCCATCAGGTCTACCAGCACAACACCCAGGCTGCCCAGTATCCTTCCGCTATGGATATCTAACAGCAATCTTTCCCAACTGACAAGAGATGCGGCGTAGTCGGCTCGAATCCGCGCACTCAGCTGCGCTTGCGGTGCCGTTGAATCACTCCAGGACAGCTCTGACGCCGGGCTTGTGGACGGCGTCCACCGCAAGCCATCGAGATCTGCATCGATGATACCCATGGCCGTTTGCAACACCAGCCGGCCAGCAGCGTCCCTACCGATGCGGCTAATCCCGGTTGGCAGCAGATTAACTCTACCCAGCACCTCGATCACCTCGCCGGTGTCGGTCAGCAGCAGTAGTTGGTTGCTGGTTGCAGCAACGTAGCCAAACTCGGTCGCTACGAATCCTTTCAGGTCGGAAAAACTGCCCGGAAGTCGGTCACTATCAAAATAGATAGCCTCGGCAATCAACCGAACCCCGTGCTGGCCGGCTCGGTATTGAATTTTGATAGTCGGCACCTCGATTTCGTACCAACTCAACAATCTTGAAGAACTGATGAATTGATTATCCAGATTCAGCGCAGGACTGTGATGGAGTATGAGACCAGAGAAGGACAGTAGTATTACGAACAGGGCACTGACAATGCCCATACGGCGATGCAGTCGCAACAGGGATTGAAGCTTAAACACCGGCGTTATTACTTGGTGGTGACTTGGCAGGATCGTTAGTCAATGCAGATCGGCCGCAGGGCGCTTCAGGAGGAGATGAATTCGGCAAGATAGAGCGCCAGCCGGGATACATTTGTCATCGCTTTAACCGACAGGGTGGCGCCGCTAATGCCATCGATCGATCTGCTCAGGCGCTGACTGTCCTTGATATGAACACCGTCGAACTGCCTAGTGAAGAATTCATATTTTATTTCCCAGCCCCTGGACTCCCTGAATGCCAGCACCTTGATTTCCTCTATCTGTTTACCAACAATGACCACGCCGATGGTGATGGGTTCGGTCTTACCGATTTCGTCGACAATCCAGGCGGAACGATCACGGTTACCCCAGTAACGCACACGCAAAAAAGCTGGCCGGTGACCCAGGATATCTTCGACGATTTCTTTCTTGTCGCCGCTGATCCAGACCGTGTTGCTCGCAGGCAAATTACCGGTGAATACACTCGCCAGAAATTCTTCCGGGGCAATGAAATCGTCACTCGCTATCACCAGCGGTATAGACAGTGCAAGCAACAATGCCAACAAGACTCTGAGTGGTTTGATTTTAAACTTGGCGTTCATTTTCTATTCTTCACTCTCCATTGTCGGCGTCAGCTTCCAGGGCGATAGGTCGGTCGGCAAGCACCGATGCATTTAGAACTGCCATCCCACACCCAGGTTAAATCCATCGAGATCACTGGCCTTGTCGTCATCCTCAAATTGGTAATCGAGCTTCATAACGACATTGTCAGTCAGCCAGTAATTCATGCCTAGGAGACTACGCTTGCTGGCGGAGTTCCTAGCCACACCCAGCGTGCTGCCGGCGCGTTCATCGCTGCGCTCGTAGCGGGCGAACAGGCCAAATTTATCGGTGAGCTGAAATGACGGTTCCAGGTAGTAGCCGTACTGACGATCGCGGCCGAGACCATTATTGCTGCCATCGTTATTGGCAACGGTTTCGATCTTGTCGTCGATATTCCATTCGGCGAACAGCGCCTTGAATCCCCAGGCGCCGGACCGATAGGCGATGTGAGCCTCGGTGAGGATGGCGTTTATTCCACTGATCGGATTACCCAGACTATCCAACACGCCATCACGATTGATATTGCTGCGAGTGCTGCCGCTCTGGGTCATGTCGCTTTGATACTGCATGGACAACCCTAACTCGAGGCCCGGTATACCGGTGTAGCGAAGCCGGGCCGTGTAAGCCAGATCGTCCATTTCTGCTCGAGCACCGGCCTGTCTCGAATCTCTGATCGTCAGCTCACCGCCGTTGCCGCTCTCGAAGAACAGACCTTCGTGGATGCCCAGGTCATAGCTGAATCCCGAGCCCAGCTGACCCGCAAATTTGATGCCGTTTACACGGTAGGTCGATGGAATGATACGAGATTCGGTGCGGTTTCTTTCTACGCCGTAAAAAGTATTGGGCTCGTGGGTTTCATTGATGATGCCCATGGGCACCAGGAACATTCCGGCCGCGACTCGGTGATTGCGGCTGTAATCCCATTCCAGGTAAGCCTGCTCCAGTTCCACCGCACCCGGCGCGCGGGCATCGTCACTTATGAGGGAGTGTTCAATCTCCAGCTCGGAATAGAAACGCAGATCGTCGTTAAATTCATGGCCAAAGAAGAGCACGAAGCGCTGGATGTCCAATTCCTTGCTGCTGGCCGCGCTGGTTCTGTCGTTGTAGAGCATTTCACCGTAACCACCGATAGTGGTTCTGTCAGCCCAACTGGCTCTGCCGAGACTACCTCCTCGATCGAGGACCTCACCCACCGCCTCAATGCGTTCACTATTCTCCTGCATCTGGATTTCGACGTGACTGGTCTGGGATCGAGTCGAATTCAGCTGTTCACGTAATTGTTCAAGCTCGCGCTGCTGGGCTTGGACCATCTGCCACAATTCTTCGACCGTGGGCATCGCCTCCGCCCCGCTGCCAGTGACACTGCCAACAATGAACAAACCCCCTACTACACCGGAAATAAATCTCCTGAACACCCGCTACTACTCCTGGTTTTTGCTAAACAATTGCTAAAAGACAAAGCTGGCAGCAGAATATCCAAGTAGAAGGCTAAATGCAAATCATTATCATTTAGATTAGCACTTAATTGACGCAGATTAACGTGTTGGTGGGAATTATGGGGATGCCGCCGCCATGATTACGCTGCCAGAGCAGTTTGGCAGCTCAGGCAGCGGCGCGCTGCTCACTGAGCAACTGACTGGCTGCGCCCATGAAGGCATTGAGTGAAGATGCGATGATGTCTTTGCTGATGGCAACGCCGCTGTAACGTCGGCCATTGCATTTAAGCTGAATATAGGTAACCGCTTCCGCATCGGCGCCCTGGCCCAGCGCGTGCTCACCATATTCCAAAATTTCAAAATCGATGTTAATGGCCCGCTTGATACCCTCTACGAACGCATCCAGCACGCCATCGCCTTCGCCATTGATGAGCAATTCGGTGCCGTAGTAATCAAGCCTGGCAGTGAAGGTTTCACGGTCATCATTTTTTTCAATCGTAAAATTTTCCAGACTCAGCAGTTTTTCATTGTTCAGGTAGTGCTGATCGAACAGGCTCCAGATCTCATCGGAATGGATTTCCTGACCGCTTTCTTCGGTGACCCGTTGTATCACCCGAGAAAATTCTATCTGTAGCCAGCGCGGCAATTCGAAGCCGAACCGGTTGGCCAGTACATAGGCAACGCCGCCTTTACCGGACTGACTATTAACCCGGATGACGTCCTGGTAGGTTCTACCGATGTCGCGAGGATCGATTGGCAAATAAGCGATCTCCCAGGGAGCTCCCTCCTCATAGATATCCAGGCACTTCTTGATCGCGTCCTGGTGGGACCCGGAGAAGGCCGTGAACACCAGGTCACCGGCATAAGCCTGCCGGGGGTGTACGTCGATCTGGGTACATTCGCGCACAACCGAAACGATCTTGTCCATGTCATGCAGATCCAACTCTGGATCGATGCCCTGGCTATACAGATTCATGGCCATCACCACGATATCCATGTTGCCAGTACGTTCGCCATTGCCGAGCAAGGTGCCTTCGACCCGCTGGGCTCCGGCCATGACCGCCAGTTCGGCGGCACCAATGGCGCAGCTGCGATCGTTGTGGGTATGCAGAGAGACAATCACCGCGTCCCGGTGCTTGATGTGTCGGCAGAACCACTCGATCTGATCGGCATAAATGTTCGGGGTAGCCATCTCGACCGTGGATGGCAGATTAATAATGACCGGATTGTCTGGTGTAGGATTCCAGACGGCGGTCACCGCATCGCAGACTTCCACCGCGAAATCCAACTCAGTTCCTGTAAAACTCTCTGGCGAGTATTGGAATACCCACTCCGTTTCCGGCGCCAATTCGGCACAGCGCTTCACTTCCCGTGCACCGGCCACCGCGATATCGATGATGCCGGCTTTGTTAGTCTTGAAGACCTTTTCACGCTGCACCACGGAGGTGGAGTTGTACACGTGCATGATGGCTCTTCTGGCACCCTTGAGAGACTCGAAGCTACGCTGGATGAGTTCCGGGCGCGCCTGGGTGAGTACCTGGACGGTCACATCATCGGGCACCTTGTCTTCTTTAATCAGACCACGAACAAAATCGAAATCTGGTTGCGACGCGGCAGGGAAACCTACCTCGATCTCCTTAAATCCCACCTCCACCAACAAGCCGAACATCTTCTGCTTCTGGGCCACGGTCATGGGTTCAATCAAGGCCTGATTGCCATCACGCAAATCCACGCTGCACCAGGTGGGCGCGGCGGTAATAACCTGGTCCGGCCAGGTCCGATCCTTAATATCGATAGGCTGGAATGGCTTGTACTTGCGATGATCAAACATGGCTTGTTTGGGCCTGTGCATTTCTTCTCTGGATATCTTCTCGGCCAACCCTTGTGAGGTCTTTGCACGAGTCTTCCGGCTTGTGGCCAGGGACCCTGTTCGAGAGCGACTAGAATAGGCGAATTTCAGGGGTGTTTCTATGCATATATTCCACTGATATGCAGTTTTAATAGTCACTTTCACTATATTTTTACGTATTTTTGTTTATTTATGCCATGTTTACGAATATGATGCATTATCTTCACTATAGATGAGCTGGCGAGATGACCCTGGACAAGCTGGATAAGCGCATCCTGCAGGCGCTGCAGCGAGATGGCAGCATCACCAACCTGGAACTGGCTGAACATATTGGCCTCTCCCCCTCCCCCTGTGCAAGACGGGTAAAACAGCTCGAAGAGGCGGGAATTATCAGCAAGCAGGTAACGCTGCTGAGTGCCTCCCAACTCGATCTCAAATTGACGGCCCTGATCCAGATCAGCATGGACAGGCACACCCCCGATCGCTTCGAGGTTTTCGAGGCCCAGGTGCGGAGTTATCCTGAAGTGATCGAATGTCTCCTGATTACCGGTCAATCCGCAGACTACCAATTGAAAGTCGTGGTCCCGGACATGGAGTGCTACCAGGAATTCCTCCTCAACAAGATTACCCGAATCGAAGGCGTTACCGACGTGCATTCCAGTTTCATGTTGCGGGAAGTAATCAACACCACAGAATTACCCCTGAATCACATCAGCAATTAAGCCCTCGATCAACTCACTGGATACGACCTTGAACAAGACAATCGACTATTACCTCTCACTCATTTCTCCATGGTCCTATCTGGGGCACCAGCGCCTGCAGGACATCGCTACTCGACACCAGGCCACGATCAAGCTCTGGCCAGTGGATTTTGCGGTGATCTTTCCCAGCACCGGCGGGGTGCCGCTGGCGCGCCGCTCGCCTCAACGCCAGGCCTATCGCATGCAGGAATTGCAGCGCTGGCGTGATTATCTGCACCTGCCCCTAACCCTGGAGCCAAAACATTTTCCGGTCAGTGACAAGCTGGCGGCCGCCATGGTAATCGAACTCCGTGAACAACAAGCAGAAACCGCACTGAGACTGGCAGGTGCCTGTCTGCGAGCATGCTGGGTTGAGGACAGAGATATCAGCGACCGCAGCACCCTGCTCGCCATCGCCAGCGAAAACCAGTTAGACGGTGAAGAACTGTTAACAGTCGCAGACCAGGCCCCGCAGATCATTGCTGCCGATAGCGAAGCGGCGGTTAAACGCGGGGTGTTCGGGGCCCCCAGTTATCTCTATGACAAGCAGATTTTCTGGGGGCAGGACCGGCTCGATTTTCTGGATCGGGCGCTGGAATGAGGGCGACATTGGCTGAGAATATTCTCTCGGCTGCAGAGAGACTAAAAGAAGTGCTTCACCTTCTCTTTATAGGAGCGGCTCATTTTCAGCGAGGTGCCACAACTCAAGGTGAGGTGAAATTCGCCATTGATATGGGAAGACACTTTCTCTACCCGGCGTAAGTTTACAATCGTCGAGCGATGTACACGCTGGAAGATCGACGGATCGAGTTTTGACTCCAGATCTTTCATCGTCGTGCGCATGATATGGGTTACTCCCGCGACATGAACACACATATAGTCCCCGGCCGCATCGACCCAGTCTATGTCCTTGATGGGTACGAACGTAATCGATGAACCGTCCTTGATAGCCAGTCGATCGGCGTGTTCAACCGCCCTGTCATCGGCATCGAGCATCTCATCTATGGCTGTTGGAGATTTTCCGGTGAGCTTTACCACCAGGCCCATCAGGCGCTGCTTCTCGTTCTCTGCAGATCGCTGGGTTTTTTTCTGTTGCGCTTCGCTTACAGCTTCCTGCAAACGCTCTTTCTCCACTGGTTTCAACAAATAGTCGACCGCATGGGCCTCGAAGGCATCGACTGCGAAGGCGTCGTAGGCCGTCACAAATATGATCATCGGCATAATATCTGCCTGTACCTCGCGGATCATCTCGAACCCGGACATGCCCGGCATCTGGATATCCAGAAACACGACATCTGGCTCGTGTTCGATGATGGCGGCAATGGCCTCGCGGCCGCTCTTGCAGCTCTGCACAATGGAGACCTGGGGAAACTCCTGCAGGCGCATGGCCAGCCCCTGCCGGGCTAACTCTTCATCATCGACGATGATCGCGGTTAAATTGGGCTGCTCATTTTGTGTCATAGGGAATTACTACTCTCACGATGAGTCCACTGGGCTGGGCATTGGAAAATGTCAGGCTGTGTTCCTCGCCATAAATGCCCTGCAGACGGTTTCTAATATTACTGATACCCACTCCCTTAGACAAATCGAATGTTGCATCGACTCTTTGTATATCGACGACACCGGGTCCATCGTCTCTCACCTCCAAAACCAGCTTATCGCCATCTCTCTGCACCGAGATAGTGATGGTGCCCCCGCTTTCAGATTTGGAGACTCCGTGCTTGATGGAGTTCTCGATGATTGGCTGTAGCAACATGGTTGGCACCATGGCCTGCTCGACATCCTTTTCGATGTCAAAAACCAGGATCAAGCTCTCGCCGAAACGAACCTTCTGTATATCCAGATAAAGCCGCGACGTCTCCAGTTCCTGCGCCAGACTGACTTTATCCAGTGGCGAATGATCCAATGAGTAGCGCAGAAACTTGCTCAACTTGATGATCATCGCGTTGGCCTGATCGGTGGCCTTCGACAACACCAGCGTGGAAATAGCGTTGAGGGTATTGAAGAGAAAATGCGGGTTAAGCTGGTATCGCAACATCAACAACTGCGCTTCGTGGGCGAGGGCTTCCGAACGCAGGCTCTTCTCTTTTTCTTCCTGCAGCAATTGATAGTACTTGATGAGGAAATACAGGCCGCTCCAGAGCAACATCAAGGGAAAGGCGCGACTGAACAAGCCATCTAACAAATCCTGGGCACTGGCATTACGCAGATTGAGTATTTCACCGAAGGGCAGCAAGGCGATGAAGTTTTGCAGGGGTTGCCACAGTAGTGCCGCGCCCAATGATCCAAACCACACCACCAAGAAGCGCAGCACGAAGCCTCGCTCCCACACCAGCCGGTACAAGTATCGCAGACCGGTGGTTACGGCGATGGCGGTGATGGCACTGAAGCCGAACACCAGGGCGCGAGGAAAGATGTACTCCGGTGGCACGATGATGAGATCGCGCAGGATCAGCATCGATACCCACACCGACCAGCCAACGAACTGAAAAATCCAGAATTGCTGACTTCTTGCGGGCGTGAGTGATTTTCCGTTCATTGGCTGCCGGTCCATCCCGGCGTGGATAGCCCCACGCCGGAATCAGGGAAGCAAGTCCGCTACCGCGTCCCGCTCCTGTTTCAATTCGTTCTCGGTATTATCGATCAGGCCCTGGCTAAACTCGTTAATGTCCAGTTCCTGAACGATACTGTAAGCGCCGTCTGCACAGACCACAGGATAGGAGAATATCAGGCCCGGGTCGACGCCGTAGCTACCATCGCTGTGTATACCCATGCTCACGACCTTGCCGCCAGTACCCAGCACCCAATCGCGCATGTGCTCGACAGCGGCGTTGGCAGCCGACGCCGCACTGGATAGTCCCCGCGCCTTGATGATGGCGGCTCCCCGTTGTTGTACGGTGGGGATGAACTCCCCGGAGATCCAGGCCTGGTCAACCAAGTCCGTTGCGTTCTCTCCCGCCACTGTGCAGTGGTGCAGGTCCGGGTACTGGGTCGCAGAGTGATTGCCCCAGATCATCATGCCCTCGACTTCGGTATTGTGCTTCCCGGTTTTCTGCGCCAGCTGGGCGATAGCCCGGTTGTGGTCGAGGCGGGTCATGGCGGTAAACTGGCGAGGGTCCAGATCGCTTGCATTGCGGTAGGCGATGAGTGCGTTCGTGTTGGCGGGATTTCCGACTACCAGTACCTTGACGTCCGCACTGGCATTGTCGTTGATCGCCTTGCCCTGAACCGAGAAAATCTTCGCATTCGCCTGGAGTAAATCCTTGCGCTCCATGCCCGGCCCTCTGGGTCGCGCTCCCACTAACAGGCAGTAGTCTGCATCTTTGAAGGCCACATTCGGGTCATCGGTCTGGACGATCCCCGCCACCAGCGGGAACGCGCAGTCTTCGATTTCCATGACGGCGCCACTCAGTGCATCCAGTGCCGGTGTAATCTCGAGTAGTTGCAAGATGATGGGCTGATCGCTGCCGAGCATCTCGCCGGCGGCAATTCTAAATAACAATGAATAGGCAATTTGTCCCGCTGCTCCGGTGACAACGACGCGTACAGGTGCTTTCATGGCTTCGTCTAATCCTTCTTTTTCTTGGGTTAATACCTGAACTCAACGAGTTTCGAATCAGGCTGCAGCCGATGGCTGGCTCTTGAGTTTCCGGGCCGCGCAGTATAGCAGAGTTTAGACCGCGGTGAGAGTTGACTGGGGACCCGGCGAGCCACCCCGGGGCGACGCGGGGAGGGTCTCTACTAACACACTGGAGCCACTATATTCGAGACTCATCCAGGTCTGAATCCCGATACAGAAACATCGCATCGCCGTAGCTATAGAATCGATATCTGTTTTCGATGGCGACATGATAGGCGTCAAGTAGCATTTTTTGACTACTGAATGCACTGACCAGCATTAGCAAGGTGGATTCCGGTAGATGAAAATTCGTTATCATCGCATCGACGACCTGAAACTCGTAGCCGGGATAGATAAAAATATCGGTCTCACCCGCGAATGGATGTACCACGCCATTTAGTGCCGCCGACTCCAGGGAACGAACTGTGGTGGTACCAACGGCGATAACGCGTCCGCCCCTGGCCTTGCATGCGCGTACTTTCTCGCAGACCGACGCGCCGAGGTCGACAAATTCCTTGTGCATTCGATGCTCGATCACATTGTCCACACGCACCGGCGCAAAGGTGCCGGCACCAACGTGCAGCGTGAGATAGGCGCTATCGATCTCCCTCGCCGCTATGGCGGCAAGCAATTCTTCATCGAAATGCAGCCCTGCGGTAGGCGCCGCCACTGCACCATCGTTACTGGCATAAACGGTTTGATAGCGTTCGGCGTCGGAGTGTTGATCTTCACGTTTGATATACGGTGGCAGCGGTATGTGGCCGATACCCCGCAGGGCGGTGGGCACATCCAGTCCCTGGGGAAACTGCAGAACAAAAAAATCATCTTCCCGACCTATGACTTCCGCGCTTATTGCCTGGTTTTGGTCTCCGCCACCGGCTTCGATTGGTTCGAAACTCAGCCGAGTGCCTGGCTGCGGCGACTTACTGGCCCGAATCTGCGCCAGCAGACGATTGCCTTCCAGTAAACGCTCGATTAGCACTTCTATCTTGCCACCAGACTGTTTATGACCGTACAGGCGTGCCGGTATAACCCGGGTATCATTGAATACCAGCAAATCATCAGGCCGCAGCAAATCTATCAAGCTGTTGAAGATTCTATGGTCGATAGCGCCCGATCGCGCATTCAGGCAAAGCAGTCGGCTGTCACTGCGCTTCTCCACCGGATAGTGAGCGATCAATTCATCGGGTAGTCGATAGGAAAAATCGCTGAGATGCATGCAATTGCTCGGCTTTATCTTGGCTGGCGCCAGGGGACTGGAAGCCTAACCAAAAACCGCAACAGACGGAAGCCAGCACAGCGCTAATTCCACCAGTGCCAGACCCATCTCTGACACATTGCACGATCGGGCCCAGTTGGTATAATGGCGGCCCGCTGCGGCCAGGTCCGGATTGCAGCACCGGCACAGTGAACTTTTCTCGGAGATGAAAAGCTACTGGGAAGCAAAAGAAAGAGACCCTCGATGCCAGTGTGGTGAAATTGGTAGACACGCCGGATTCAAAATCCGGTTCCTTCACGGGAGTGGCGGTTCAAGTCCGCCCACTGGTACCA
>CAJXIY010000087.1 GCA_913054495.1 uncultured Gammaproteobacteria bacterium | reverse complement strand
CCGCCTGCAGGGAATCGATCTCGCTGGCGAAGGGCTGCATGATGGCTTCGATGTCATCGCTGACATGGGTCATACCGAGGACATGGCCGAGTTCATGCAGGGCAACTCGCTCAAAATCGGCGGTGTTATCGAAGCGTAGTGTTCCGCCATAATCGTCCCAGGTTTCATTGTTGTTAAAGACAATATCTGCATGGGTAATTTTGAAGCCGCCGGTACATTCCTCGTTCAGGCAGAAGCCGGCGGTGAGCGTGACGGCTAACGCATTGTCGCCAAACTTCATACCACAGACCGTATCCGTAAAATTCACGCCGGCCATGTCGTCGCCAAAATCGTTGGGCCCGCCCTGGTCGATGCAGGGATCTAAAAATTCGTTCACCAATAAAAACTCGAAATCAGTTGCGTCGGTCCATGCATCCATGGACCGAATGAAGGCTTCATTCCAGGTGGTGCCGCTGGGTGAGGTGCCGCTAATGCCTACATGAAAGGTGGCCTGGGCAAATTCCCAGAAATTGCCGCTGAGTTCGAAGGCGTGATTGGTGGGCGCCCAGAGCAGAAATAGCAGGGCGCTTGTTGCATACTTAAACAAGGGCTCTTTAGTTCTCCATGAGATCCTGAATTCTTGCCTTGAATTCATCAACGGAGAGTGCCCGCCTGATCAATATGAGGCTGGATTCCGTGGTCACTCCCGCAGCGGCATCGCCGCCACCCTGAATCAGCGCTGGAGGTTTTTTTATTGCCACGGGAATCCCGGAGACGCCCTGTACTTCGGTGACCGGTTTTTCGTCTGCTGTGCTAATCCGACGCTCGCCATCGTCGACGATGATGATGAAGTGACCCTGTGACCAGCCCAGTAGGGGATTTATCAAATCGCGGCTGGTTGACTCGACGAAATAAATTCCCTGCTCTCCAAGCTGTGGGATTTTTAATCCACTGACCTGCATGATGCGGCCATCGAACACGCCACCCATGAACTTGAGTTCAATGGATGCAGCATCGTAGTCACCTTTCATTACATCGACAACATTAAATGTTACGTAGGTGCTAATGATGCGACTGTTGCTGTCTTGTCGCGTCTCAGTAAGAACTACTTCACCCTCAAAAATAAATTCAGCGTCTGCAGTAAGTTTATCGATATCCATGCCTAGAATAGTCGTTGCGCCGGCACTCCCGGCGACAAATGACAGGCAGGCGGAAACAAACGAGCAGGCTAAAAGATGGTGCAGCCGTTTAGAAGCAATGGCTCGAAGGCACGTAATTTCGCTATTGTATTTCAGTACATTCCAGAAGGGGCCTGTATTTGATCGGTAAAACATGAATGTCCTCGTTGGGTCAATCACAACAGTATAGAGCAGCGCCGTAATCAAGCATAGGAACAAGCATTAACAGCCGGCAATGGGAATAAGGACAGGCTACGGTGCTGATTTATTCCCCTGCACTCATCAATCTCCTGGCCCGGATAACACGGTTGTCTCAAGCCAGGGAATCCTGGGAAGCCGATACCGCGAGGCGAAATTCGTGCCCTCAGTTGTTAATAACGCCCAAATGTCGGTTTCGATGACAGTCGATGGGGTAGTAGCGGACTGTCGCAGGGTTCTGCAAGCGCCTGCTTCACTGGTATCGGGGGCTTGCCGGTAGTATGCTCGACGCTTCGCATACCTGAATTATCTCAGCTTCCTAATAATAAAACATGCGCTCTAGCAGTTTCGCCAACATCATTTCCGGGTCCCTGCTCGCGCTGGTAAACATATCGGTGGCCGTGTCGGTTGCCGCCTTGTTGTTCGCCCAGACCGATCCGCGACTAATGGTGCCGGGTATCGCTATTTTACTCATGGGCACCCTGGTCACAGGCTTGGGCGGTTCCCTGTTTAGTGATCACAAAGCCGTCATCTGTTCGCCCCGCAATGGATTGGTGCCGGTTTTTGCGGTCATGGTGAGTAGTATCTACATCAGTTTCGATTCCCAGTATTCCATTGCTGCCGAAGCCACCATCATCGCCGCCATTATGGTTACCACGGTGGTGGTCGGTCTGTTCCTGTTGTTGCTGGGCCGCTTGAAGTTGGGAAATCTGGTTCGCTACATTCCCTATCCCGTTACCGGTGGATTTTTCGCCGGCATCGGCTATGTCTTCATCCAGGGTGGTTTAACTGTTGCCGGCAGTGAACAACCCAGTCTCGAAGCCGTCTCGAATTCGGATTTTATTCAGCTGGTTACACCAGCGGTGACATTGGCCCTGTGTCTCATCATGGGCAAGATGTTTAAAGATACCGCCCTCTCGGTGCCGGCTATCTTGTTCGCGGCCATGCTAATTTTTTACGCCGTGCTGTTCCTGAATGGCATCAGCCTGGATGAAGCCGCGGCCAATGGTCTGCTGCCGGCGATCGAATCTACGGGTTCATTGATTCCGGTTTTTAACTGGGACTATGTGCAGGAAATCAGGTGGATGACGATTCTGGAACAGACCGGTGGCATCGTGGTAGTGGCATTGCTGTGTTCCGTGATGCTGTTGCTGGACGTCTCCGGGATCGAACTGATCGCACGGAAAGACCTGAACCCGGATCATGAACTCCAGGTGATGGGTTACACCAATGTAGTCAACGGGGCCCTGGGTTGGCTTCCCTGGTGTCCACGATGTCTCGGACACGGCGTTGGTAGAGACGCTGGGTGGCAGGGATAGGCTCACCGGATTTATTTATTCGGCCTTGGTGGCGGCTGCGATATTGGCCGGTGCAGAATTCATGAAGATAGTGCCCACTTTTCTTCTGGGCGGGCTGCTGATTTATGTGGGTCTGGAATTTCTGATCGACTGGGTGTGGAAGGCGCGTGACGAATTGCCGCTGTCAGACTACATCGTCGTCATCCTTATTTTGATCGAAATTATCTTCTCGGATATCTTGCAAGGGGTAACTTTTGGATTCTTTGTCGCGATTATTCTTTTCGTGGTGAATTATTCCAAGCTCAGTGTAATCAAGATCGAAACCAATGGCAGCGATCATGCCAGTAATGTTGATCGTGACCTGGAAACGCGGGAGCTATTAAACAAGGAGGGCAATCGTGTTCTGATTCTTATTCTTCAGGGATTCATCTTTTTCGGTACGGCGGATAAATTAATAACCTCAATTCGTAATCGTATCAAGGACCCGGAGGCGCACAAGGTTGATTTCCTGGTGCTGGATTTTCACCATGTAAGTCAGTTGGACACTTCTGCGATCATTACCTTTTCCAAATTGGCGCAGCTCAGTGACCGGGAAGGATTTCACATTGTAATCAGCGGCGCCCATGATAGTTGGCTCAAACAACTGGTGAAGCATGGGTTCTTTACATTTGGAGATCAGGAGTGGGAAAGAATTTACAAGGAGCAGTTGGATACTGCCGTGGATTGGTGTGAGCGGCGCATTCTGGCGGATCTGAACATTAATGCCGGCGACCATAAGTTGACCCTGGAAGAAGTGTTAGGTAGTATCACCTACGAAGAAAGTGACGTTAAATTGCTCTCAGACTTTTTCGTGATCGAGAATCGCAAGGCGGGTGAATATCTCTTCAATGAAAGAGACAAAGGCGAGAGTCTCTACTTCGTAGGCTCCGGGACCGTGGTGGTAGTGTTGAAGGTCCCCCATCAGAAAGAACGCATCTTGCGGAAGCACAAGTCGGGAGCGATTCTGGGTGAAATGGCGATCTACACAGGCGACAATCGAACCGCGAGTGTGAGAATAGAAGACGACGCGCAGCTATTCAGACTGGACAAAGAAAAGCTGGAAGAAATGTCAGGTAAATTTCCTGCTTCTACCGCGGCCCTGCACACCTACATCGTTCGCGTGCTGGCCGAGAGATTGGGCCGGGCCAACCGTAATCTGAGTCGATGCATCTAATCTTTCTGTGCAGAGGTCTTTCGAACCCGGTTGAAGAATTTCCCATTCGATTCTCGTGCATGCTATCGACCGTGGAATGCCGGTTGAACAGGAGCTTATCCGTGGCTTAGTAGCCAGGTCTGATGAATCTTTCGACCACGTTGAAAATCTTTGTCCAGGCTCGCCCTGGTGTAAGCTCTTACCTCATACGATGCAGATACCACATCATCCAACCTGAAATTGCGTTTGTTTGCGGAAAAGATAAGAACGCCGGTTTTATCGAGTTTTTTCATCGCATTCTTAATCAGTGCGACATGGTCTCTCTGAATGTCCAGAATATTGTCGGTACTCTTCGAATTGGAAAACGTGGGTGGGTCCAGGAAAATCAGATCGAAAACCTCACGACCCGTCTCCAGGTAGGCGATACAATCCCCTCGCTTGAGCCGGTGCTGTTTTCCGCCGATGCCGTTAAGACTGTAATTTTTCCGTGCCCAATCCAGGTAAGTATTGGAAAGATCGATGCTGAGACTTGAGGCCGCTCCACCCAGGGCGGCGTGCACGCTGGCCGTAGCGGTGTAACAAAACAGATTGAGGAAACGCTTGTTGCGTGCGTTCTCATAGATAAATCTTCGCATCGGCCGGTGATCCAGAAACAGGCCAGTATCGAGATAGTCGTGCAGGTTAACCAGGAATCTGGCCTCCCCTTCGCGCACCACAAAGTCCTGACGGTGTTTGTCCCGGTATTCACTCAAGGCCTGGTACTGCTGTTTCCCGCGCTGCCGCTGCCGAGTTTTCATGACAATACGGTCGGGAGAAATGTCCAAGGCCTGCTGCACCGCTGCCCTCGCCTGCGCCCGGCGCAGAGAGACCTTGGCTTCGTCAATGGAGGCAGGGGGTTGATATTCCTGCATGTGGACGAAGCGGTCGTAGCAGTCAATGGCAAAGGCGTACTCTGGTAAGTCGGCATCATACAGCCTGTAGCATTGTAGATTCTGTTGCCTGGCCCATTTGCCGATGCTGCGCCGATTCTTCCGCAGCCGATTGGCAAGCATAACGGCTGCTTCGTCGAGGCCAGGTAGATCAGTTTGATTTGCATCGCTCATGGTCGGTCTATGCCTACTGCAGTTGCCAGGATCAGCAGAATAGCGGAGTCTATTTTACCTGAGAATAGAATACCAGGAGAGCATCCCCTATTGCCGCAGGAAATATTGAGAGGCGCCCTCGAACTCATCTCGCTAAACCTTGCAGCCCCTGCTGGTATCCATTAACGTAGGGCTGATGATGGTTGGTTTTCAGCCGCCGTAGCCGGCATCGAAATCGTCCACGATTTTTGCCATCTAAAATTTGTTCAGACTCCAATACTAAGAAGACAATGAGGAAGCAAAGTAATGACTCACTTAGGAAAAATTGCAGTAACCAGGCGGCTATTCGCGGGAGTTACCGCCTTGCTATTCGCCTGTGTCGGTTCATTTTCTTTGGCACAGGATTCTGTCGAATGGCTGACCCTGGGCAGTGACTACGCGCACACGCGTTATCTGCCCGTCGATGAAATTACGCCTGAAAATTTTAACGAACTGGAGGAAGCCTGGATCTGGGACGGCGCCAGTTTTAATGCAGCCAGCGGTCGTTCTACCCCCAGTTACGTCGATGGCAAGATCATTACCGTCGTCGGTCCCCGGCGCTACGTGGTCGCCCTCGATGCCAAGACCGGCGAAACCATCTGGTCCTACGTTGAGCCCAAGACCGGGCGCTGGGAGTATTCCATGCGCAAAGACTACGGTAAGGGCGTCACCATCGCCGAGGTGAATGGGCGCAAGGTGGTCTATATCACGTCACCGGCGTTCTTTCTGACTGCCCTGGACCTTGAAACCGGGATTCCCCTGCAAGGTTTTGGGAAACCAGTGCCCATAGCGGGTTTCCCCCAGACCGGGGTGGTGGACTTGTTGGCCGATCTTGGTCATCCCTATGATCCTGACGAGGGCATTCCGCTGGAAACCGGTTACATTACGTCTTCTTCGCCACCGATCGTGGTGAATGGCACCATCATTGTCGGCAACTCGGCGGAGCAAGGGTATAACCAGTCCCGTATCGAGAATATCCCCGGCGACATTCTCGCCTATGATGCCGCCACCGGTGACTTCAAATGGAAGTTCAACGTGATTCCAAGGCCGGGAGAATACGGTCACGAAACCTGGGAAAACGATGCCTGGCAATGGACCGGTGACGTTTCTTCCTGGGCTCCCCTGTCGGCGGATCAGGATTTGAACCTGGTATACATTCCAACCAATAGCGCCACCATCGATTTTTACGGCGGCTTCCGTCCGGGCGATAACCTGTTTGCAGCGAGCCTGATTGCGCTGGATGCAGACAGCGGGCGTCGGGCCTGGCATTTCCAGATGGTGCATCACGATATCTGGAACTACGACACCCCGACGGCACCGATACTGCTGGATGTGAACATCGACGGCCGTGATGTGCCGGCTATTATGCAAGCCACCAAGCAGGGTTTTGTCTATGCCTTCAACCGGGAGACCGGTGAGCCCCTGTGGCCTATCGTGGAAAGACCGGTACCAGTTTCGCGGGTGCCGGGTGAAAAGCTGGCGACGACACAGCCGTTCCCGACCCGGCCCGAACCCTTCGATTTACAGGGGTTGTCTATCGATGACCTGGTGGACTTCACCCCTGAATTACGTCGGCTCGCAATCGAAGCCGTGGCGGAATTTCAGCTTGGACCCTTGTTCAATCCACCGCTGCATTACGACAATGAGTTAGGTAAGACGGCGGCGCTGTGGTGTCCCGGCGGCGGCGGCGGTGCCAATATCACCGGTCCTGCGGCGGCAGATCCTGAGGCGGGAATTCTCTACGTTACTTCTAGCACAGGTTGTACGGCCAGGGTCCTGGGCCCCGGTGCGGAAGCCGACCTGCGCTGGGAATTACCGACCGGGACTACCTTCGCCGATTATGCCGTGGTACGCTCCACATCCCCCGGCCGCATCCAGGGGATTCCAATCACCAAGCCCCCCTACAGCCGTATTCAGGCCATCGACATGAACACCGGTGATACATTGTTCACATTGCCCATAGGCGAGACGCCAGATAGTATCGCCAATCATCCGTTGCTCGCCGGTGTCGATGTCGGCAACACCGGTTCCGGCGCGAAAGCCGCCATGGTGGTTACTAAAAATATGTTGATTTATTCCGGTAGCATCGGTGACGGCACACCATATCTGTTTGCGGTGGACAAGATGACGGGCGAGGAACTGGCGCGATTGGAGGTATCTGCGCTCAGCCGTTACGGCATGATGACTTATCAACATCAGGGCCATCAGTATGTGATGCTGCAAACCGGGCCCACGCTGACGGCGATGGCTTTACCTGCAGCGATCGATCAAGGTGGTGGAGGCGGCCACTAGGCCGCCCACCCGGGCCTGACCCCAAATCCTGTAACGACAATCCTGGGCTGGGATTTGCGCTGCACCGAATCCTGATTGGTTTATCTAAACAGGCTTAGATCAATACTATCCGCCATCAGTTTGTAGCCAATATCATTCGGATGCAGATTATCTTCCGTCAGTGCGGGCAGGATGCGGGACGGGTTAGCGGGATCCTGGATGGCTCGGTCGAAATCGATCACGCCATCGAAGGTGCCACCATTGCGAATGAACTCATTAACTTCCTGTCGCACCAATTCCCCTGCCGGCGTAAAATAGGCCGCGCCTTCGTATGGGGTGAGGGTTGCACCAAATATCTTGATGCCGCGAGCGTGGGCCCTGGCGACAATTTGCTTGTATCCCGCAATAATCTGAGCCGCGGAGGTGGGCGCGCCACCGGCCATGGAAGGCATGCCGATATCGTTGATGCCTTCCATCAACACCATGTGGGTGACGCCGGTGAGCGCCAGCACATCGCGCTCGAATCGGGCCTGCAAATTTTGTCCGAACAGACTGTTGCCTTCGGTTGTCACTTGGTTGCCGCTAATGCCGGCATTGAGCACGGCATATTTGCCGGTGCTTGAATCGGCAAACAGCCGTCGCGCGAAATGATTGGGCCAGCGCTGATTGCCACTGTCAGTCGAACCCCAGCCATCGGTGATGGAATCTCCAACCATCGCTATGGCTGAAACCGAGTCGTTATTGATCACATCGATCGCCGTCAGTAGATTCCAGGCAGTTGTCTCTGCTTCGATTGGCAAATTTACGTTCGCTACATGATTGCCGGATTCTGAGACGTAATTGGTCTGGTTAGCCAGGGCGTGGGCCGTGAGGAAGCCGCTGTTCTCGGGCAGGTAGAGGCTCACAGCCAGGTTCGTGAGTTCCGGCACCATGAAGGCTATGGGGTCGCTGATGACTGTCGCGCCGCGCGGGATAATGACTTCGGCCTGGCCGCCGAAGCGCAAGCTCTGGCTGCTGCCAGGACGGATAGAGGCGCCCTCGGCATGCAGAGCAACCGAGGCCGCAGCAATTTTCATGGCCCGATCGCCGTGGGTGTTGGACAGGCGCAGCCGTAAACTGCTGCCACCGACACTGGTATAAACGATCAGGCGCAGGGTCTGATCTTCTACTGTCGCTGGATCCGCTGAAGAATTGGCCACGGTGCTGGGGCTGGTCGCCCAGGTAGAAACCCATCTGGCATCGCCGTGTTCCTGGGCCGATAGCTCGACGCCCGACAGGCTGATCGATACCAGCAGGACTAGAACCAGATGCAGCATGGATTTGCTAAACAATTTGTCTTTTAGATGTGAGGACATGGGAGTACCTGCGCAGTTGTATTTTTATCGGCTTCGAGTAAATCACAGATCGCCCAAAATGAGAATCCAAAACCACTAGAAGTTGAGGAGCTATAGTCTTGTGTAGTTTGCTTGATGAAGTTCAGTGACAGCGCGCTGCGCTGGCGTACCCTTCCGCCTCAGCAGCTTGCACCCCTCCTCGGTGCCCTCCCTCTGTCGGGAGCCCAAAGGACGGTCTCCCTCTGTCACTCGGTGCTACGCTTTAATTGCTGATGCAGAAGGATACGCCATCCCATCGCTTGGATGTTCATCGTAGAATCTTAGCGTAATTGAACTAATAGCTTCTTTCTCTGCGAAGTGGGACTACAGTGCTAACATGCTGGCTCGCAAGGCTGCGCTGAGCCGTCTACGGGAATTGAGAGAGAGGAAGTTATGGATTTGTTGCCGGCCATAGAAATGGAATCGCCCAAGGGAGCCGAAGTCGATGCCTCGGTGATCTGGTTACACGGATTGGGAGCCGATGGCGGCGATTTTGCACCCCTGGTCCCGCAGCTCGATTTGTCAGATCAGTTCGGCATCCGATTTATCTTTCCCCATGCACCCTCTATCCCCGTCAGCATCAACAATGGCTATGTTATGCCGGCCTGGTATGACATCAAACAGATGGATATCGATCGCCACGTGGATGAAGAACAATTGAGGCAGTCGGCTCGTTGGGTACATCAGCTGATTGATAGGGAAGTCGAACGGGGCGTGGACAGCAGGCGTATCATTATCGCCGGTTTCTCCCAGGGTGGGGCAGTTACCTATGAGGCGGCACTGACCTATCCACAGGCGTTGGCTGGAATTATGGCCCTGTCCAGCTACTTCGCCACCGCAGACAGCATCGAGATCGACCCCATCCAGAACCAGATTCCCATCATGATCTGTCATGGCAGTCTGGATCCGGTATTGCCCGAGTCCCTCGGCCGCAAGAGCCTTGAAACCCTGGAATCCCACGGCTTTAAACCGCAATACTATAGTTATGCCATGGAACATGCAGTCTGTCCCCAGGAGATCACCGATATCGCAGCCTGGATTAGATCTGTCCTCGACTAGCGTGTCTCAAGCAGCCCTGAACCAGGTGGCAAAACCTCTGCCAAAACAAAAACCAAGCAACTGTTGACCTTAGACCTGACTCTAAGGTTTATAATGGTGCTGATTCGGTCAGAAGGCCGTTGTTTCGAGAAAACCAGTAAGAGGTTTCCTATGCTAAAGATCAGTGAATTATCCGCCAGGACCGGGCTTTCTACGCACACGCTGCGCTACTATGAAAAGCACGGTCTCATCAGCGCCAGTGAGCGCTCCGAGGCCGGTTATCGCTATTACAGCGACACCGATGTACGGCGGGTAGAATTCGTCCGCACCGCACGTCACATCGGATTCTCACTGAACGACATCTTGGATTTGCTCTCCATCCGGCTAGACAAGAGCCGTCATAGTTGCCAGGAAGTCACGGATATTACCGAGGCGAAACTCGCGGAAGTGAACGCCCGCATAGCCGAATTACAATCCATGCGGCAGACGCTACAAATCCTGCTGGATAGTTGCTGTGGTGGACCCGAAAGCGCCACCCACTGCTCGATCATGGAAGCGCTGGAGGCAGAACAGGAAGCAGAAGTGGAGAAAGATCGGCGCTTGGGGAGTGATGCTAGATGAACCTACTCAACATTTTCTGGAACCTCGTCATCGAAAGTGCGCCGTGGTTGCTGATCGGCTACTTACTCGCCGGCATCATCAAGCAGGTGATCCCCAGTCGGTGGATACAGAGCCAACTCGCCAAACCTGGCCTGCTGTCAATCGTAAAAGGTGCAGTTATCGGTGCACCGCTGCCGCTTTGCTCCTGTGGTGTCATTCCCACCGCCCTGGCGATCCGGAAAGCGGGTGCCTCAAGAGGCGCCACTGCTTCCTTTTTAGTGGCAACACCGGAAACCGGCGTAGATTCCATCTCCTTTTCCTATGCCATCCTCGGGCCGGTATTTGCAATCGCCCGACCTGTCAGTGCATTGATGAGCGCGGTGGTAGCGGGGGTGCTGGTCAATGCTTCCGACACCCAGGATGTGCTCGAAGCATCCGCCTCGAGTACGGGTCCCTGCTGTGGAGGCAAGAAAGAAGAGCCAGTTAGCCAGGCCAGCCTCGGCCAGAAATTGATGAGTGCCGTTCAATACGGCTACGGCAGAATGATTTCAGATACGGCCAAGTGGCTGGTCATCGGCCTGGTAGCGGCTGCGGTGATCACTGCGGTGGTACCGCAATCGTTCTTCTTGCAATGGGGGGACGGTGTTGTTGCCATGCTGGTGATGGTGTTGGTTGGCCTGCCCATGTACATCTGTGCAACGGCGTCTACGCCGGTGGCGGCCGGTCTGCTGTTCGCCGGTGTGTCCCCGGGGGCGGCGCTGGTGTTCATGCTCACCGGGCCCGCCACCAACATTGCGACCATGGGTGTGATCAGAGAGCAGTTGGGCGGTCGCGCACTGACAGCTTATCTGGTCGGTGTCATCGGCACGGCGATTGTTTGCGGTCTCGCGCTGAATGAATTTTACCAGGCCTTTGGCTGGTCATTGCAGATAACCATGCAGGCGCATGGGGAATCCTATGCGCTGTGGCAGCAGTTGACGGCGATTCTCTTATCGGTGCTGGTATTGCGGGTCTGGGTACAGCCTCTGCTGCAAAGAAAACCGAAGCTGGCGGAAGCGCTGCCGGATTAAGCAGGTGCATTCTTGATGACATGGTGATTCGCGACCTGGTGATCCGCGTCGAGATAGAAAACCTGATCGGCCTTGCCGGGGAGAGACTGAAGACAGTGGCGGGTCAGTCTTTCGAAATGCGCGAGAAAACGCTCCAATTGTTCGCCGTTCATGATCCCCCTGCTACTACCCGAGCGCTTCGACCGTGCCGCCAGCTTCACTTCCTGCAGGCTGCGCCAGGATTTTACTTGTTTAAAAGCGGGCGCTTTCAACAGGATCAAGTGGTCGATATAGGCGAACCATCGCTGATAGCTGCCCCCTAATTGCGCATTGGCATAGCCTCGCCACAGTCCTTCACCATCCTCGTTTTCTTCGAGCGCATTCACGGCCGTTTCCAACTCGGAATCCAATTGTGGTTCTGCCCCCAGGAACCAGCCTTCGATAATGATGAGGTCGGCTCTGCCTCCGAAACCTGGCCATGTGTCGACGGCGAACAGATCATCGATCGCCTTGTCGAATCGTGGCAATTGGATTACCGAGCCGTCAGTTGCTGCTCGCAGGGCGTCTATGGTTGCGATGGCAAGCGCGGTATCGTGAGTGCCCGGCACCCCCCGGGTCGCCAGCAGGGGATGAATATCTGCCGCCAGTCGCTGTCGTTGCGCCCGCGACAGGTAGAAATCATCCATGCAGAGGTTGGCGATTCTCCTGCCTCGGCTTGTCAGAACCACCTCGATGAGTTTGGCGAGGGTGGACTTGCCGGTGCCCTGCGCGCCACTTATTCCGAGCACCATTGTTGCCGCGGGAGGTCCACTGGCAGCTTCTGTAAGCTGATATTCCAGCCGGTCGATCAAAGGCAGAAACCAATTGTGTGCGTCTAGGGCGTAACTATCCGGCAAGCCCTCATCAACGAGAAAGTTCGCCAGGGTGAATTCGTTGCTTGCTGTCATCGTCTAGGGGTCGAAATCGCACTGGTGTGAACGGCTAAGTATCCCATTGCAGGAGGACAAAAAACACCTCGACTGTAGCAGGTGGGATGGCCGATTGAATTTGCCGACAAAGCCAATTCGCTGTGATAGGATTCTTGACACGCAGTCCACCGCAACATTGGTATCTACAATGCCACGCCAATATTGTCAGCCTGATTTATTCACCTGATTTAGATTATTACGAAGCATGACTTCTTCACTATTGCCGGAAAGACCGCTGTCAATTTCGCCGACCCTGGCTTCTACCATAGGTCTGGAGGAGGCGGTCATGCTGCAGGTACTTGCGGACCTGATAAGCCACGGCGCGACGGTAAAGCGCCCGCAGGCGAAAAACCTCGACTGGCTGGAACTGGATGATGGCAAGTTACAAGACGCCTTTCCATTTTGGGCACCGGTTGACATCAGGCGGGTGCAGGCCAGTCTGCAGAATCTGGGGCTGCTGCTGATCGACCCGGACACACAAGCTCCCAGCAATTATTTTTTTGCCATCGATGAGGTCGACGACGGGAATGTCGCCTCCACGAAAACCAGGCTATCGCAGCGGTCCGGTGCGGCGATCGCTACCGGCACAGCATCGCTGATGCCACCGAACTGGCAGCCGGATGACGGCTGGATACAGCAGTGTAAGCAACAGGGAATACCGGAACAGTTTGCCCGCTCGCTGGTGACGGAATTTGTGGCCTACTGGCGGGAGCGAGGTGAGGCGCGGTTCTCCTGGGGTAGCGCCTTCTGCAAACGCGCATTGAAGCAGTGGCGGGAAGAGCAGACGCGAAGGGGTGCCTACGAGTTGGCCAGCGTCATGTGCGCCGAATGGCAACCGAATCCCGACGCCGTGGGCATCTTGGAGATTGCCGGTGTCAATCCAAGTTTTATCGAGGACGCGATTCCGGAATTCGTCTTGTATTGGCGCGAATCGGGCATGGTGAACGGTGCCTGGAACACGAAGTTTATCGAACACATCAGACGCCAGTGGGCAAAATTTTCAGCGTCGTTTGCCTATGATGACATACCGAGGCCGATTAACGCTGACTGGCAGCCCAGTGCCGACTTTTATGAAATACTACAGCTGGCAGAAATCGAAGCGGACTATGCCAGGCGTAAGATTCCGGAGTTCGTCATGTACTGGAAAGACAGCCAACAGGTCAAGCCTTCATGGAATACGACATTTCTCCAGTTCATAAAACAAGATTGGGCAAGACAACTAAAGCAGTTGGATAGCGCGGACAAAACCCATGCAGAAGATCAATCAATTGCTGGATCGAACCAGCAAAAAATTAGAGAAAAATTCCAGCAAATCGCCGACAGAAGTTGGGCAGAATAAGCGCGTTGCGGCGGTTATGACCGACCGGGTTGCAGAGCCGGAAGCAAATTTCGGTGATGAGGACGGCATGGATCATGTCGACGCTATCAACCAGATCTTCGCGGAGTTCGAATTTGCCTACCACAACCAGTTTCACAAGGCCTTTGCCGAGGCCGAGAGCCTGGTCATCGCGAAGAAATATTGGCTCAGTAGCCTGGAAAATTTCACCCCCTTGCAGATCGTTCAAGCGGCAAAGCAGGTCATCAGAACCCAGGATTATTTGCCGTCTATTGCCGCCCTGGTGCGGGCCTGTGAGCAGGGCTTGGATCTTTTCGGCCTGCCCTCCGCCAGGCAAGCCTATCTCGAGGCCTGTGCCGCGCCATCGCCCAAACGCGAATTTCACTGGAGTCACGAGGCGGTCTACCATGCTGGCAAGGCAAGCGGTTGGTATCTGCTGGCAAACGCAGCGGAAACCACGGCATTTCCTGTATTCGACTACCATTACGCGCTCTTGTGCCAGCGGGTCATCCGGGGCGAAACCCTGAGTATTGAACTACCTACGCCCCTGCCCGATAAAATTGAGCGCAAACTGGATAAGGCAGAGACGAAGGCGCGTTTCGCCAAGCTCAGAGAGGAGCTAGGCTTGTAGTCAGAGTCTGTCCCTGAGATATCCCTAGAAAATATCTAGCTAGTTCAAATAGGTTTGTATTAAAAAGATCCTGTGCATCTTGCTGAGCATGACCGAATATATGTGTCGTCTGCACGCGAATTTGAGTTGCCTAGTCCCCTTGCGCACGCCCATATATCCTTCACTTTAG
>CAJXIY010000086.1 GCA_913054495.1 uncultured Gammaproteobacteria bacterium | reverse complement strand
ACCATCATAAATGCCATCAACCTCTGCTCTATCAAATATTTGTTTTAACGCGCCTCGTATCTTCCACGCTGTCGGTGGCATTTTCCGCCAGATTGTCTCTAGCGCGTGTAATATGTCCTTCGTTTCAATTTCTGAAATAGGCATATCACCTAAATCAGGGATGACGTATTTCTGAACTGCGCGGTATTTTTTTTGATAATCCTGCGTTGAAACATTTGGACGCGCTATTTGAACATCATGCCACTTTTTGGCGGCTACTTTGAAAGGGGTGAACTGCCCTTCTCTAATCTTGATTTGCTTTACTTGCTTTCGCTCTTCTTCGCGGGGGTCTATACCTTGAGCTAATAAACTTCTCCAAGCCTGAGCTTTCCTTACTGCCTCTGCGGTACTGGTGGATGGATAACCGCCTAAACCTTTTGTCTTTGGTTGATTTGGATTTTTCTGGCCTTTAATTCGATAAAACAAACACCAAGACCGACTGCCAATTTTGGCATCACCTTTAGGGGGCTTGCAGATAAGAGCCAAGCCGTCGACCAATCCAACAAAATGGGTGTCTTTGGTTGGCACTCCGTTCACGATTTTATGTCTGAGACTTCGTATCTTGCTATCAGACATTGGGGGCTTCTTCTCAGACATCAAATCCTCCGTACTATACAAGGTACTAAACAAGAATTTGTGATGTCCTGATAGCTCCAGAGACATTCTGAGGCTATCTGATAAAGGTAGGAGTAACTAAAACAATGACTTAGGGAGTTAATTGAACTGAATTGAGAAAGTCTAATATAGCCTGATTCGTCTCTTCTGGTGCTTCCTGCTGTACCCAGTGCCCAATATCGGGGATTAGCACCACACCCCGCAAGTCCTCGGTAGCCCGGGACATGCTGCCGGTCAACTGCTCCTGGGTCGCGCCGGCGATAACCACATCCCGCTCACCGGCGATAAACAGCGTGGGCACCTGCACTTTTACCCCCTCCAGGTTTTCGGTGATCTCCCAGTTACGCTGAAAATTTCGGTAATAGTTCACGCCACCCCGGAAACCCGATTTTTCAAACATGGATACAACATAGTCCAGGTCATCTGCAGTCAGCCAATCCGGCAGCCCTTTGGCTGCGCCGAGCCTGTCGATCCAGCCACCGGCGGTGCGTAGCGGGTCGGTAACCACCGGCGCCTCTCGCGGTGAACTGGGTGACAGATAGAGTCGACTCAGCAAGCCACGGGGATTGGCATCATATTCTGCCTCGGCAACCCCGCCAGGCTCATTGTGATAGAGGATGTAGTAAAAGTTATCACCGAAGGCCGCCTTCCAACCGACCATGGGGGACTGCCGGGCCCGCCCACCATAGGGGACGCTCATGGCGATTAAGGCCGAGAAGCGCTGTGGGTGCAGTAACACAGTGTTCCACGCCACGATCGATCCCCAGTCATGACCTACCATGATGGCTGTTTCTTCGCCGAGGGCATCCAGCACTCCCACCATATCGCCAGCGAGGTGAACGATGTCGTAGTCATCCACATCTGCCGGTTTGTCGGTGTCACCATAGCCTCGCATATCTGGCGCGACCACGTGATAGCCGGCATCCGCCAGCATCGTCATCTGGTGACGCCAGGAGTACCAGGATTCTGGCCAACCGTGGGCCAGCAAAATCAGGGGGCCCTCGCCCGCTTCGGCGATACGCATTCTCAGACCATTGCTCTCGATAAAACGAAAACTGACGCCTTCAACTGGTGATTCGCTATCCACGTTACGTCCCCCTTGCTGTGCATTCGCCGATACTGCCACTGCAGTAATACCCATAAACAATATGATTACGGCAGCTAGCCGCTGTAGTTTCGATCCCATGATTGTTCCTCCCCATCATCACCCCGGGCCGTGGCCTCAAGGTAGCAAGACTACCATGGTCGATGTTGACTTCACTATAATAAAGCCGTTACATGAGCTTCTCGGCTGATGCAATAGCAAGACTGTGGGAGTTGACACCGGCCATTGTGAAGCCGAAATCGCGAGGTCATTAGCCAGGTCAGGCTGTCGATGGACTTCCGCGAAACAAACAATAGGAGCAGGCAGTGGCAGTAAATGATGTCTCTTACATAAAAAGGACCCGGGATTATTATCGAGCCCAGGGTTACACCACAGACTATCTGTGGGCTCACTTCGACACCACGCCTTTTACCCGCCTTGAGAAACCCTTGAGTGAATCCCGTATCGGGGTAATTACAACATCGATGCCGGACACCGAGGCCGGTCGTGCCGATCGCAGAGTGTGGTCCACGGCCAGCGAACCCATCCCTCGATCTATGTATACCGAAGAGCTGTCCTGGCACAAGCGTATGACCCACACCGATGACGTTGCTTCATTTCTCCCGCTGGCACGGTTGAACAGTTTGAAAGAAGAAGGTGTTATCGGCTCGGTTGCGAGTCGCTTTCATTCGGTACCCACCGAATACAGCCAGCGTAATACCACCGAACAGGACGCACCGCAGGTACTCACCCGCTGCCAGCAGGACGAGGTCGACATCGCCATACTGGTACCTTTGTGACCCGTCTGTCACCAGACCGTGAGCCTGGTAGCGCGACATCTTGAAGACAATGGAATTCCCACCGTGGTTATTGGATCGGCTCTCGACGTGGTGGAAAATTGCGGTGTGCCGCGTTACTTGCACTCGGATTTCCCCCTGGGAAACCCCTGTGGCAAGCCCTATGATGTGGCGATGCAAGGCGAAATAATCCGCCAGGCCCTGACTCTGCTGGAGAGCGCCGAGGGCGCAAACACAGTCGCGAGAACGCCGTTCACATGGGGTGAAGACTGTTCCTGGCGCGATGACTATGCACGCATCGATGACAGCAATCGGGATGCACTGCGTCTGCGGGGTGAGGCACGTCGGCAACAGCAGGCGCAGGATAAGACGGACGGCAAATTAAGAGTCGCCATGGTTTCGGAAACTTAGACGTGCCCTTGGTGTTATGGGCGTGATATTCCAGTATCTCGAACATGAAAGCAGTATTTATGGTTCAATATCGGCAACAATAATAGCGAGGCTATAACAATGAGAAAAATATACATCACACTCTCTCTGTTGGTTCTTCTTCTAGGATCGATGCTGTCCAGCGCCTACGGGCAACAAGGCGGCGACCAGGTTCGCATCTTCAACACCGTCAAGACCAAGCTGGCCGAGGGCAGGCAGGTAGTCGGTGGCACGGTTTCGACGCCTGACCCTGATATCTACTGCGCCATGGCCAATTCCGGTTACGACTTTATCTGGATCGAGATGCAACACAGCCATCTTGGTTTTACCGATGTGTCACGAATGATCTGGGCCTGCAAAGATGCTCCCGCTATCCCCTTCATCCGGGTTCCCGATGCCACCGAAGGCGCGATCCAGAAAGCCACCGACATCGGTGCCCTTGGCATCATCGTGCCCATGGTCGACACCGCCGAGAAAATGGAAAACGCGGTGAAATACGCGAAGTATCCACCCATGGGCAGACGCAGTCAGGGTGGCGGTCAATACGGCGCCCTCTGGGGCCGGGACTATCGACAGGCTGCCAACGCGAATGTCATGATCATCGCCATGATCGAGACACCCGAAGGCGTCGCCGTCGCCGATGAGATTGCCGGTGTAGACGGTGTCGACATCGTCTTCATTGCCAGCTCGGACCTCGGCAGCTTTACCGGCCGCCGCCAGGGTGATCCGGTTTACGAAAGCCTGGTAACGAGGATTGTCGATGAAACTCGACGAGCGGGAAAATATGTCGGCGGCCCATCTGCCTGGATGACATCGAGGGAAGGCTATAACTTCTTTCAGGGTCCCGGCACCTCGTCGCTGATTAGAACAGGCGTTCGAGTAACACTGGGAGCCGACGATCCCTGTCGCTTCGTGGCCTCCGGCACGGCGCCGGTGCAGGGAGAGGATCCTTGCCCATAATTATCAGCCCATAGCTTGTCGCTGCCAAGGCAGACAACAATACTTTTTGGAAAAAGGGGGTCGAATGAATCTTGCTAATACATCCGACCCCTTTTTCTGTGCCCACTATTTTCCAACTACTAAAACCAGGAGTTATTTATGAACAAGCCGCCTCGGTTCCTGACCCTGACTGCGACTTGCCTGTTGGCGAGTCTGGCCGCTACTGCGCTAATCGCGTTCCCCTCGGTGTATCCGACCGGTACGACTATTTACCAGCCCGATCAGACCTGGAATGGCTACACAATCTTCGATGCACCCGACGGCCAGGGGGCGGTGCTCATCGACATGAACGGCAATGTGCAGCGCCAGTGGACAGAGATTGCCGCGGTACCGGGGCCATTCAGAATACTACCCGGCGGATACATCATGGGCGGGGATACTACGCGCCGTCCGTATCAGGAAGCGATCGTGCTGCTGCAGCTGGATTGGGATGGCAACGAAGTATGGCGCTACGATCAGATGGAACAGGTGGTCACCGAAGAAACCGAGAACGAAGAGGGTGAAACAGAAGGCGGAGAAACGGTCTGGTCCTCCAGGCAGCATCATGACTGGCAGCGTGAAGGAAATCCCGTCGGTTACTATGCGCCCGATATGGCGCCGCAAACAGACAGTGGTCGCACTCTGGTCCTCGCCCACAAAAACGTGGTTGCGCCGGAGGTTTCCGACAAGCGACTGGAGGATGAATACATCTACGAATTGTCATGGGATGGTGAAGTTCTCTGGGATTGGCTGGCCAGCGATCATATCGACGATTTCGGTTTTTCTGAAGATGCTCGCAACGCCATCTACCGTTCGGTTGACTGGAATGAAGCCAGAGAAAGTGCCGATTGGCTGCATATCAATTCTCTCAGCTATGTAGGACCCAACAAGTGGTACGACGACGGCGACCTGCGATTTAGCCCGGAGAATGTTCTCTTCAGCTCTCGAGAGGCGAATATCATCGGCATCATCGACCGCGAGGGCACCATAGTCTGGCGCATGGGCCCTGACTACAGGCAATCGAAGGCGCTGAAAGAGTTGGGGCAAATTATCGGCCAGCACAACCCGCACATCATTCCCAAAGGCTTGCCTGGCGCGGGTAACCTGCTTGTGTTCGACAATGGTGGCTCGGCAGGCTATGGCTTTGCCAACCCTGCTGCCCCGGATGGGCAGGGCGCGGTACGTCGGGATTTCTCCCGCGTCCTGGAGTTCAATCCAGTCACGTTCGAGAAGGTATGGGAATATTCCATCGGTGGAAGCGAAAAATTTCAACTATTTAGCCACTATGTCAGCAACGCGCAGCGCCTGCCTAATGGTAATACGCTGGTTAACGAAGGCGCCGACGGTCGCATCTTCGAACTCACGCCCGATGAGGAAATCGTATGGGAATACGTCAGCCCCTTCTTCGGTACCAGGGAGCCAATCTCGCATCGCATCTTTCGCGCCCACCGTGTGCCCTACGACTGGGTACCCCAGTTGCAACAACCCACCGAAACTCCAGTCATTCCCCCTGACCTTAGAACCTACCGGGTGCCATCGCAGACAACAGAATAGTATATGAAGACAATATATCTTAGCGGTCCAATTATGGACGAGCATGATGGAACGGCCAGAGAGTGGAGAGAGTCTGCCACATTGAGTCTTGCCGGGGACTTCTTATTGCTCGACCCGATGAGGCGCAGTTTTCGCGATAAAGAAATTGATTCGGCCAATGAAATTGTCGAGTTCGATCTCCAGGATGTTCGTGATGCAGATATAATTCTGGTGAACTACAACAAGCCCAGTATTGGCACCAGTATGGAGGTGTTCCACGCCAGTCATGATTTGGGAAAATTTGTGGTGGCATTTTCCCCCTTTACATTCAAAGATTCGAGTCCCTGGATGATCAAATATTGCACGAAAATTGTTCCGAATCTTGAGGATGCTTGTACCTATTTGAAGACACACTTTGTGCAAATATAGGAACAAACAACATAGTCTTATCGTTGTACCGAGAAAGGCGAACCGGCGACCGTGTGAGTCGGGTTTCAATTTATCCTCTGCAGTTGAAAAATAGAAATGAATAGAAGCACTCACAAACAGCCGTGCAGGGACACTGCGTTTATGCTGCGTGTGGGCGAATCGGATTGAATTAGCGAGAGAGATTAACTGGAAGCATTAGTGATATCGGCAGAACAATTCAAGCAGGCCGCCTGGAACTCTGACTTCGAAATGGTCAAACGTTTTGTAGAAGCCGGGGGAGACATTCATGCCTGCGGCAACAACGGTGTTGGCGCACTGGTGACTTTCAATACTGAGATATTGGACTACCTGGTCTCACATGGGGCCAGTCCCGCCATGCACTGGGACGATGGCAGTCCTGCAATCGGTTTTTACGCCTGGGAAGTAAATTTGGAGAGTTTTAAATGGTTCCTCGAACAGGGCGTCGACCCTGATATTCAGCACCTTGTTACCGGAGAAAATTGTTTGCATTCGCTTTGTGCAAAACCCCTGGAATTAGATAAAAGGTTGGTAGCCATACGATTGCTAATAGATCATGGCATCGATGTAAATCGAAAGACCAAAACCGGTATAGAGACCGGAGGTTATATGCGTGATGTCTGCGTGGTAGGTGAGACTGCACTGCATAGGGCTGCAGCTTATCAATCGAGGGAGGTCATTGAATTGTTGTTGCAGGCTGGCGCCGATAAAACCCTGAAAGATTCTCACGGTGAATCCCCACTATCCTGGGCCAGTAGACACTGGAGAGAAAGAGATATTCTCAAATTGCTCTTATACGGAAAATATGAAGATTCAATAATTTGACCGCGGCGATAGATCGAGGGCGAAAAGCTTTCGAACATAAATCAAACTTCGGCTATCGGTTCAAATTGAATCCAATTTTGGTATAGACTGGCCGGCTGCGAATATATCGGTACCCGGGAGAAAACCAGATGCGCATTTTATCCAGTATGATTCTGCTGCTGATTGTTGGCTGCGGCGACAATAGCTCCACTACCACTACTTCGCTTGATCCTGTTGCCCGCGCAGTGGTCTCTGCATCTGTTTCTACAACAGAAAATTCCATCGAGAGTGCTCGTTTCATTAACTGGTTGGATGCGGAATTTGCAACAGAAATGGATTTCAGTCCGCTCGCCAAGTCACGCCAGGGTGACAAGAGTGCTCACGACGAGTTGGATGATGTGTCCGAGGCTGCCCAGGATCGCCAGCTCGAGTGGCGCCGTGACAGTGTCTCCCGCATGCATGCTGGTTTCAGTCGAGACCAGCTGGATGTTGAAGGCCAGCTGTCATGGGATCTGTGGGAATACCAACTGGAAACTGTCGAGAAGAATGCGCCATTTCGGCGCCACAGATTTATCTTTGGCCGTAGCGGACCGCAATCCAGCTTGCCCAACAATCTGATTAACTATCACAGCGTCGATACCCTGGAAGACATGCAGGCCTACATCTCCCGCCTGAATCAGTCCAGGCGTTATCTGCTGCAGTACCTGGAACGGGCGCAATTGGCAGTGGCAGACGGTGTGCGTGCACCCTACTTCGACTACGACCAGGCCATCAGTGAAATTGGCCGGGTAACGAGTGGCGAACCGTTCACCGAGGCCGGTGATTCCGACCTCTGGACCGACATCATCGAGAAGATAAGCGCGCTGCAGGAGTCGGGGACAATTAGCGGGCAACAGGCCGAGGAATTACAGCGGCAATCCAGGGTCGCCCTGCTCTCCAATTTCAAACCCGCCTACGATGAGGTTCTTGCCTGGCTGGTTCTCGATCGATCCAATGTATCGGCACAGGCGCAGGGTGCCTGGTCTCTTCCAAATGGCGAGGAGTACTATAACGTTCGTCTCAGAACAATGACGACTCTGCCGCTTACCTCAGATGAAATTCACCAGCTCGGTATTTCCGAGGTGGCCCGGATTCAGGCTGAGATGGAACAGATTAAACGCCAGGTTGGCTTCGAAGGATCGCTACAGGATTTTTTCAATTTCATGCGGGAGGATGATCAATTCTATTTCCCGAATAGCGACCAGGGCCGCAGCGATTACCTGAACCTCGCCGATGAATTGCTCGCCGCCATGTCGGCAAAACTGCCGGACTATTTCGGTATGCTGCCGAAGGCTGCATTGCAAGTCAGGCGCGTCGAGGCATTTCGGGAGACAGCCGGCGGAGCTGCTCACTATGCGCGCGGTACCATAGACGGTTCCAGGCCGGGGACCTTCTATGTGCACCTCGCCGATATGCGAGCCACGGCGGTGAATCGACTGGAAAACCTGTCATACCACGAGGGTTTGCCTGGACATCACATGCAAATCTCGATCCAGCAGGAACTGGAAAACCTGCCCCGGTTCAGAAGCTATCGAGGCTATACCGCGTTCAGCGAGGGCTGGGGCCTGTATGCCGAGTATCTGGGCAAGGAGATGGGTGGTTACGCCGACCCCTACTCAGACTTCGGTCGACTCTCCGGAGAAATCTGGCGCGCGGTGCGGTTGGTGGTAGACACTGGCATCCACGCCCAGCGTTGGACCCAGGATCAGGCAGTCCAGTATGCCCTCCAAAACTCACCCAGACCCGAGCTGTCGGTGCAATCAGAAGTACGGCGCTACTTCAACAACCCGGCCCAGGCTACCGCCTACAAGATCGGCATGTTAAAGATCATGGAAGTACGGGCCAGGGCGGAAACCGAACTGGGAGATGACTTCTCCATCAAGGCCTTCCACGATGCGATTCTGGGCTCGGGATCGCTGCCAATGATGGCGCTTGAGGCGAAGATCGATGCCTGGATTGCAAGCGCGAGAAAGGAATAACCGGGGACGCCTGCAAATAGCAACTTAAGGGGCTCGTTAAGATGACCATCATAGACGTTCATACCCACGCCTACACGCGACAGTGGCTGGAAATACTGAAGCAATCCGGTGGCCAGTATTCACTGAAGACACGCCCCGATGGTCATCAGGAGATATTTCGCGGTGACACCCCCGTCGCCTTCCCCCAGCCCGGTCATTTCGACTATGGGCTACGCATCGAACAGATGGATGCGACCGGCATCGATGTTTCCATCGTTTCCCTGACCTGCCCGAATGTTTATTTCGGTGGCGAAGAAATAAGCGCTCTGGCAGCGACAGAATCGAATGACAATATGGCGGAGGCGCAGGGTAAGTATCCCGATCGCATTCGCTGGTTTACCTCCCTGCCCTGGGAATATCCCCAGCACGCCGTAGAAGAACTGGTCCGCAGCTGTGATAACGGTGCCATCGGTGTGATGGTACTCGCCAACGTGTCCGGTCGCAGTCTCAACGACCCGTTCTTCGCTCCAATTTGGGAAGAAATCGACCGCCGCGCCCTGCCCGTGCTGCTACATCCAACGGACCCACCGGGCGTAGACCTGATGGATATGGGCCAATTCGATTTGAGCTGGTCGGTGGGTTTCATGTTCGATACCACGCTGGCGATCACGCGCATGATCTTCGATGGATTTTTCGATCTTTATCCAAACCTGAAATTAATCGCATCCCACGGCGGTGCCGCCTTGCCCTACCTGGTAGGACGCTTCGAAAAAGGCGACGAAGTGGAGTTGCCTCAGCGCCGTAAGATGGCGCGGAAGCCAACGGATTACCTGCGCCATATTTATTACGATTGCATTACCTATGATGCCAGGGCACTGCAGTATCTGATTTCTATCGTCGGCGCAGACCGGGTGATGTTTGGCACCGACTGGCCGCACCAGGTTTATGATACCGCAGGCGCTCTGGCCAATACCGGGTCGCTAAGCCCAGATCAATGCGCGGCAATTCGAGCCGACAATGCCATGCGAGTCTTTAAAATATAGCGACATCACTCGCTTCACTAAGACCAGGCAAAGAAAAATAATAATGACCACAACATCGATGCGAGAACAATTTTCCGGTAGATGGGGTTTCATTTTTGCTGCCGTCGGTAGCGCCGTCGGCCTCGGCAATATTTGGCGTTTCACATTCATTGCCGGCGAAAATGGGGGCGGCGCCTTCATCTTCCTGTATTTCATTTTTATCGTCTGCTTCGGTGTGCCGGGGGTCATCGCCATGATCATGATCGGACGGCGCGGTGGCCGCAGCCCGGTGGGGAGCACCGAAGCCCTCGCCCTCGCCGAAGGCAAGAGTGCGAACTGGAAGTACCTGGGCTGGCTAGCATTGTCCGTCGCCTTTCTCGCCCTCACCTTCTTCAGTGTCATCGCCGGCTTCGTGCTTGCCTATCTGATGAAGTCCTTATCCGGCGCCTTTGCGGGAATCACCGCCCAGGAGTCAGTGCAGCTGTTTGCCGATGTGCAAGGTGGAGTGATCGGCATGGTGGGATGGCATGGTGTATTCATGCTACTCACCATGTTCGTCATTTCCCGTGGCATTCGGGAAGGAATTGAAAAGACCCTTAAATATATGATGCCGGCACTCTTCGTGATTCTGATAATTCTCGTGCTTTATGCCGCGGTCACGGCGGATTTTGCTGCGGCCCTGCGTTTCATGTTCGTGCCGGACTTTTCAAAAATTGACCAGGACGTGGTATTGCTTGCACTCGGGCAGGCGTTCTTTTCCTTGAGTGTAGGTGGTGGCGGTATCATTGCCTACGGTGCTTATTTGAGGAAATCGGCATCGATTCCGCAGTCGGCACTAGTTATTGCTTCGGCGAATGTCTCCGTAGACATGCTCGCCGGACTCGCTATTTTCCCAATCGTATTCACCTATTCCCTGGAACCTGGCTCCGGACCCGGCCTCATGTTCGAAACCTTGCCGGTCGCCTTCGGACAGATGCCCGGCGGTCGGTTCTTCGGCACGATGTTTCTGTTACTGGTGCTGTTCGCTGCACTCAGCACTTCGATATCCATGCTGCAGTCAGTAGTTTCCCGCCTGGTGGAACGGGATGGAGCCAGTCGTTTGAGGATGACTTTACTCGCCGGCGGGCTCGCCTGGATCATCGGCCTGGCTTCTGTATTCTCTTTTAATATCTGGTCTGGCTTCACGCCACTGAGCTTTATCGATCTTTTACAAGATGCCACCATCTTCCGAATCATCGATTTTTTTGTAGTCAACAACCTCATCCTCACCAGTGCATTTTTCATGGCGATCTTTGTGGGTTGGACCATGTCGAAACAGGCTACCTGCGATGAATTTGGAATGGGGGATGGGCGTGCCTTTCGGCTCTGGCGTTTCATCATGCGCTACCTGGCACCGGTGGCCATCGCGGTGATATCGTTGATGACTATCATTGGCTATTAACTACTAGGGCGCCGATAATTGACAAATGAAAGTCCAAAACGCGGAGAAGACGGAGTGAGTTCAACAGGATTTGTCTGGCATGAGAGGTACATGTGGCATGACACCGGTTCCGCTCTCGGTGTGCTGCCGGCGGACGGTCAGTTCCAGCCCTGGATCCATTTTGAAAACCCCGAAACCAAGCGACGTCTAAAAAATCTCCTGGACGCCTACCAATTTACAGACAAGCTGGTTTCGATTGCACCTAGCCCGGCCAGCGAAGCCCAGTTGCTGCGCGTGCACACCGCTGAGTATATCGATCGCATCAAGACCATGAGCGCGGACCAGGGTGGCAATGCGGGCGAACTGACCCCTTTTGGTCCTGGCAGCTACGAGATTGCGCTGCTGGCGGCCGGCGGCTGTATAGAAGCCTGTAATGCGGTGTTCAATGGCAAGGTAGATAATGCCTACGCCCTCGTTCGTCCCTGCGGGCACCATGCAGAAGCTGACCGTGGTCGCGGTTTTTGTATATTTTCCAATATCGCCATCGCCATTCGCGATCTGCTATCCACTCAGAAAGTCTCCCGCGTCGCAGTCGTTGACTGGGATGTTCACCATGGCAATGGCACCGAGTCGGCGTTCTATGCAGAGGCCAATATCCTCACCATATCCCTGCATGAAGACTCACTCTACCCCTACAACAGCGGCTCCCTTCACGACTGCGGCGATGGCGTCGGCCATGGCTTCAATATCAATATTCCCCTGCCTCCGGGCAGCGGCGGTGGCGCTTACAACAGCGCCATGGAGCGAGTGGTATTACCTGCCTTGGAGCTGTTTCAGCCAGAATTCATCCTGGTGGCATCGGGTCTCGACGGCAGCACCTGGGATCCCCTTGGTCACATGATGTTGCTGTCCACCCACTACAAAGCCATGACCGTGCAACTGCTCGATGCCGCGGACCGCTATAGCGAGGGTCGTCTCGTAGTTTGTCACGAAGGTGGGTATTCGGCGGGTTATGTGCCTTTCTGCGGGGTAGGGATTATCGAGGCATTGGCTGGTGAGGACAGCGGAATCATTGATCCATTCGCGAAGTATGAATCGAAGTGGCAGGCGCTACAGGCAAATCAGGATGAGTTGATAAAGGAAGTAGAAAGCGTCGCCCTCGGCGCACTCAGAGACGCGTTTAAATAAAATTGGGGTCAGAGTAAAAATACAGTACTGTATTTTTACTCTGACCCCAATTTATGATGTATGGAACCACAATATCCCCTTATGATTGCCACCTCAGATGAACACCCGCCTGGTATCTTTCAATTAGCCGGGGCAGCGTTTTGGCTAACTATCGTATTATTTTGTGCCAATACAGCCAGCGCACATCTGGCGCTGAATTTTCCGGAATCGCGTCATGGGCCCGACGTGTTGAAGGAGGGGCCGTGTGGAATAGAGGGCAGCTCACGCGGGGAAAACATATCCGTTTTTGCTCCCGGTGGCACCATCGAAGTGCAGTGGAATGAATATATCGATCATCCTGGCCATTTTCGTACCGCCTTCGATGAATCGGGTAACGATAGTTTCCAGGATCCGGTTTGTCTTGATAATTGTAATAGTCGCAGCATGGTGATCGAACAACAAGCTGCTGACCCCACCGTCCTGTTAGATGCAATTCCTGATACACCCATCGGTGGACTATCCTCAGCCAGCGTGACTCTCCCGAATATTGAATGTGATAATTGTACCCTGCAAGTGATTCAGGTAATGACGGACAAACCTCCCTATGCCATCGGTGGTATTGATCTCTATTATCAATGTGCAGATATAGTTCTCACTTCTTCGGCAATATATAGTAATTCGAACCAGATATTGAAAATGCCGGTGGTGCTGGTGGATGGAGATGCGTTGTATAACGTCAGATTGCAGTTAGACCAGCAAAACCGATATTCATTGCTGGGTTATTCCACCACCATAGACTTAGGTGAGGGAGAGGAGTCACCAGTTGCTAGTGCTACCTATTCCACAGAATCCAGGATTCTGGCTATCGTGAAATTACAGGTAGGTGATGAAATTTTTTACGATGCTCGACTGTTGTTGAAAATAGATGGTGTATTCGAGTTGCTGGAAATTTCGAATACACCACCGAATTAAATTGGGGTCAGAGTAAAAATACAGTACTGTATTTTTACTCTGACCCCAATTTGACCCCAATTTGAGCGGCGCCCGCGCCCTACCTAGGCGTCCAGAAGAAGACCTCCCACTCGCGGAGCGGTTCCGGCCCACCGACTGCCCTGTCCATTGGCATGCCCCCTCTGGCCGAATACTGCTCGAGCATGGGTATGCGCGCGTTACCGAGAACCTCGGTGGCCTCCATCGCGTAGGTCGTGTCGCCGATGCGCAGCCATCCGTCACCACCACGGTCCCTCACACGCTGCGCCCAGTACCCTCCGTCCGGGCGGGTGGCCGTGATCACGCCGTCCGGAGTACCAACATAAGACAGATAGACGACCAACGGCGGGAATCCACTTTGCTTCATGAGCAAGGGGCCCTGAATGTCATTGAGCGGCGTGAAGTCACTCGGGGCCGGAGTATCCGTTCCTCCAATGATCACGCCGGGCATACGAGAAAGGCCCTGGTTGCCGAGGTACGGAGCCGTGAACATCCAGCTCAGCACTCCCACCAGTAGTACCACTCCGGCCGCGATCCCGGCGATCTTAGGCTTGCTCATTGCACATCCTCCGTGTCGGTGTATAAGAAGCGTGAACAGTATATCCAATCCAGGTTTTTGTCCAATTCATGTAAATGGGAAAATTTGGGGACGCCTGCAATTTAGCAACTTGTCTTGTCCTATCGATTATTGGACTACAAGCCAGAATTCAACTTACTTTAAGTTGTCGGCTGATCCACAGTGACCAGCAGCTTGTAGCTGAAATCGGACATTGAACTGAGTGAACTTTCTGTGCTTACATGAACAGGAGATACTTAGCCTAAGAACACGATCACATGGTATCAGGGAGTATTAGATGATAATAACAAAACGATTAATTACCCCATTCATTATAACCGTGGCTGCACTTGCCTGTGCTCCGTTTGCCCTGAGCCAGACCGGCACCAGCGTGAACGGTGGGGACTGGTCGACCTGGGCCGGTAATGGCCTTGCTCAGCGCTATTCTCCGCTCGACCAGATTAACGCGGATAACTTTGACGATCTTGAGATAGCCTGGCGTTTTTCCACGGCAAATTTCGGGCCCACTAC
>CAJXIY010000085.1 GCA_913054495.1 uncultured Gammaproteobacteria bacterium | reverse complement strand
TCCAATGCAGTCTCGAGACTTGCCACCGTTCTTTCCATATTATGGAGCTTATCCAATCCGAACAGACCGAGGCGAAAAGTCTGAAAATCTTCTGCCTCGTCGCACATCAATGGCACACCGGCGGCAATCTGCAAGCCAAGTTCAGCAAATTTCTTGCCACTGTGGATTGCGGCGTCGTTGGTATAGGAAACCACCACGCCCGGCGCGCCAAAACCCTCAGCAGCGACACTCTTGATACCCTTCCTGGACAGCATGGCACGCACCTTATCGCCTAATTGCTGTTGTTCAGCCTTCACCTTCTCGAAACCATAACGCTCAGTTTCCCGCATGGTATCTCTAAAACCTGCAATCGAGTCAGTTGGCATGGTGGCGTGATAGGCGTGACCACCACGCTCATACGCTTGCATGATTTGCAGCCATTTTCCGAGGTCGCAGGCAAAGCTGGTGCTTGTGGTGCCAACCATTTTCTCCAGCGCCAGCGCGCTCAACATGACCAGAGCACAGCAAGGTGGCGAACTCCAGCCCTTCTGCGGCGCGCTTATCAATACGTCAACGCCACTGGTTTTCATGTCAACCCAGATGGTACCCGAGGCGATACAATCCAGCACCATGATGCCGCCAACCGAATGCACGGCTGCAGCCAGTGCAGAAACGTAGTCATCCGGCAGTATGATGCCCGACGACGTTTCGACATGCGGGGCAAACACAACGTCGGGCTTGTCCGATTTGATTATTGCAACTGCTTCATCGATGGGTACAGGTGTGAAGGGAGACTGGCTTGCTGCCGAAACGGGCCTGGCCTTAAGTACAATTGTTTGCGCTGGTATATCGCCCATCTCGAAGATTTGTGACCAACGGAAGCTGAAGAATCCATTTCTGATTACCAGACATTTCTTTCCTGTGGCAAACTGGCGGGCGACGGCCTCCATACCAAATGAACCGCTACCAGGCACGATAACCACGGCTTCGGCTTGATAAACGCTTTTCAAGGTCAAGGAAATATCATTCATCACGCCCTGAAAGGATTGAGACATATGATTCAGGGAACGATCGGTAAAAACAACGGAGTATTCTAATAATCCATCCGGATCAATATTTGCTAACAGGCCTGGCATAATTTCGATCTCGGTGTTAAGAAGTTGCTCGTGCTCCTTGCTGTGGCTAGTCCGGGAGCACCGGGGACATTCATCAGATGATAACCTAACTATTAACCCGTCCCTAATTCTCCAATCAATTAACCAGCAATTCAGCCTCAGAATACTTAAGCAAGCTCTGATTATGTTCCTTCATGGCGCCAGCGGTGGGCCAAGGGTCGCTGGGTAATGTATTGCCTTATCTTAAGTAAACCCCTCACTCTGCTATTATCACCATGACTTAAGCCCGTCAGCGACTGCCTGATACCTTCTCTACGCTTAGGAAAACCCATGAACTTTGACATACCACAGGAATTGCAGGCATACCTGAACGAACTGGATGAATTCATCGAGCAGGAAATCAAACCCCTGGAGCAGGAAAACGACAACATCCGCTTCTTCGACTACCGCCGCGAAGATGCGCGCACCGATTGGGGGCGCGGTGGCCTGCCCAACGAGGAATGGGAAGCGCTGCTGGCCGAGGCCAGGAGACGCGCAGATGCAGCAGGTCATTACCGTTATCCTCTGCCGAGGGAATACGGCGGTAAGGACGGCAGCAATCTCGACATGGCGATCATCCGTGAACACTTCGCCACCCGGGGTCTGGGCCTGCACAACGATTTACAGACCGAACATTCAATTGTTGGCAACAATGTCGGCCTGCTACTCATGCTCGCCTATGGTACGGAAGCTCAACAGAAAGAATGGGTGCCTGAGATGCTGGAAGCGAGGCGCAGTTTCGCCTTCGCCATTACCGAGCCGGATCACGGGTCAGATGCCACACATATGGAGACTACGGCGGTGCACGAGAGTGATGGCTGGCATATTAACGGTGAAAAGACCTGGAATACCGGCATACACAAGGCTCCCTATGACATGGTGATGGCACGCACCAGTGGTGAGGCCGGTGATGGTCATGGAATTACCGCGTTCCTGGTGCCCACCGACGCGGCCGGATTCAAGATAGAAGAGTTCCTGTGGACGTTTAATATGCCAACCGATCATGCCCGTATCTCCTTAACAGACGTCATTGTGGACGACTCAACCGTGTTTGGTGGTGAGGGCCTGGGGCTACAAGTGGTGCAGCACTTCTTCAACGAAAACCGCATTCGCCAGGCAGCGTCGAGTCTCGGTGCGGCGCAATATTGCATCAACGAGGCGGTAGACTATGCGCAACGGCGCAAACCCTTTGGCAAACCGCTGGCTGTTAACCAGGGCATCCAGTTTCCCCTGGTAGAGTTACAGACCCAGTGCGAAATGTTACGCACACTGATTCACAAGACTGCCTGGCAAATGGATACGATCGGCAACTTCGCCGTCTCGGACAAGGTATCCATGTGCAACTACTGGGCGAATCGCCTGTGTTGCGAAGCGGCGGACCGATCGATGCAGGTCCATGGCGGCCTCGGCTACTCCCGCCACAAGCCATTCGAACACATATACCGCCATCATCGTCGCTACCGCATTACCGAAGGCGCCGAGGAAATTCAGATGCGCCGTATCGCCGGCTACATGTTTGGCTTCATGAAACAGCGAGCACCCAAGGGCGTGAAGGAATAGCCGATGGCGAAGGACGGTTCGCAGGATAAGGGAGAGTTTGAACGCAAGCTCGAAGCGGTATTGACCGTGCAGCTGCCCGGTTGCGTGTCGCTGCTCTCGGCTGAACGCTTATCGGGAGGGGCGAGCCAGGAAACCTATCGCCTGGTCATCGAAGACGACGGTTGTGAATCAGGTGAGCGGGTTCTCGCCATGCGCCGTGGCGCCGGTGGTGTTCATGCTAATAAATCAGAGTTGGGCTATCCTGGCCTGAGCACGGAAGCGCTGCTAATGCAAAGCGCCAGGGCGGCCGGCGTGCCGGAGCCGGAAATTCATTATGTGTTGATGCCCAGCGATGGCCTGGGTGATGGCTTCGTCATGGAATGGCTGCAAGGCGAAACACTGGGCGCGAGGATTGTGCGCTCGGAGCGATTCGAGGCGGTACGGCCGACACTCGCCTACGAGTGCGGCAAGTTTATGGCACGCATCCATAACATCGATTTGCAGGCGACTGGCCTGGTCGGTCAGTTATCAAAGATGTCGCCGCGGGACTGTGTGCAGCAGTCCTGGGAGCGATATCGGTGTTTCCACACTCCCCAACCTATGATCGATTTTAGCGCACGCTGGTTGCTGGATCACCTGCCAGCAAATCACGAAACTCGCCTGGTACACAGCGATTTTCGCAACGGGAACTTCATGCTGGGCGGCAGCGGTATCGTCGGTATATTGGATTGGGAATTGGCCCACATCGGCGATCCCATGCGCGACCTCGGCTGGATCTGTACCAACTCCTGGCGCTTTGGTGGTAACTCTCCGGTGGGTGGCTTTGGTGAATACGCGGATCTGTTTAGAGGCTATGAAGAAGAATCCGGTGCTAGGGTGGACCCTGTTCATGTCAAATTCTGGGAGGTATTTGGTTCGTTCTGGTGGGCTGTGGGTTGTCTGGGTATGGCGCAGCAGTATCGCAGCGGACCGGACCGTACGGTGGAGCGCCCTGCTATTGGGCGGCGCTCATCAGAATGCCAGGTGGATTGTGCCAATCTGTTGATACCCGGCGAAGTAGCCTTAATCCCAATACCGGAATCAGTCGCTACCGAAGATCTGCCGCGCACGGACGAACTGCTCAACAGCGTACGGGATTTCTTGCGCATCGATGTCATGGATGCGACCGAGGCTAGGCTAAACTTCCTTGCCCGAGTGGCCGCGAATTCACTCGATATTGTGCACCGAGAGTTGGCTCTCGGTACGGAGTATCGGGCGCAAGAACGAACCCGCCTGCAACATTTCTTCAGCAGCGAGAATACATTGGCAAGCCTGCGCTGGCGGCTGGTGCGTGAACTGCGTAACGGGACTATTGAACTGGCGGATCAGGTGCTACAGGCTCATCTACGCCAAACAGTGGTTAACCAACTTGCTATCGACCAGCCCTCTTACTCCGGCTTTAAGACGGCGACGCAAACCGAGAAGGTCAAGACCCCATAAAACCAGTATGAACGAGTTGAATAAACGGGACCGAGGAATAATTCACCGTTGTCACCGTTGCACAAAAAACAGTCGCTGGGGCCTTTTTTTAATCGATTCCCGCTGCCATAGATAAGAGTGTTTTCTACTGCTACTGGGGAACAATAGGTACTGACAAGTTAAACGCCATTCTGCGACAATCTGGCGCTTGAATCGATCAAAAATGTACAAAAGGTACAGATTCCCACCCGAAATCATTCAAATTACCATCTGGCTTTACCACCGTTTCAACCTCGGTCATCGGGATATCGAAGATTTACTCGCTAAACGAGGTACCGTGGCGAGCTATGAAGCAGTACGCCTGTGATGCAATAAGTTTGGAGCGAAATATGCCCAGCGATTAAGACGAAATCATCAAGGATTTGGTGATACGTTCTTCATTGATGAAGTATTTGTGAAGATCCAGGGATCGATTCACGATACATCGCAATATGCGAACAATCGCGCCGAGCTGTCGCATCAACCAACGCGAGTCATAGAGCGGGGCATGCGGAAGTTCAAATCTATGCACCAGGCCCAGCGCTTTTTGGGTGCATATGCCACCGTTTACAACTTGTTCAAACTGGGTCGGCATTTGGTGTCAGCTGAAAACTATCGATTTTTCCGGCTGCGTGCTTTTGCGACTTGGGAAAAGGCAGTAGCAATATAGACGTGGCTTGAGCGATTATTCTGCGGATTTGACCGTTAACTTATCAGTAGCCACACTTGAGCTACGGCTTGCCGCCGGCCTTTATGATTTTGCAGTCATGACCGGCTAAGTCCCGCCTGCTCGGCTTAGAATAAGGACTGGCAGACGATCATGATCACCGCCATTGCCATCACAAAGCTGCCCTCCGCGACGATGGCGTAGCGGCTGTTCTGGCCGAACATGCCGCCAGCCATTAACAGACAGGCACTGGTCGCCGCAAACAGCACTCCGATGGGCATCGCATCGTTGGCGATGGCCAGGGCAATAATCCAGGCCAGCAGGAAAGTACCCAGCAATTGCATGGCCAATGCGGGCAAGGGTTGCTTGGCGTCTGCTCCAATTTCGATACCGACACCTGCGGCCCATTTTGTGCCAAACAGCTTCGGTGAGTACCACAGTGCACCCAGGCCGAAGCAAAGCACCGTGCTGACTACTACGGCTATCCAGTTTACCCCCGCGACTAAAACAATCATCGTCATTCCCCTTTTTTATCAGTATTAGAGATTAGTACCAATTTTGTGTTTACGCCGTCGCCGCTTTCCGGCTCCAGCGGGTGTCGTCTCCTGCTCCAGCCCAAAGCGATTGAGAGGAGTCGTTTCATGGCGGTATCCCCTCTCTAATAGTCTTACCTTGTTATGCTCCCGATACTGCCTCAGTCGGCAGCTTAATTCCAGCGATAGCCGCAGCAAAATGGATACTGACATTGGCCAAATTTTGCTTCACAATCCCATGCCTGCTGGTCTAATGTAGCCGAACCTGGAAAAACAATGGTGAGTCCAGGCAAAAATGCGCGCTTTCGAGTTAATCCTGAGGGGCCACGGTTCAGGCTTTTGGGATCTTGAACGCATCGATCACGTACCGGCCTGCTATCGTGACCCGTCCGAGGCTGTGATCGGCATGAAGGCCCGCAGTCTGTGGGTTTCCCTCAACATTGGAGTTCGATCATGAAACCCCATACGTCTTTCCTAATTAGCACCTGCATAGCTTTACTGCTGAGCAGTAACGCCGTTTCCCAGACCAGCGCCGCTGGCGCCGGCACCCTGATCAGAATCGATCCGGCAATGGATGCGCTGGTTCCCGCCGATGCCCGTATCGAAAAACTCAGTGGCGGCTTCGCGTTTACCGAAGGTCCGGTCTGGCATCGACGCTTCGGTCATCTGATGTTCAGCGATCTGCGCAGCAACGCGATTCACATTTGGGATGATGCCGAAGGACTGAGTACGTTCATGCAACCGGTGTTCGAAGGCGAGAGTGAAACCTCTTCGGTGGGCTCCAATGGGCTCAACATCGACTCCCAGGGACGACTGATTCTGATGGAGCATGGCAATCGACGGGTTTCCCGAATGGAAAATGGGAACACCGTGGTGCTGGCGGACAACTACCAGGGGAAACGTCTGAACAGCCCCAATGACTCAGCCTATCGGTCAGATGGATGGCTCTATTTTACAGATCCTCCCTATGGCCTGGCGGGACTCGAAGACGATCCGGCGAGAGAACTGGATTTCAATGGCATCTACCGGCTCAGCCCGGATGGCGAACTCGAACTATTGGAAAGCGGCCAGACCCGACCCAACGGTATCGCGTTTTCACCGGACGAGAGAACCCTCTACGTGGCCAATTCCGATGCCGAGAACAAGGTTTGGATGGCTTATGCGGTGAGGGATGATGGGACACTTGGCACCGGTCGTGTGTTCTTCGATGTCAATGATCAGAATGAAACCGGGGCCGCAGACGGGCTCAAGGTCGATGTAGATGGCAATCTCTTCGCCACCGGTCCGGGCGGCGTCTGGATCTTCGATGCCAACGGCAAACACCTGGGCACCATAAAACCCGATGAAGTGCCAGCCAACGTCGCCTGGGGTGACGATGGCAGCACCCTGTATATGACGGCGCGAACCGGGCTGTACCGAATCAGGCTAAGCACCAGCGGGAAGATACCTTAGTGAAGGGAGTCGGCGGTGACCGCGGTGTCTCAAACTACGATTGTTCGCTATCACGCAACACCCTCGTATAACCGTCTCTTGGAGTAAGACATTCAACATGGAGAAATTTCTACGAAGCCTGGTGCGTAATCACCCTACTCTGGTGTTCACGCTGAGCTATTTTTTCACCACCCTGATTGGCGTGGTCTATAGCTACTTCTTCTACAATGAGTTCGGCATTAACATCGCGAAATTTACCGATCTTGGGGACTTCCTGATCACAGCCGTCGTGGAACCCATATCGATAGTCGTATTCTTCGCTGCAGTCAGCATTACCGGGCTTATCTGGTGGCTGGAATTCAGGATGAGAAAAAAATATCCCGGTTACCAGCGCTGGCAGGAGAAGAGAGGCGATATCGAGTTTACGGATCCGATTTAATTCTTCCTTTCTGTCTCGGTTTTTGCGGTGTTGGCGGTTCAATTTCTTGCCGTTTATAACGCCGCTGAGATTAAGTCCGGAAACATCGACGAATACCGCATTCGAATTTCCGACCCTGGCGAGCGTGCGGTGGAGCAAACATTGGCATTGCTTGGCACCACTACGCGCTTTTCCTTGTTCTATGACAATGAAATGGCGACAGTACTGGTGGTGCCGGTGGAAAATATTTCGTTTATGATCAAGTAATGTAACAATTGGCATCTATCTGGGAGTCATGTTGCCAGATCTGTTTTATTCATTCGGAGTCGAATATGCAAACCCATCTACATATCAAATTTTTCAGCCCTGCCAGTCTAACGGCGGCATTGCTTTTCTGCGCCGCAATAGCCCTGACCGGCACAGGCTTATCGGCGCAGTCACTCGATGACATCACGCTCGATGTCTACAAGCTCGAAACCTGTGGCTGCTGCGTAGGCTGGATCGAACACATGGACCAGCGTGGTTTCGCCTCTAAAATAATTCACCCTCGGGACATGAACGGAGTGAAAGAGGATTTGGGGGTATTGCCAAAATGGCAATCCTGCCACACCGCTGTCACCAAGGAAGGCTTTGTATTCGAAGGTCATATTCCTGCAAAATACATAAGCCGATTCCTCGAGTCTCCGCCGCCCAATGCATTGGGACTCGCGGTACCGGGTATGCCCATGGGCGCCCCGGGAATGGAAATGGGCGACCGTTTCATCGCCTACGATATTATCCTGATGAACAAAGATGGCAGTTCCGAAGTGTACGCCAGGGTTAAATCCAAAGCCGATCAATAATCCCGGGCAACGGGGTGACGATTGTTGCCAGATGTAAGGGAAATAAGAAATTATTGCGGTAGTGGCAGCTGTGTAGTTAAGGCCATGGGCAGGAGGTCTTGCAGGAAATATGCGGAGCGCTGGGTATCACGGCGCGATGAGGCTTGCTAGATTTCACCCCGCCGTGCTGCCTGGATAATATTATCAGCGGCTCTGAACGCCAGCGCCATGATGGTCATGGTGGGCTGGCCACGGCTAGAACTCACCATGCTACTGCCGTCAACCATGAAAAGGTTAGGGATGTCGTGGGCGCGATTAAATTTGTCCACCACCGACGTCCCCGGATCATTCCCCATGCGACAGGTGCCCAGCAGATGCTGGGTCCACACCGACCCGTTTTCATTGTAAGAACCAAGCTTCCGAATGGCCCCTGCCGCATCCATTAATTCCATTGAGCGTTCGAGAATATATTTCATGGTGGCGAAGTCATCGGCATGATCCATATAGGTGACTCTGATCGCCGGTCGGCCCCACATGTCTTGAACATTGGGGTCCAGGGTGACGTTATTGGAAGCCAGGGGCAAGGAGGTGGTGTGACCGTCGAAGGAGCAGCTATGGGTGAACAGCTGCCGCAAGGACCGCTTGTAATCACTACCCCAGGACGGACCGCCAAACAATCCACCACCGAGGCCGGCCGCAATCAGGTTACCGCCGTAGGGATGGCGTGAGTCGATACCACCACCGCCGTAAAAGCCAAGGCTTTCATCGAGAGTCCAAAAATCATGGACGACGCGCGTTGCCGGGACACTCTTGTAGGCATGAATGGGTTCGTCAAACAGGCCGATGACCTGAGTATAGCCGTTAAACATCAGATTCTTGCCAACCATGCCGCTGGAATTTGCCAGGCCGTCCGGGAAACTGCCGGTGGCAGACATGAGCAGTAATCGAGGTGTCTCGGCACCATTGGCACACAGCACGACTGCATTTGCGCGCTGCGCCACTTCGGTGCCGTCCGCTTCCCAATATACTACTTCCGTGACGCGCCCCACTGCATTGGTGTTTATCCGGGAAACTGTACATTCGGTTCTGAGCTCACAGTTACCCGAGGCCAGCGCCAGCGGCAGCATGGTTACCGCGGTAGAAGACTTCGCGTTCACCTCGCAGCCATAGCCATTGCAGAACCCACAATGTATGCAGCCGGGGCGACCATTGTGTGGCTGGGAAAGAATCGCAACTGGCGCTGGATAGGGAGTATAACCGAGTTTCTTAGCCGCCCGTTCCAGTAACACGCCGGGCGATTTGACTGGCATCGGTGGACAGGGGTAGTCACGTGAACGTGGCGGATCCCAGGGACCCTGCAAGCCCGATAGACCGATCTCCCAATCCACCTTCGTGTAATAGGGTTCCAACTCAGCGTAGGTGATAGGCCAGTCGACAAAATTGGTGCCGGCGATAGGGCCGCGCACACTGGCCTCGATGAAATCGATTTCCCGCAGGCGCCAGAAATTGCCGGAATAATGCACACTGCTGCCACCGACATTGTGCGCATAACGCAGCGACGAGTCCCCCACTACGGCGGTTTCATTCTCGGTTCTTCTGAAAGTCTGCGGATGACCCTTGCGCCAATCCCATTCGAGCTCAAAATTATGCTTGATCGACCATTCATCGTGGGTGAAATCGGCCGCCTGCAGGTGAGGTCCCTGCTCCAGGATGACTACCGAAAATCCAGCCATCGATAATTCTTTCGCCATGATGCCACCGGCAGAACCGGAACCCACCACGACGAAATCTACGGCTTCCCCGCTCGGGTAGGACGGAGAATTATCAAGCGCCTGAGCCATGCCTACTCCCCCTGTTCCGCATGATACGCATCATAAAATCCAAACGGAGGCTGCCATGCATGCCGGTCTTCGAAAGCGAGTAATTGATGACTCCTGCTTCCGCAACACCCGTTGTTCTTAGAAAGGCGTGGCGAGATAATTGTTGCGGTATCAATGGTATTACCCCCCCAGAGGCATTTGGTATTAACATGGCGAGACGAAGGCGAGTCTAGCATAGTGACAAGTCAATTCAGTAGTTCATGGGCTCTGCGCAACAGTGTCTGCATCGAGTCTTTCGTGGTCTCCCACATGGGGTCATGACGTTTGCCACGTCGATGCAGCATCAGGTTAAATCCCGTGATGATGGCAAACTTATAGGCAGCCAGCGCTCTATACCAATCGATATCTGGCAGAACTTCCCCGTAAGCGTCGATATACATCGCGATCAGCTCTTCTGCCTGAGGCATGTAATGACCTCGATGGGCGGCATCCGCCCAGGCCGTCGGGTCATTGAAGGTAGCAAACCAACCGATGTCGTTGAGTACGGCGCCGACCCCGACCAATTCCCAATCGATTACCGCCAGCAATTTGCCCTGTTTCGAATAAAACAGATTCGACCACTGAAAATCCCCGTGGAATATTCCCACCGGAGCCTCTGCAGGCAGTTGCTGCAACAACATCTCCCTCACTGCAGGCACTAGCTGAAGACTCTGTGGCTCTGCCGCCTTGTCGACGAATCTATCCCATCTGACGACATCCGCGTCCTGCGCGACCGGTGCTCCCAGGTAAGGCGCCTGCTTCCAGTCAACCTTGTTAATGCATACGAGGGCATCGATAGCCTGTCTGGCCATGTCCTTACGCGTGCTTGCATCGAGATCGGTGACCCATGCTGCGCCATCGAGACGAACCACATCGCCTTGCAATTGGGGCACGATGAAATAGGGTCGGCCGAACCAATGCGGGTCATCACCGGACCACTTCACCGCGCAGTGAGGAACTTCATCTGGCATCGCTCCTAACGCGGCTACCTGGCGCAGGACATCGGCTGTACCCTTCAAGCTGACGTTGGGGGGTGGCAGGCGGATATACCATTTATGCAGATTAGTGCCGGACTCGACTGAAAAGCCATAGGCGAAACCGGCATGCCCTGGCATCTTGAAAACATCTATCACTGCCAGCGCGTCGTCGGCATATTTGGCGCGGCAGAAGGACATCAGTCTTTGCTGTAATTCTTCGAGTTCCACTGCTGTTTACCGGTTCCGCCCGCTCCTTTTGCTTCACCACAGAGTGGCAATGTTGGCCAGATTACTATTTTCGCTAATACAACAACAGCTTCCTGACTGGTGGAACCACGGCACAAGCTTCGGTAATGTGGTGAGCGCAGAATCCGGAATAGTTCAAATTGACGCCCTCATGGCATAAGCTGGGGCATTGCGCTTTGCAAGCGAGGGTAATTCTGTGGCGAAATATCTCCGATTTCTTTTTTCTGTCACCACTCTGGCCACAGCCAGTGGCGCCGGCCTCGCCGACGCTTTCGAGTTTGCGCTGCTCGGTGACAATCCATACTCATCTGCGACCTACGACAAATACATCCGCATGATCGATCAGGTCAATGCGCAGACAGATATTGCGTGGGTGATCCACCTGGGCGATGTTAAAGGTGGCGGCGATTCCTGCTCGGATGAAGAATTCAACCGGCGTTTCGACCTCAACCAGCGTTTCCAGCCACCGTTCTTACTAACACCCGGCGACAACGACTGGCTCGACTGCAAGCGGGAAGGCGCCGGCGGATTCAACGAATATGAGCGACTGGCGCATTTCCGCGAAATATTTTACCCGACACCCGGATATTCAACCGGTGGCAATCCCATGCCGGTGAGGCAACAGTCAGAGGACAGTGAATTCTCCGAATTTGTCGAGAACGCCATGTGGCAGCGCGAGGGCGTGGTGTTCGCCACCGTACATGTCGTCGCCCTGACCGTAGCCGCCACCGATCCGCAACAATTAGAACGTCGCAATGCGGCGGCGACCGCCTGGATCGAGGCCGCGTTCGCGAGGGCCCGGCAAACTGACGCCAGCGGCGTTTTTCTGGCTATGCAAGCCGATCCCTGGATCGTATGGGGTCTTCCCGCCCTGACGCGTCAAGCCTGTGCTAGTTGTCTCGACCCCAGAGTCTCCCTGGAATGGCTCTATCCGCTGCTGGCGGAGCAAAGCCTCGCCTTCGGAAAACCCGTGGTCCTGGCCGTAGGCGATACCCATATATTCAGGGTCGACAAACCGCTGTATTCGAGCCGGCGCCAGTTGGTGGAAAACTTTACCCGGGTGGAAGGCTTTGGCAATCCCCTGGTGCATTGGATTAATGTGCTGGTGGAACCGGATGAGTCCTGGGTATTTTCATTCAGACAGCAATTACTGGATTAAGCGCCATCGATGGAGAATCCAGGTGGCACTCAATAAGGCCATGATCTTGAATTCTCCGAATCCTGTCAGCAGACACCGATTGCTCAGCGAATGGAACCTGGCCGCAGCGGGTTTTTGGTTTCCGATTGGCCCATGGTATGTAACACTACGGCCACTGCTTACCGTAGCAGGAGGAAGCGATGCTTAAACTGCAACAAAGGCTTGTTGTAGCCGCCATTCTGACCTTAGCCCTTGCACCGATAAGCGCAAGTGCGCAGTCAGACGTTTCCACTGAAAGTAATTTCGAAGCTGCCCGCACGCCCTGGGGACACCCGGACCTGCAAGGCGTCTGGGATCGTCGCACCATCACGCCCCTGGAACGTCCCGAGCGATATGCCGACAAACCTTTTCTGAATGCCGACGAGATTCGCGCGTACGAGAGAGCCAGTTCGTCACGCGGCGATGGCCGACCACTGGATTCTGGTCGCAGCGGCATATCGGTACACGATCCCGGTGACCTGGATTATGGAACCACCGTGGTCGCCAGCGGACAAACCTCGCTGGTGGTGGATCCGGCCAGCGGCAGGATCCCGGCCTATACGAAATCATTCGGGGATAGAATGGCGGCCCGCGCCCAGGAAGGACGCGGGCCCGCAGACAGCTGGATCGACCGTAGCCTGACCGAACGGTGTATAACCTGGGGCGTTCCCCAGGGTATGTTGCCCCAAGCCTACAATAACAACTTACACATCTTGCAGACCCCTGACGCGGTGATGATTCTCAACGAAATGGTTCACGATATTCGGATCGTACCGCTGGATGGACGACCCCATCTTCCTGCCAAGCTCAGACAATGGCACGGCGATCCTCGCGGTCACTGGGAGGGTGACACCCTGGTGATCGAGTCCACAAATTTCTCCGATAAAGCCAACTTCAGGCGATCCGGTGAGAACCTGCACCTGGTGGAGCGTTTTACGCGGATTTCAGAAGAGTTGCTGCAGTATGAATTCACCGTGGAAGACCCCACTACCTGGGTGCGACCCTGGTCGGTCGCTTTTCCCATGGTGATGGCCGAGCAGCCCATGTATGAGTTCGCCTGTCATGAAGGTAATTATGCCTTGCGGAACATCCTCGGCGCAGCCAGGCATCTGGAGAAGCAGGCGGCCGAGCAGTAAGTCGCTTACCGGGAGTCCGAATAACTAATCGGCAACCCGGCCACCCCGCAATATATTGGCCACGGCATGATTGCCCTCGTGGCAGGCATATTCGTACATGACATATTCATCATCGCGTGTCAGTGGCATGGAGATGGTGAAGGGCTGCGTATAGATATCCGGATCGGTGATCGTGACCTCCCAGATGATGGTGTCCTCGCTGACTCGGGTGAAGCGTTCGACCGCCCGCAGATTCTCGGTGACAGGCACGCCCTTCAATCTTCCGCCTGCCGCACTAGAAGCGATCATGCCGCGATCATTGTAATTAGTGGTTTCAACTACCAGCGTGTCACCATCGAAGTGCGCAAGCGAATCTCCCATCCATAATTTTATTTTCTCATCGATGTGTCGATGTTTGCCCAACGGAATAATGCGCACATCATGGATCATTTCATAGATGATGATAAGCGTGTCGTTGGTCTGAACGATGCGGTAGGCATTGTTATAGCCTGCGGGCAACATTGAGCCCGGCACGCCCCGAGTGATACAACGGTCCCACACCGTCATATGCCGGTAAGAGTCCGTGACGTGGGCGAAGTTGTAGTCCCTGATTGCTTCTGCCTGCGGCCTGATAGGTGCTAATCCGCTGGCTGGATCGACGATCAGCGAAGTCTGGCCGGTGGAGAGGACGGTGTCTCCCGAGTCCCTCCAGAACTGATTGTAACTGACGATCGCGCGTCCACCCGTTACCGCCGCCGTGGCGTCAGCACTGGCTCTACGCTGCGCGGTGCGCGTTTCCAGGGCGATGATTTCATCCTCGGAGAGAAATTGTTTCCCAGCTTGCGAGGCAGGTCTTTCCATCGGTGTAAGCGTCGCATTGAGCCACACTCCCTGGAAATCTGGTCGGCCCTGCTCGGTGCGCGGTAGCACCCAGCCGTCGGCTGCTTCTGCGGTGGTACCAAGCAATAACAGCAATGCCAGGATCGAACCAAATCTGTTGCTGGACAATTGCAGGGCTAATCGTCTCATCTGTTCTCACTCGGCACTGTCGTGTTAATTTATTGTAAGCCTAATCAAAATAGCTGGGGGTCAGGTCTTTCCTACTTAGCGTTTCTCTTTTCCCAACGCTATCAGGAAAGACCTGACCCCCCTGTTCTATGTTCTTCACCCTAGGCCAGCAACTCCAGCAATGCATCCGCTACGGCGTCTGGTCG
>CAJXIY010000084.1 GCA_913054495.1 uncultured Gammaproteobacteria bacterium | reverse complement strand
CTATCTAGACGTAGCTTCCTCCCAAAAAAGCCATAGATGAGAACAGTAAGGTAGGGGCCGCCGATGCCGCTTACCAGCTTCGCGAAAAGCATCGCTGTCAATCCAGCCACCATAAACAAGGCGATGTACTGTTGGGAATACGCCGCCGCATGCTCGTTAAACAGGGCCCGGCCAATTTCATAGGAGTCTGCCGCGTCTGGACTAAACAAATCGATCAGAAATGGCCTGTAGACAGATACGAATTCCATAAACAATTGCTGAATATTCAGTCCAAGCAGCAGCAGCAGAATGATGCCGGCGACTGCTGTGGCGCCGATGATCTGAAAGAGTTTAAGGAAACGATTGCGACGCTGATGCATTTCGAATCTATGATCCAGCAGGAGTGCAAAAGGTGTCATCAGCAGGTAGACAATCGCTTCGACACGTAACATCGTTGCCACTATCAGGGCAGCACAAAACCCCAGTCCATACTTTAAGGCGGGCTGCTTCATGTAGAGCAAGAACTGCCATAGTGCGAAAACCGAAAATGCCCAGAAGCCAACATCTCGAATAACAAAATAGCGATACTCATTTAGTTCTGGATAGACGAGTATGCTCACGGCGGCAAAAGCGAGCAAGGATTCTGAATCGTCTATTTCCTTAACGATGCTAATAAAGGCAAATACCAGGAGTGCAAAAAACAAGGCATTGACAAGGTAGGCGGCGGTGAAAAGCTGGATACCGAGAAGCCCAAGCAGGGAAATTAGAATCGAGTAGCTAGCCCATGAATAGTGTTGAAAGGCCGCGGAAAAACCGTCGGTACCAAATATTTCAGCGGTTCTGATGTAAGCATAGGCATCGTCATTGACGTGTTGCGGAACCAGGATTGTAAAAGTCGAGATAAGCAGGCTGGCGAGTACTGCGTAGATTCGGATGTCGACTTGGCGCCAGTTGAAATTCATCAAAGGTTCCTTAATAAGGCCTGGCCGCTTTGCCGGCAGCCTGGGTTTTAAAGCGTTTGTGCAACCACAGGTACTGGTCTGGCTGTTTTCGGATGGCCCCTTCAATAAGCTGGTTGATGGTGGAGGCGTCGGCTACCTCATCACCACTGGGGTAGTTTTCCAGCTGTTTGCCAAAATACAGATGATAACCTGAGTTATCTTCATTTCGATAATGGCTACAGAATATCACCGGCGAATTGTTAACTTTTGCAAACCTGGCCGTGGCTGTGATAGTGGCGGCGGGGTGACCAAAAAACGGAACAAACACCGAGTACTTGGCACCATAGTCCTGGTCTGGCGCATACCAAAGTATGTGGCCAGATTTCAAACTACGCATCGCTCCCCGCACATTTTTGCGATCGAAAATCCGGTCGCAGAATCGCAGCCTGCCATTCATCATGGCGGCATCAAACAGAGGATTCTTGTTGGGACGAAACGTTGCGTCTATATCCTTGAACATGCTGATCATCAGCCCGCCAAAATCCAGAGTCGAAAAATGTGCACACAGAAGTAGTACACCCCTGCCCTCGGCAAGGGCGAGTTCAATATTCTCCAAACCCGAAACCTTGACCATGGGACGGAAAACCTCCGGATCTCCAAACCATGCCATTGCGGTCTCCACCAGGCCAATACCGTTTGAGGAGAAGGTTTTCTTCACCAGTTTGTGGTGTTCTGATTGTGATAATTCTGGGAAACATAGCTTGAGGTTAACTTCACACACGTGTCGTCGCTCCCTCGCCAGATAATACGCTAGTGAGCCCAGTAGCCTGCCGAGCATGAGCTGAAAGGCATAAGGCAGACGTGCGACAAGCCACATTAGAAACAGGCCAATCCAGGTAAGCCAGTAACGCGGCGCCGTGAATTGGCGCAAGGGAATCAATCGCTGAGAATCGTCAGACATGGAACCAGGAACCCATCTTGATCGACGCTTGCTCTGAAGGCCAGAGATATTGTGTACTTGATCAGAGGCTCCCCAGGCAGTTGTTCGCTCGTAGTTTACACGTAGTAAATGAGCATTTTGAGCCTTATCTTAACGCAGTATCGTGCCGGCTGAGAGTTTTTCAACAGCCTGCTAGGGACAGTTCATGCGAATCTACTCACACGAAGCTCTGTGTTATGATCTTCCGTCATGGAATTATCGATAAGACCCTACGCGGAGAGCGCCTAATGAAACTGGAAATGCCTCCATTCCAGCGGGCCAAACTCCTGGTGGTGGGTGATGTGATGCTGGATAGATATTGGCACGGAGAAGCCTACCGGGTGTCCCCGGAAGCGCCCGTTCCCGTTGTCCGGGTGGGCAACATGGAAGACCGGCCCGGCGGTGCCGGCAACGTGGCACTCAACATTGCCACGCTCGGTAGTGCCGCCACTCTGGTGGGAGTCGTCGGTAACGATGAAGCCGGCAAGGAACTGGGTTCAAGGCTGAATGCGGCCGGCGTCTACTGCGAATTTCTGTACTCGTCCGACAAACCTACCATCACCAAATTGCGAGTAATCAGCCAGCACCAGCAACTCATTCGGCTGGATTTTGAGCAGCAGTTTCAAGCCCAGGATATTGCCGGTTTGAATGAGAAAGTTGCGTCTTTGATTACCAATGCCCAGGTCCTGGTGCTGTCAGATTACGGCAAGGGCGCGTTGCAGGACATTCCTGTAATTATTGACCTCGCACGCAAGCAAGAGATTCCAGTCATCGTCGATCCCAAGGGTTCCAATTTCCAAAAATACCGTGGCGCCACCGTGATTACACCGAACTTGATTGAGTTCGAATCGGTAGTCGGTCATTGCAGTAATGAGGATGATTTGGTCAACAAGGGCTTGCAGGTCTTGTCAGATCTGAATTTGCAGGCTTTGCTGATCACACGTGGTGAAGCGGGCTTGACCCTGATCCGTCCCGATTCACCCGAGCTGCACCTGCCGGCACGAGCCCAGGAAGTATTCGATGTGACCGGTGCCGGCGATACCGTGATATCCGTCCTGGCTTCGGCTCTGGCAGCGGGAGATGGCCTTGCCGATGCCACTGCACTGGCGAATCTAGCCGCCGGACTGGTAGTTGGGAAATTGGGTACTGCCGCCATCAGCGGCCCAGAACTGCGGCGCGCTATATTGGCCGAACAGAATTCGGGTCGAGGCGTTATGACCGCAGAACAACTTCAGATCGCAGTGCAAGATGCCAAGGAGCATGGTGAGAAGATTGTCTTTACCAATGGCTGCTTCGACATTATTCATGCCGGGCATGTAGGGTATCTAGCGGAGGCAAAGCGACTGGGAGATCGGCTTGTGGTTGCAATCAACGACGATGATTCTGTACGTAGGTTAAAAGGGGCAGGTCGCCCAATTAACCCGGTTGAGCGACGCATGGCGGTGCTGGCAGGATTGGAAGCCGTAGACTGGGTGGTCAGTTTTTCCGATGATACGCCCGAACCATTATTGAAAGCGCTGAAGCCTGATATATTGGTGAAGGGCGGTGACTACACATTGGAGCAGGTGATTGGCGGTGACTTTGTGCATTCCTACGATGGTGAAGTCAAAGCTCTGGAATTTCTGGATAATTGCTCGACTTCTGCGATTATGGAGAAGCTGAAAGAAGTAGGTGATTGACTAGGGCATCACTGTATTATTCAGAGGTGCCCTAGCTCCCTAATCAGGCGAGCGCTCTTACCACAGACTCGACATTCTCTCGCAGGTGCTCCGGGCTGATAGTCCCCACGATCACGCTACTCACACCAGCGGGGGTGAGGGCGAATATCAAATTATTCTCAATCGAATTCTCTCCGGCGGTAGCGACGTGGCCGCTGTTGAGAGCCTTCTTGATCAGCACTCCCTTATTCAGAGAATTTGCATAACGAATTACTTCGGCATCATCCGTAGTAGACGGATTGTAGGTAACCATGACGAGGTCGCTGAGCTCCACTGCTTTTAGTCCACCGTCCAGAGACTTCGTTGACATGCCCACCGCTCGAATCAGCCCCTTCTCCTTAAGATCCATCAGGGTTGGCAGACACGCGGTGGATTCGATGATGTGCATGTCATTACCATCAGAATGTACCAGTACAATATCCAGATAGTCGGTATTCAGATTTCGCAGGCTGCGTTCGACACTATGCCGTACATGTGTTTCGGAAAAATCATAGTAGGATTTGCCGTTGAGAAACTCCTCGCCGACCTTGGTGCAGATCACCCAATCCTGGCGGTCAGTCAGTAGCCTGCCGAGACGCTGCTCACTACTGCCGTACGCGGGAGCGGTATCCAGCAAATTGATACCCAGGCTCCTCGCCTGATCCAGCATCGCAACGAGTTCCTGATCCGAAGGCAAAGAAAAAGTAGCAGGATATTTTACTTCCTGGTTACGGCCAAATTTCACAGTACCCAAACCCAAAACCGAGACGTCGATGCCAGATGGGCCCAATTGTCGCTTCGTTAAGCTCACTATGCATTAGTTCCAGACGGCAGTGGCAATCTTTGGCTGACCCAGTAGTTTATTCAGCTCCACTGTGTTGTCTTTCGCCATCGGTGTAATTGATTTTGCAGCCAGATGCTCAATGAGTTTATCGGCCAGGGATGGCGTAAGGGTTAGCTTGGTGGGCCACGCCACCAGTACGTTAGCTTCCTCGATATACAGAGCATGATCGGGACGAAACTTATTGCCGAGTTTCGCTTCCGCCCGATTAATGGTGAAGCACCCCCATTGCGCATCGCTCAGGTCCAGCCAGGGGAACAACTCCTGCACTAGCGCAGTTGCGGCCGTCACTTGTTCTGCGGCATTTCTCTCGACGCCGGTTTCCGCCAGTTCGCCACCCAGATACCAAACCGTAGATCCGTCCACTGCGGCGTGAGAAGTAATGGTTAGTTTGGGAGTGAGACTGAAGCTGTCGCCGATGCAGTGTACATACAGGGCAGGTAGTCCGGATTTTTTCACATAGACCATATGTAATGGTCGGACCTGAGATCGGGGCTTTAGCAACCCTGCCCGGGAAACTAGCCCTTTGTTGCCTTCACCGGCACAGAATATGAATTGCCGGGATTCGATACGCAAGGAATCATCGCCGTTGCTTACAGTGAGATGGTCGATGTCGCCCTTGCCGTTTCTGTAAAACACGAGAGATTCTGCATCGATGCGATAGATGTGGTGTTCCTGCTTGCGAACGAGTTCGGCGAGCAGTGATTCGGTGTCTATGACAAAATCTGGCAATTGGTACAGTGTGCCGGCCACCGTGGCCCGCTTGAAAAATTCTGGATAGGCGGATTTATCTACCGCTTGTACTCGACCACGAAGACTTTTGCTGCCAAGAAAGGTTTTGAGTCTGGATCTAAATCCTGCTTCGGACCACATATAGTAGTGTTCACTGCGCAGGCAACACCCCCGCAAATCGATATCGCCTTCTCCCTGCAAGCACTGGCGCCAGCGTGCGGGCATGTCGGCGATAGCCTCGGCGGTAGCGCTGAATGATCCGCTCAGGGCATACTTGAGACCGCCGTGGATAATTCCCTGGGAGGCAATAGTTTGACCGCCACCGAGGGTATGGGCCTCTAACAAAATGGCGTGAAAACCTTGCTTGCGCAATCGGTTCAGCAGCCACAAACCGGCCACGCCACCGCCAAAGATGACGATGTCGGTTGAATACGTGGATGTCATTAGTTACCTTATCATTAGTTACGTTAACCCACTGCTTCAAGCCGGGATTGGTACGCCTTTTCTTATCTCTGCTTCCTGTTCTCGCTCCAGGGATGAATGGGAAACGAAGAAATGAAGAAAAGAGTATATCGGCTTAAAGTTTGATTTCCCAACTACAGCCCAGGCCAAGAGGCAGCCCGACAGCTCTCATGTATCGATTCGTTTATAGCTTGCTTTTTTATCTCGCAGTGCCCTTCATCCTATTCAAACTGCTCTGGAGATCGCTCAAGGCGCCAGCGTATAGACGCAGATGGGCTGAACGCTTTGCCCTGGCTTCGATGCCTGAGGGCTTTGATGCATCGAAGCAAACCATCTGGATTCATGCAGTCTCAGTGGGCGAGACCGTAGCGTCTGTGCCGTTGGTGCGTCAGTTACGGCAGGCATATCCCTCTACGCAGATAATGATTACTACCATGACACCCACCGGCTCGGACCGAGTTGCAGCGCTGTTTGGCGACAGCGTCTATCACCAGTACATTCCCTATGACTTGCCCGCCGCCATCGGTAGATTTATCGATGCGCTGCGGCCGGTGATGTTGATCCTGATGGAGACCGAGCTGTGGCCTAACATCATCCACCATTGTCATCGTCAGGGAGTCAGGATAGTTTTGGGGAACGCCAGGCTCTCGGCAAGATCGGCCAGCGCCTACAGAAAAATCTCGAGACTAAGCAAACCCATGCTCTCTGAGATCGATTGCATCGCGGCCCAGTCGCCGGCCGATGCCCACCGCTTTATTGAACTTGGAGCAACGCCGGAAGCAGTTGAAGTAACTGGCAGTCTGAAATTCAACGTGGAGATTGACGAGTCGGGATTGCCTCCCGGATCGATATTTCAATTCCTCAAGGAGTCAGGCCGGACGGTGTTGATTGCGGCAAGCACGCGGGATTCAGAGGAAGGCAAAGTCCTCGCGGCGTTCGCACAATGCCTGCAGTCTGATGCGTCGATGTTGCTGCTATTGGTACCGCGACATCCTGAGCGCTTCGATAACGTGGTCAATCTCTGCCAGCAAAAAGGATTCACAGTGGTTCGGCGTAGCCAACTGAAATCAATCCAAGCCTCGGTGCAGGATACAACCCAAATCGTCGTCGGTGATTCCATGGGGGAGATGCAGAGCTACTATCGATGCGCAGATATCGCATTTGTAGGTGGTAGCCTGGTTGATACCGGTTGTCAGAATGTGCTGGAACCTGCCGCCCTGGGCATACCGGTAGTGGTGGGGCCCTCGCAATATAATTTTGCCAGCATCTGCTCCCAACTCGAAGAGGCTGGCGCCCTCAGAACCGTTGCAGACGAAACTGAACTGGCCAGGTTTCTGATAGAGTTGAATGGCGATGAGGCTGAGCAGGAGCGCATGGGGGCTGCGGGGGAAAAACTGGTGCGAGCGAATCAGGGTGCGCTTCCCGCGATGATGAAGATCGTTCAGTCGGCAATCGGGTAAAACAAGGGTGCCGGTAATCGTCTACCTGTCTCTGCTAATTTTTGTCCGACTCGGGGCGTGTAGGCTGGCATAGCTTCAAGGCGCTTCACTGCCTGGTCAAATTTTCGACGCCTTGTTCGGTAACACGAACATTGTCTTCCACCCGAATTCCGCCGCAGGGATAGAGTGCATCTACGAGTTCCCAGTTAATAAATTTCCCCCTGGCCTGATTCCGCTCTGCCTCGAGTAGCAGCGGAATGAAATAGAGACCCGGTTCCACGGTAAACACCATATTTTCCTCCATGATACGGGTGTTTCGCAGTGCCGGTGAATGCTCGGCGGGTGGCGAGCTACCGCCTGCGATATCTTTCTGTTGACCACCCACATCATGCACCTGTATGCCCAGCAAATGACCGACGCCATGGGGCATAAAAAGTTGGGGTATATTTTGATCTATTAGCGCGGCCGGTGGCTGCTTGCACAGATCATGTTCGATCAAGAGATCCGCTACGCCAGCCAGGGCCGCGTCGTGCAAGTCCTGATAGGCCATGCCTGGCTTGATCCGGCATACCAGTTCCTGTTCCAGTTTTTCCATACCCGTTAACAGGGATTTGAACACCGTGTTTGCCGTCTCCTTTATCGATGTGCGGGTAATGTCCGAGCCATAGCCATTTACCCGGCAGCCAGCATCGATGAGCAAAACCTGGCTCGCTTGCGCACAATCACGACGCTTGTGCTGATAGTGCAGGATGGCGGATTTCTCATCCAGGGCGACGATATTGGTATAAGGGCTTTGCTCTTCCAATATGCCACAGGCGTTTAGAAACGCCATGTGGATGTCGTACTCACTACCGCCAAGCAGAAAACTCTCCCGCGCGGCGGCATGACCAAGCAGGCCGGCTCGATTGGCCTCTCGCAGCTGTTCCAGTTCATAATCGGTCTTGATCGCCCGTTGAAAATCCAGATAAGCCAGCAGTGCATCAGGATTGATCAAATCTGTATGGATGCCAATCGAGCTGGCGAATTCCGTCTCGGCTCCAAGGTAGGTGATTCGAGCGTTGGGCAGGTGTTTGCCAAGCTCACCTGCCGATGTCAGCCTGATAATTTTAAATTGCTCGTCCCAGCTGCTCTCGGTCATAATCGTTTGCTCGTACCAGAAATCCTGCGGCACCACCTGAAAGTAGATGGCTTGCTGCGTGGGTGCGATGTAGACGAACTGATCGGGTCTGTTGAGGGGCAACCAATGCAGGAAATGCCCATAAGCCTGGAATGGAATAATGCGATCGTCAGCAAAATAACGACTCTCGCTACCGCTGTGAATCAACACGCCCTCTATACCCATGGCGCCGTTCTCGCTATTCACATGGATCAGGCTGGATTCGTAGTTGCGCCTGAGCTCGGCGATGTGATCGCCATAGCTCTTGGACAAATCGTTGGAAGAGTTGTTTGATTTCACGGGGCCTGCCTTAATACTTGCTGTCTTTTGCTGACTAAATATCGGCAATGGAATTATACTTCGAATCGCAGAATACGAACACTAATTGGAACTGGCAAAGACAGTAGAGGGGGAAGCCATGGACTATTGCTTAAGGGGAGTAACTTATGTCTGATATTGCTGTATACATGATCGCGAATCTCGTCGTCGAAGACGCCGCTGAGTACCGGAAATATGAGCAGGGGTTTTTCCCCATCCTGAAACGCTTCGGTGGTGAATTTATCACCTTCGACGATAAACACGAAACCCTGGAAGGCACCGACCCCCTGGAGGGCCGGGTCATCCTGTTCAAGTTTCCTTCCGAGCAGGCGGCGAAAGACTGGTACGCCGATGAGGACTATCAGGCACTGTCGGAGTTTCGCCGAGCCGGCACCATCTTAAAGAGCCTGACCCTGGTGCATGGTCTGCCACCACGCCAAAAACAAGAGGAATCGACATGATTAGATCTACAACTCCAACATTGCAGGGTCGTGAAATCACCGAATATCTCGGTATCGTGGTGGGAGAGGCTATTCTTGGTGCCAATATCTTCAAGGATATCTTCGGTGCTATTCGGGACATCGTCGGCGGCCGCGCCGGTGCTTACGAAGAAGAAATGGGTAGGGCCCGCGATATTGCCTTCCAGGAAATATAGAGGACGAAGCCAGAGCTCTCGGAGCCAATGCCATCGTCGGCATCGATCTGGATTATGAGGTATTGGGTGCCAAGAATGGCATGATAATGGTAAGTGTTAGTGGCACCGCCGTTCGGATCAAATGAGTCTCTTTGGGTTTTTTCCAGAAAAAGGTTCGGAGCTTATAGGTCGTAATCGTAACCAGCAGCAGATAACTGCAGCATCGTACCGTCCGGATCGGCGACAAAAACACTCGTACTGGCATTTCGTACTTGAGCATAACCTGCATTTTTCAATTCTGCTTCTACTCGGTCGGCATCAAAATTATCAATGCCTATTGCAAAATGATCAATGTCACCTTTTTGGGGATTTTGTTTAACACCGCAGTTTGAGGATGACAGCGGGCACAGACTAATAAACCCACCACCGGGAAAATCTAGCGCATAACCGGCGCCAACAACTTTTCGGACTGGCGGCAGCCCTAGTACGCCACTGTAGAACGCTTCAGAGCGAGATAGATCCTCAACTCGAATGTTTACGTGATTCAGTGAGCGAGCGCGAAACAGACTGGTTTGCGCCTGCAAGTGATTGGGAGCGGTTAGAAAAGCAATGGCACCGAGAAGTACACGACGAGTCAGCTTGCCGGACTCATATTGTGATACCAGTTCACTAATTGACTCTTTCATCAGCTTATCCTGCGGGTTCTCTAGTTTTCGATATAATCATAACGAATGAAATGGACTCCCCCTACCTGACGGCATCGCAATGTGCCAAAGTGAGAGTGTTAACAACACACTTAAGATAAGAGGAGTCCGTTATGGATATTACAACGATAGGTATCGATTTGGCCAAGAATTCATTCAGTTTGGTAGGCATGAACAAGCACGGCAAAGTGCTGGTGCGTAAAACCCTCAGTCGTAAGAAATTACTTCCTTTCATTGCTCAATGCCCACCCTGTCTAATCGGTATGGAAGCCTGCTCTGGTGCTCACCACTGGGGCAGGGAGTTTAGTAAACTCGGGCACCGTGTTGGCATCATTGCCGTCAAATTCATAGCACCATACCGCAGAGGGGATAAGAATGACAACAATGATGCCGAAGCGATTTGTGAGGCAGTTTTACGGCCCAATATCTGGTTTGTCCCGATAAAGACCCCGGATCAACAGGCGGTGCTTTGTATCCACCGGGTACGCCAGGGCTTGGTACGTGACAGAACCCGTATGATGAATCAGTTGCGAGGCCTGTTGTCAGAGTTTGGCATCGTAATGCCCAGAGGCCGCTATCTTGCACAGTCTGCCATTGGTGGCATTCTTGAAGATGCTGAGAATGGTTTGCCCATGATGGCCAGAGGGATCATTGATGATTTGTGGCAGCGTATTAAACAGGCCAATGAACACATCAATGGCTATGATCGGGAGTTGTCACAGTTGGTGAAAGCCAACCCAGTCGCCCGGCAGATAATGACTATTCCTGGAGTGGGAGATCAAACAGCCAGCGGTGTTGTGGCCAGCGTACCAGATCCACGGATGTTCAGAAACAGCCGCCAGTTTTCGGCTTGGTTAGGATTAGTTCCCCGGCAATACACCACGGGTGGCAAGATCAAATTGGGCCGAATCACCAAGCGGGGTGATCAGTACTTGCGAACCTGCCTTGTGCATGGAGTCAGGGCGGTGGTTGCCAATTTACGAGATAAACAAGATAGGGTTAGCTGCTGGATTAGAGCCCTTATTGCGCGTCGCGGTTATTTACGGGCTGTTGTAGCACTGGCTGCCAGAAATGCACGGTTAATCTGGACGCTGATGATGAAACAGGAAGACTATCGGGCTATGCCAGCCACAAACAGATAGTAACCAAGAACAATTGATCTCAGTTTAATCGAGTAACTGTTTACAAGAGGTACCCACCGAGTCCTGCGAAGGCGGTAGATGACAAACAGGTCAGACCGAGGAAATCAAAGCCTGGTATTAAAAGTGATCGATAAGATCGTTTAACGAATGAGGCAGATTTCTCTAGCGAATATTCATCTAGGTCCGGGTTAATAAAACAACTCATTAGAAGACCGAATGTAGAGCTGCAGTCTTTACCTTAAGGTCAAATACAGTCCGAGCTTGACACTTGGGGGAGTCCATGTAGCTTTTAATAAAGAGTGCGCGAAGCGCATCTCCTTGATTTGTTTGTTATGTTCCGCTTCCTCGCTACCAGGATGAACTACTGCCGATTGGCATAGCTTTTGTTCTACTTATACTCCGGGGGGCCGGTATATATTTCCCTGTTTAAAATTTAGTACTCTCCGTATACCAACTCGCCTTCCAATAGGGTTGCCAACACTTTCGCGTTGGAAATCTGCGCCGTTGGAATATCGAATAAATTGTCACTGAGTATTATCAGGTCTGCGTATTTACCCACCTCCACCGAGCCGGTGTCGTCGTCGAGAAAGTTGGTATAGGCAGCTTCAATGGTATAGCCGGCGATGGCGGCGTCCAGCGAGATACGCTGCTCGGGCATGAATACCGGGGCAGTTGTGTCCTCCGGATCTTGTCGCCTGACCGCCACTTCGATACCCAGCAGTGGATCAGCGGTGGATACGGACCAGTCGCTGCCAAAGGCCACCCGGGCCCCGGTAGCGAGAACTTCAGCGATGGGAAACATGGTCTTCATGCGCTCCTCACCGAGCTGGGGCGGGTTGATAATCGCCGTATAATCATCACTGAAAGCCCAGTAGGGGGAAAAAGTCGCAACGGTTTGCAATTTTACGAAGCGCCCCATGTCGTCTGGGTGGATCAATTGGGTATGGGCAATAAAGTGTCGGGCGTCGCGCACGCCGTTGGTATCCCGCGCCTTCTCGATGGCATCCAGGGCGTAGCGCACCGTCCCGTCGCCAATGGCGTGAATGTGAATCTGGAACCCGGCCGCGTCCAGCAGCGGCACGGCTGCCATCATGTCATCCAGGGGCACCATTAGCAGGCCCAGGGTATCGGGCTTGTCAGTATAAGGTTCCAATAAGCGGGCAGTGTGAGTTTCCAAAATGCCATCGGCCCAGAATTTTACACTGGTGACCTGCAGCCGACCTTTGCTGAACTCCGTGCTGGCGGCCTTGATAGCCGGTATTTGTGCCAGCCCCTTGGCCGGGTCCCAGTAGATAGCCGCTCGCACCCGCAACTTAAGCTGGCCTTTTTCCTGCAGCGAACGGTAGGTGGCCAAATTACTGGCCTCATCGTCGGCGGCCAGAAAAACCATGGCATCTTGCATGGCGGTAATACCCAGACCGAGAAGATAACGCTGGGCGTAAAGCAGACCTTGTTCTTTTTCCTCAAGGCTGGTGGCTGGTAGTTTACTTCTGAGCAAAGCCATCCCCGGGCCTTCCAGTAAGGTCCCACTGGGCTCGGTGCTACCAGCCACTCGGCCAATTGCACCGCCCTCGGGATCAGGGGTGTCTGCGGTGACACCGGCCAGGGCCAGCGCCGCAGAATTGACCCATAGAGTATGGCCATCGCCATCGCCAAAAATCAGCGGGCGGCTGTTATCTATAGCATCCAGTAGTTCCTTGTCGGGTGTGGCCTCGCCGATAAACATGCCCCAGTCCCAACCGGTACCGACGATAGCGTCGGCATCGGGGTTTTCGGCGACGCAGCGGGCAATTTTTGCTAATGCCGCATCCAGACCCGACTCGTCAAACAAGGTGCAGCTGAGGTAGGCCAGGCCGCCGCCTATGGGGTGAATATGGACATCCTGAAAACTCGGCAGGAGCATTTTTTGCTCTAAATCCACTACCTCGGTGGCGCTGCCGGTGTGTTGCTTCGCATCAGCAGAAGACCCCACAAAGATGATCCTGCCGTCGCGAATAGCCACCGCCTCGGCCCATGTACGTTCGGCGTCCATGGTGTAGACCTTGCCGTTGGTCAACAACAAGTCGGCGAGTGGCGCCGGAGCTTCTTGTTGGTCCCGCGAGCAGCCAGCTAACAGCACGCTGGTGGCCAGGATGCTTAGCAGTAATTGGAAGGGTGACATAGAGTGCTCCTGTGGTGCGACAATTAAGATAGGTGCAGAGCGGCTTTGAGTGCCAACGGCAACCGTAGAGGAAAATTCCCCTAGCGGCTCGATGCGCTACTTTGCGGGAACAAACTCGCTGTAGTGCAAACCGACTACCCGCCATTTGCCAGCGATTTTCTGCCAAATTTCGGTCTCATACCCCTTAACGGTCGTTAGTCCGCCGTCCACAGCACGGGTGCGGTTATCAATAAAACTAGATAATACAGCGGCGTCGCCACTCGGCATCATTTGCACGCGTAAATCTGACCTCTTGTTCAATTCAACGCCGCCACCGGCCTTTATCGAAGCCGTCCATTCTTCCCTATAGGCAGCGACAGATTGTCGTTCACCGTAGAAGAACACAACTGCATCTTCGGTATAAAAGTCAAAATAGGTGTCGGCATCATTGGTTTCGTAAGCACTATTAAACACCTCGGACGCAGCCGCTACTTCCGCCTCATGGTGGTGCTCAGCCATCGCAGAACACGACAGCAACGCAGCGGCGAAGAAACTTAGAATCTTTTTCATGTTATTGGTCCTTTGTTTGTTTTATTAGACGTACCTGATCCCACCGAAAGTTGTTTTGTAGTCTTCCAATGAGTAAAGCGAATCACTTAAGCATTTGTTGCGAGCGTTCACAGACCTATATGGTAATAGTTTGTATCACGAAGTACACCGTTTCAGTGACAAGCTTTTGCTGCTTCACGAGACTGCCACCAATACTTGATGAGTGTAGCTCATGCGATCCTTTGGGTGATGTAACGGTACGAAAGCCGTGCATCCAATCACAATAGGCCTATACAGTGTTGATTTCGGCGATAGGCTCACATTGCGCGGTAAGCGATACTGCTGTCGCTTTAAAATCATCATCGTAATAAATATAGTGCCTTCTTCTTGTCATTCCACACCTCTTCTTTGGTAGATTGAGGTGTGTTCAAAAGCGGGTTAGGTCCCGCATCTCCTTGATTTGATTGTATGGTCAAATTTCCCTGTTTCCAGCCATTTGGTTAAAGTGAAGCCCGTAACCAGTTAGCGCTAGTTACCGATCCAGCAGCCCGATGATTTGAAGGTCAGCAAAGACCGTTAACAAGCGAGGGCGCTAGATCGACCCGATTTATTATCTCGAACAGTCGAATGAGCCTCGAGCTCGAATTTAGCAAGGAAGAGTCAAAATGACAAACCCTAAAAAGAGTAAATCAATCGTTAACGTAGGCGTGGATGTAGGAAAGTGGTTTCTAGATGTGTGCCTGTACGAGAAAGATCTGCACTGGCAGGTTGAGAATACCCCAGAAGGCATTAAGAAGCTGCTGGGCCGACTAGCCCGTTATCAAGTTCAACGGCTGGTCATGGAGGCCACAGGGCGCTATCAATTTATACTCGCTGAGGCCGCTTTTGAGAAGGAATTACCCGTGTGCATCGTCAAGCCTCTGGCTGTACGTCGATATGCGCAGGCCATAGGGATGTTGGCTAAAACTGACAAGATCGATGCGCTGGTCTGTATCCCGTCAGCCCTAGTTGGACATAATCCCCTAATTGCCTAAGAGACAGT
>CAJXIY010000083.1 GCA_913054495.1 uncultured Gammaproteobacteria bacterium | reverse complement strand
CTCTGCGCACCACTCAATCTTAAACTCAGCATGCCTTCCTTGTAGGCCTGCTTCCGCAGTGCCGGCAGATCAGATTTAGTGTCAGCGAGTTTCTGTAGGGATTCCGTAAATGGCATGACTTCGTAAATGCCTTCGCGACCCTTGAATCCGGTTTCCCGACACTCCAGACAACCGTTCGTGTCAGCTGCCTTCTTCGGCAACTTCACCTTCCATGGCAGAGTGATTGCCTCCCACGCTTCTTCTTCTATTTTAACCGACTTCTTGCAGCTCGGACACAAAACCCGAATCAGGCGTTGCGCGACAATACCGATCACCGTCGCCTTGATAAGATAGGGAGGCACTCCCAATTCGAGAAGCCGGGTAATCGCAGACGGTGCATCGTTGGTATGCAGCGTAGTAAAGACTAGTTGTCCGGTAAGGGCAGCCTGTATCGCCATCTCGGCTGTGGGAAGATCTCTCACCTCGCCAATCATGATGATATCGGGATCCTGTCTCAGCAAGGCCTTCACACCGTCGGCAAAATTCAGGTCAATGTTTTCCTGCACCTGCATCTGGTTGAAGCTGTCCACTACCATCTCGATGGGATCTTCGATAGTGCAGACGTTCACTTCTTCGGTTGCTAAAGATTTAAGCGTGGAATACAGGGTGGTAGTCTTACCATTTCCTGTCGGGCCGGTAATAATCACGATGCCATAATTGTTCTGGATGATTTTCTTCCAACGTATCAAGTCCTGGTTGATTAGCCCCAGTTCTTCAAATGGCTTCAACAACACATCAGGATCGAAGATACGCATCACCAGTTTTTCACCAAAAGCCGTCGGCAGGGTTGAAAGCCGCAATTCTACTTCGTTGCCATTAGGACTCTTGGTCTTTATTCGACCATCCTGGGGTTTACCCTTTTCCGCAACATTCATCCTGCCGAGAATTTTCAGACGACTGGTCACGGCACTCAAGGCCTGCATGGGTAAGGCATAAACGGTATAGAGCACACCGTCTATCCTGAATCGAATATTACCCTTCTCTCGACGCGGCTCAATGTGGATGTCGCTGGCTCGTTGCTCGAAAGCATATTGCAGAATCCAATCAACGACCTTAACGATATGCTGATCGTTGGCTTCCGGGTCTTTAATGCTTCCCAGCTCCAACATTTGTTCAAGGTTACCGATGCCTTTCCTATGCAAAGATTCATCGGTTGCCTGGCTAATCGAGCTGGACAGGCTATAAAATTCGGTGGTTAAACGCTTTATATCTATGGGATTTGAAACCACTCGCACTATTTTTTTCTGCAACACGTGTTCCAAATCAGATTCCCAGGAATCGATATAGGGTTCAGCGCTGGCAATAGTCACCGTATCGAGCGTCACTTCGACGGCGAGAATGTGATGCCGCTTCGTAAACGCGTAGGACATGACCTTGGTAATTTGAGCCACGTCTATTTTCAGGGGATCGATTCGATAGTATTCCTGGCCACATTGTTCGCTCAGTGCCAGGGTCAGGGTTTCGATTTCGAGCTTGTGCCCATCCATTAATCTGTCATCCAGGCCAAGATCAGCCAGATAATGCAGCACGTGCTTGGCGCGATCTTCTGCTGAGCGACGATCGCTCATTGCGCGATCGTAATCGTCTTGATTAATCCTGTTGTCGTCAAGCAAACCATCGAGAAAATCGCCGATCTCCAACAGCGTATTTTTCTTCGGGGTTCTTTTGTGCTGTTTGTCAACTAAGGTCATAAGGGCAAGCCATGTCAATTAGCAACCGCGGCGGGGGTAGATCTCGCGGTTCATCCTCACAGTGTTAACTGGTTTATCAAGTTTAACCTTGCCCTGTACAAAAACAAGCTCTCACAGGCGTTTTTACGCGATAGTGGGACCTGGCGCTGCTTTTTGTGGGTTTTGGGTTCAGGCTGGTAATTAATCCGCCTGGATTTTCGATCTGACTAGCTATTCGACCAGTTTGATCCAGTCCCCGGACTCAGGAGTGCCTGTTGGATAATAGCCATTCAACAGTCTCAGGGTTTCTTCCGGATAATTGGCGATCTTGCTGGTTCTGGCAACGATGCGAAACTCAAAAAATTCGCTGGCCTGAACATATTTTATTTTTAACTCGTTGCCGGAGAATGTCTCGCCATTCTGGATCGCTCTAAAGGTACGAATGGAAGCCAGTAACTGGCCGTCAATTTCGTCGACGGCACTGGCATCTTTAATCATGCCTCTGAATATGTAAGCCCTGGGACCGAGATAAATCACCGCAATGCGTTCCAACTTCCCACTCTCAGGGGAAACGGTAATGCCTGTATGCCCGATCAATCGATACTGTGATAGCGGCTCAGACTTTTGCAAGTTAGAGATACCCAGTTTGTCTCTAATAAAGACACGTGGCTCTATATTGTCTCGCAACCTTTGTACTTCAATATTGATCGACCCGGTGTCTGCGGCGGAAGCTGCCACCGTTGTCGTTGTTTCGGCGACTTCCCAATCCTCGGGAAATACCAAGGTATAGCCCAGCAAGCTCTGGTAGTAGCGATTGCGCGCATCGGCTGTCCGCGAGGCCTGACTTGCACCTACGATCAGGCCATCGAGTTTCTTCCTGAAAACAGCCTCATCGATTTCCTCAATTGCGCCATCGGACAGATTACCTACCGCAGCAATTGCTTCCTGCAGTCGTTTGTCATTGCGAGGATGAGTGGCAAACAAACCATGATAACCGCCGCCGTTATTGGAAACCTTGCGATTGAAATCTTCCTGGTTCTTTAAGGTGGTTATCACTTCAATCATAGCTGCCGGATCGTAACCGGCTGCGACCAGGTATTGGGCGCCTAAACCGTCAGCTTCAAGCTCATGCTCGCGCCCAAAACCGCTCAAGCCTGTTTGCGCCCAGATTGAAGCCACTTCACTAATCTGGGAACCAACATAGTTACTGTTCGTCACTACGGCGGTCACGATGCCGCCTACCGTCGCCACGGTTTTAGCCAGCGCGCCTCGGGCCTGCTGTTGCACTGCATGTCTTGCGGTGATATGACCTATCTCATGGGCCAACACCGCTGCCAACTCCGCTTCGGAATTCATGAACGTCAGCAGGCCACGATTCACGTAGACATAGCCACCCGGTAGAGCGAAGGCGTTTATCTCGGGGCTGTCGATTATATGAAAGTAGTAGTCGAGATCTGGTCTGTGGCTCACCTTGGCGACGTTATTACCAACCTCTCGTACATAGGCCAACAATTGCTCATCTTCGAATATTGGCATACTGTCGAGGACTTTCTCGTGCTCTTCGAGACCAATTTCCTTTTCCTTACGCTCCGACATCAAGACCAGGTTGGCGCCCCCGGTCGCAGGATTTATTGCGCAAGAAACCACGGCAGCGCAGAGGACCATCGGCAGCATCAGGCGTGCCACCCCTTTTACGCAATTCCGGGCTTGAGTAGATGTATTGGACAACAATTGATTCCCAAAGCCCGAAACTTGCAGATTTAATCTAAGCATAGTGCCGCCTGTCCTTCTTTGAGTCTTTTCCGCTTGTCAGGTTTAGCCTTCGGCCTCTAGCTGCCGTTAACAAAACTCTTGAGCTGGTCTGCAAGTCGAGAGCAGGCATTGGCCTCGACTCTTGCGATCAGCGGAATTGGAATAATAAGGGCGGGCAAATAGGATTGCCCGGTTGCGTCCGTGCTGATGGTACCGACCGAGGTCATGGATGCGACATCCCAGATTCTGGCGTCGAAGTTGGCATCATCTTCCCACGAACCGAAACCGAAACAGCCTGCTCCTCCTGGCCCAATGGTGCAGGAAATAGAGCCTGATCGATCTGTGGTTTCGGTATGACCATCCAGCCATACGATATAGCGCACGCCGAAATCCAGCATTTTCTCGGCGACCATATTTTCTGCCATCAAGCGCTCAAGATCTCGGGTACGCAAGGGTGCAGTTCGAGGCTCAAACCAGGGAAACATCGCGTCGACGAATTCCTGCTCGGGTACGATTTGCAGTGCGTTCTCACCGCGACCCATGCGTTCACCGACACAACTGACAAATTCGGCGCGGGTTTCGTAGTCACTGGCTTGTCGTCGTCCAAGTACGACCACAGTCTCAGCGCTACCTATGCCGGTCTCTCCCTGCCGAAATTCATCGATCGTGGTGCTGGTGCAAGAGGCCAGCAACGCGAGCATAGCGAGCAGCAGCCGGCGTATTCCTGATAATTTGCTTAGCGAGTACAGATTCATGGTAATCCTCAGTTCACAGCTGTTCTCTAACGACTATTTAGCCAATCCCGCACTTCCGGAACCTGGTTAAAGCTGAGCGCAAGGCTCGAAGCCAGGTCTCTCAAGGCGACTACGGCGGCGTCATTTATGGCTGCTTCTATGGAACGGAACGTCTCAGTGGGGGTCTTTCCATAAGACGTAAGCACCCAATCCGCGATGTAGTCTCCGTCGGGCGTCAGCAAGCGCATATTGTATTTAATCCACACTTCGAACACGTCAAGCTTGGTTTTCGCTGGCAAGGCCAGCTGAAACTCTTCTATCGCCGGCGCGAAAACCGCGTCTACTCCCAGTGTGGGTACTTCTTCCATTGAGTTGACGAAGACGACTCGATCAAACATCGCCGGTAACACCACGTTAAATAGCTGCACATGGGATTTGCCGCTTTCGATGTTGTATTCTTCCTTGCCCGTCTCTGAGTATTCAAGATAGGCGAAATCTTTCAGCGCATCGTCATAATACACGGCGATGGCGATGGGCATCTTGTTGATGTTCGGGGTGGGAAAGCTGCCATCTATGACAACATTGCTGACGCCACAGCTACCTAGCCCGAACAGGAGCAGTAGTAATAGCACGCTGTGGTTTAATCCTGTGTTTTTCATGCTCATTCTCTTCTTTATGCGTCGAAGTAATCAACGATCGCGCGGTCCCAGGGGGCAGGTTTGTCCGTCACGATGGCCTGCCGAGGGCTATCGAAAATCATTCAGACCTACAAATGTACCACCATTTCGTTGCGTCATCTCCCGCATTAAATTGGAATATCGATAAACGCTCTGTTGGAATCGCCGTGGACCCGCAAAAATTGTAGGAAAACCGATGCCGTGTATCCTCACCAGTCGATCACCGTTCTCATCTTCTAAATTTATTTGATCGATTGTCCGCAAAACCTGCTGAATAGACCCTCCAGGTTGAAAATCATCACCGAGAACATAGACACTGATCTTCTTGTCCGCAGAGTAAAAGGTGTTAATCGCCCGCGTCACCCCTTCTACCGGGCTGCTGTTGCTGTAGGGATTCCAGGTTCGCAGTGTGGATATTATCTGCCGACGTCGACCGGCAGTATCGGGAATCCATTGCCCACGATAGCTATCAAACATGTAATCGCCCATGTCATTCATGACCTGGATGCCCTTGACTTCCGGGTAGACATTCAGGGTGTCTTCAATCACGCCAAGCATCTTGTTCCAGCTTGGGTTGTTGAACATACTGCCAGAGGTATCGATAACGAAAATAATGTATTCGCTATCCACCGGTATTCCGCCGATGGCATTGTTATCCGGTGCCGAGCTGTTGGCCAACAGCCGCTCCATTTCCTCGGTCAGGCTCTGCCTGGCGATGGCGAGCCTGCCTATCTCATCGGTGGTGTCATCTGACAATTGCCTGGACGTCTGATATTGGGCCTGCACATCGTTCAGATCGCGGCGCAGACGGGCGATACGGTCCTTCATGGCGGACAGCTGTTCCTGCTTGGCATTCAGATCCCGATTAAGAATAGTGGTCTCGCCTCGAATCGCGAATAGCTGTTCCTGTAACTCGTTGATAGTCCCTTCTGGCTCTACATCGCTAAACTCAATGACGACGGGTGCGGAGGACTTGGTGATGATCAGAAGAATGATCATCGCACCGAAGCCACAGGCGGCGACGTCGAGAAACGATACGCTAAAAGATTCGGTCGCCCGGTCCCGGCGTCTCATGGCCAATCCTTCGATGGTGTAATGAATGATCCCTGTGAGAATTGCGCTAATTCCCAGAAAGCCGCAGCGGCACTGGGGTCACCTTCCAATGGCATCAATATAATATTGACCGGCACGCCCTGGGGAAGTTCTTCCACCGCATCCTGATACAGATCCATTCTTTCGCTCGGGGTTATCAGGCGCTTGGACGTGCCTCGATCGCTCAGCGTCGGCAAGCCGTCGGTGATTAGAAAAATATTATCGGGCCGCGGCGACATATTTGCCGCCGCGCGGAACACTTGCTCCATGTTGGTGCCATGATCGGGCACCAGCCGCTCGACTGCCCTTATTGCCTCGTTCAGCTGATCACGGTCCGCCACCTCCAGCCAGATATCTTCGGTTCCAGGTAGCACCGACGTGGTCTCGCTACTGAAATTCCAGATCTGGTAGCGGCTGGTGATGGGCAACTGGGTGCTAATCCAGTCTACGATTCTGACAACACGTTGCCATTTCGGCGCCCGGCGTTTCTGTGTATTCCCCATATTCCTGGTGCGGATGATATTTACCAAGGTGCTATCGAGCATGCTTGACGAACTATCCACCAGGATGAGTATGCGCTGGCCACCGAGAAAGAGACCGGACAAATATTGTCGATTACCATCGCCCAGAAATTGGCGTACGTTGCTACCTTCCTGTTCGAAGGCGCTGGCTTGCAAGCGCAACAGCTCTTCTTCTAATGCCTCGATATCGGAGCGAAGCTTCTCCGGGCTTTCTATGGTGGCGAGATTATCGCTTTCCAGTGCCGCCAATTCCTGCAAAAAAGTTTGTATCCGTTCCTGGATCTGACGCGCAAGTCCTTCGGCCGTAACCATCTCAAAACTCGTGTCAGAAAATATATTTCGCAATTGCACCAGGCCCAGGTCGCCATCCCTGACTTCTTCCTGCAAGAGATTAACCTCTGCCGTGATATCGGGATTGGTTTCAACCGCATTGACGGTACTGGCGTGATCAATGATAAGAAAAAGAAGGATGGTCGCGCCGAAGCCACAAAACATGACGTCCAGGAACGCCAGGCTCATGGGGTTTGAATCTCGTCTCTTCTTTCTAAGTCCCGACATTGTTTACCGGCCTATTTCACCATCAGTCCAAATCATACAAGCTGTATCAATCGAATTTCTTCCGAGTTTTCCGTAAATGTAATTCGGTCACCCAGGCTCAGTTTCTGCCTGCCACACACCCGGGTTTGATTTAACAAAAATTCCAGGCTGCCGCTGTCAAACCAAACCGCGTCATCGGCTACGGTGATGCGACCCAGGCCGCCGGGCAAATCAGACAGGGACAGCACGATGCTATCGAGGGGGGCCGCAGCACCGTTCAACTGCGGCTGGTTCTTAATCTCGATGCTATCGGTGGCAGTAATGCAAATGGCCCGATCCGCAAACAGGACGTGGGTGGGCATCACATAAGCCCCAGAGCCAGTCCCTACCTCGTTTTCAGGTGCCTGGGCTTGCGCCTCCCGAGGGGCTACCGACGTCGATGTTTCAATGGCGGCGGCAGTTGCCTGTTCCAGGCCCGCTGTCAGGGGCAGCGCACTCACAAGATGGATGCCATCGGCGCCGCTGATAATGTGCTCACGGTAATCGAGACAGGCACTATTGATGGTCTGGGGGTCCAAAATATGTAAGCTGCCCAGATCGCCCAAGGTGTTAATAAATCCTGGCAGCGCGGCCATCGCCGAACTCACCAGCAGGTCCGTATCCTTCTCCGTGGCAAGGGCGGCAATCTGCTTGTGAATCTTCTGATAGTAGCCACCGAGATGGTTAATCAAGCGCTCCCGTGGCATCTTCGCCGTGTACACTGCCGTGCTGGTTTTAAGTTCCAACAGCAGGCTATTCTGGTTGCCATCATCCTGCTTTAACCAGTTCGGTAGTGTGTTATAGAGTTGTTGTTCAGATTCCGCATTGTGCTGAGGATTGAATCGACACTGCTGAATAAACAAGCCAGTTGCCAGCTGCATCATCAAGTCCATGAAGTTTTGATTACCAACCCCGGGAACCTGTATTACCGATTCTGATTTCAGTTGATGGTCCTGAATAACCAGCTTCGTCAGCAGCACCTGGTGTAATTGGATGTCTGCGTAAATTACCGAACGCGACCGCGCCTTCGCAATCGTGGCGACCAGGGCCGAATCAACCACACCTACTGGCGTGAACGGACTCTGTTTCGATAGGCCCAGCAATATTGCAAGCTGCACCCGGGTAAAATTTCCGGGTACAGCGAAGATGACATCTGCGTCAATCTCGCCGATCTTGGCCAGATGTAACAGATGGGCATAGGCGATATCCGCGAAATGCCTGATGCCGTTGCCATGGGACAAGGGCTCCATGCTGAGTTCAAGCCAGTACTTATTGTAGCTGTTGGTTGGCTGCAGGCGCGCCTGTCGCTCCGCCACTTCTCCCAACTCCAGGGAATTGCCAACGGCCAGCGCAAAGCCTGGACTTCGAGTAATTACGCCGGTTTCATCGCCAACCGTGATGCCACTGTCGTTCAGTTCGATAATCTTCAAACTCATACGTGGCTATCCTTCTCTGGCACCTGTAAATGTTGAATCATTTTTTCGTCGCAATATTTCTGACAATCCAGCACCAGGTTGTCCTGCAATAGCACCAGCTGATTCAATATAAACATCAGAAAGATACTGACTACCAAGGCCACGAAGGTTGAATTGAATGCCACACCCAGGCTCACCGTAACCCCGACGATGTCTCCGCTTACTGCCTGGTATGCCTGGCCTAGTGCCTCGCCGATGCCGCGCACGGTGCCGAGGAAGCCGATAGACGGGATGGCCCAGGCGATGTAACGCACGATTGTCATTTGGGTCTCCATGCGATCGGCTTCGGTCTCGCAGGTATATTTTACCGTGGCTGCCACATCCTGAATATTGCGGGTGGTTTGGAATCGATGTAAACCCGCGAGCAGGGCACGTGGCAACAGCAGTTCACGCTCTTGCTCCGGCAGTGCCTGCACTGGCCGGGAATAGTTCCTCGCGTCCTCCGGCAAAATACTCATACCGGCAGACACCTGCACCAGCGTTCTGTCCAATATCGTGCGTTCACGCAGGGTCTGCTGGGTCTTCATGCCGATGATCGCCATCGCCCAAAGCAACAGGATGATGCAGGTTTCCTGCTCGAAATCTCGCAAGATGATATAGATAGAACGTTCGGGAACGAAATTCTCGTCGGTTTGTTGTGCAATATTCTGCTGCTCCTGTATCAGCTCGGCATTGGGCCTGATCACCGCAACATACACCGCATGTACGACGATCACCGCAAGAATTAGTGCTCCCAGCTGATAAAGAGCGTCGGACAACAAACCTTCTTTCATATCGAACCTGCTTGGTTGAAGAACACTATTGATTTTCCGGACTACCGGGTACTGCTTTGCCTAAATGTCGACGGGAAACGAAACCCCTAAATCCTGAGAAATCTGCTCGGTTGGGATAAATCTGGAGCCACCCTCGTCTTCGGGCTTGTCCACCTCATCACCCTCATCTGCCACCGCGAGCTCCGTATTACTGACCTGTGCTGCTATACCGGTATCTTCGGACTCCGGCGCAGCGCTATCTTCGAGTTCTTCGCTGGCTTGGTCCTGATTGTCAGTTTGCGCCTGCGCACCGTTTTCTGCCGCCATAAACGGCGGCGAGAGTAGCAGCAGTGTCAATAGCAAAACTTTCACCAGATCACTAGCGGCTACCGTCTTGTTCTGAATTGAATCCACCGCTTTCCCCTTAGTCCTTACCTGGCTACTCTTCAAGATATCTGGCAATTCGAAAACCAACGTCGTCTCTGGGTTCTTCCCCGAAATCTCGAAACGATAGCCGTAATTCGGTGACCGAGCCGTGAGCCCAGCTCGATCCCCTGATGGTGTGAAACTGGCCGTTTACCGGACCCAGTGGATCTACATCGACTCCACCTATGGCCCCCATTGCACCGTAGTAGTCATGCACCCACTCGGCGACATTGCCGGCCATGTCGTATATTTCGTACTGATTGGCAGTAAAACTACCGATGGGTGCGGTGCCGAAAAACCCATCGTTGTAGTCGAACATGACTTCGCCCAGATAGGCCTGGCTGGTTGCGTCTGCAAAGTTACCGGCATTCTCCGGTGGCGGCAGCTGGCTGCCCCAGGGATACTTCAGTTGATTGCCACTGCCGTCCGTGCGTGCGACCCAGGCCCACTCCGCTTCAGATGGCAGCCGGTAGCCGATAGCTTGCGAATTGAAGCCTACGACCTCGCCATCGAGTATTTCATAAAAATTGGGTAGTGATTCCTGGTCACTTAGCCAGTTGCTAAATAGTGCCGCCTGGGTCCAGGAGACACGCACAACCGGTTGCGCCTCGTTATCCAACGTTAGTCCCTGCAGTGTTCCCGATGAATGCTCACTATCGAATAGTCTAAACTGCGAATTACTTACTTCGTTGTAAGCCATATAGAATGGCCGTTCAAGCTGAATGTCTCTTATACTCTCATTGGGTCGGCGTCCAGCCTCACGGCGAGAAGCTCCCATGGTGAAGGCCCCGGCATAGAATAATTTCAAAGACTGACCCGCTGCCGTTGCTATTACCGGCTTGATCCGCTCAATTCGAGCCTGCTCCAGAGACTTGAGCGTTACTCGTATGGCCTGATCGAGCCCGGGTCGGGACGTGAATTCCGTGGTGTAGGGCACATAGCCTTGCTTACGAATTTCTATGTGCTGGCTTGCCGCCATTAACTCAATGGTCTGGTTGGCGACGCCCTTGAATTCACCGTTAACATACAACTCTGCATCGACCGGCTCGGCGATGATGATCACGCTGGCCAGCACCGCGTCCAATACGATGCTCAGTTCCCGTTCCTGGTTGGCCTGGGTGCGAACCGATGTCTTCTGGGAGTGATAACCATTTTTGAAGAATATTAATTCGTGATTCTGTTCTGGCGCCAGCGCGACTTCCAACGGCGTCAGGCCCTTGAATTCACCACCGATAGTGACACTGGCCGCAGAGGGATTGGAACGAATGAAAACCAAGCCATCGGCAGGCACCAGCTCGACCAGGGGCACCGAAAAATCCTCCCCGGCGAGGACCTGGAAGTCTTCCTGCCAGGCCTTGTGCCCGGAGAGCTTGAGAGTAATATCACGTTGGCCCTGGAGAATTTCTGCATCGAGGGGCGTGGTGCCCATCATCTCTCCATCGACCAGCACATCCGCACCACTGGGGGATGTGACCAAACTCACCACCGCCCATGCTGGCTGCAGGGAAGCTTGATAGCGTTGCTCCACTTGCCTGCCTTCGATGGTGATGGCTTCACCATGTTCCAGATACCTGTCTTTGGAAATCGTCAATTGATGGTCGCCCGCTTCCACCGGAATATCTATCAGCGGGCTGAGACCGATGTCCACGCCATCGATCTGAACTCTGGCATCATCCAGGTTTAAGGTGACGATAGAGACCCGGCCAGGAAGTTTGCGCATGGAAAAAACATGGGTCTGAGCCGACTCCCGATCGACCAGCAACTGGGTTTCACTATCATGATAACCGGCATTGGTCAGCGTCAATTCATAGGATCCTGTGCGAATCAGGTAGCGCTGCCCCAGCTTGAAATTGACCCCCCCCTCGATCTGAATCTGCGCCGTGATGGGCTCAACTTCGATTGACACAGATCTTGCCGTCAATACGAACCAGGCGGCGGTGATGGTTATGGTCAGAAACACCGCGACGGTGACGTGCAGCCACCTGAATTTGTAGGTGAAGCGTACCTTTTCGTCGACATGGGGCGCAAAGTCAATGGGGACTATGGTTTCAGGAGCTGTGGTTGCAGGGGCTATGGCATCGATTGACCCATTTGCCGAGCTGTTGTCGTCGTCGGTTGACATCTCATCAACGCCCGTTCGTGGCGACGACACGTTCTTCGCAACGTACAACTACCGAGCTCGGTGTCCGTCCAAAACCTACCGTGAATTCCTCGCGAACTTCGCGATAACCTGAGCGCCGTCCTACGGCGACATAGCGACCGGGTTTCAGGGAGATCGACTGCTGCTCGAACTTCCCGAGGTTGCCGATCCGCAACAGCGTCACCTCGGTAAACCGGTCCGAAACCAGTTGAATTTCGATTGCAATCTGGGAGTTCTCCAGCAGTCCCTCCAGTACATCCAACTGCCGAATCAGCACCGGACCCGGTGGGTCTATAGCTCGGCCCGTGTAGTAAACATCCAGGATTTGTTCAAACACCGCATCCTCGGAAAAGCGATGGGGATTGTCGATGCCTTCTACCAGCAAACGATCCAGGCGCGCGCGCTTGCCGGCATAGTCTCTGCCACTGATTGCAAACAAAAGATTGGCGTCGATGGCAAGCACCTTGTCGTACTCGTCAACCGCCAACTGCCATTGTTCGTCGCCCTCGGCCTGGGTGATGATGCCTCGAATCTGGTTAATCTCTGCATTGGCGATCTCGTTTTCAGTTTGGGTGATTGCAGCCAGCGCTTGTTCCTCGTGTATCCCCAACCCAGTTGCTAGCTGAAAAGCTGCAATGGCCTGTTCGGGCTCGCCGCTTTCCAGCAGCATATAACCCCTGGACATGATTTTTGAAAACTCGTTCTCGGTGATGAGCGCAGCCGTTTCATTCACTCTTGCCCGGGCACGATCGTTGTAGCTATCCCGCTTGAGCGCTTGCTGATATACCTCCTGTGCCAGTTCCAGTTCGCCACTTTCAAACAGCTCGTCTGCCTGCGCGAGCAAGCCCTTAACCTCCTCCAGCGCCTCCGATCGTTGCAAGCCGATAGCAGCTGCCTCGCTTTCGGGATCCAGTAACAATGCCAGATCATATTTGGCGAGCGCCTGCTCGGAGTCACCGGCTTCGAAGGCTTGCTGCGCGTCTATCAAGGTTCGGGAGACGACGACGGGTACCGAGTCCAACAGCAAGACCAAGGCCTCTCTGCCCTGAGCATATGAATCCTGCGCCAACTCGAAATCCTGAGTGCGATAGTAGTCATCCCCAATACTGGCTTTTTCCAAGGCCTCGTCATAGTCGGACTCAGCCCATTGCGCTACGTTCAATCCATCCAACTCCGCTTGCTTGGCCAGCAACTCGGCCAGCACATCCTGCGCTTCCTTACGTTGCAGGGCGCGTTGCGCGGCTTCGAATGGGGAGATTGCGGTAGCGGGATTCGGCACCGCGCTGAGGGCTTGATCTGCGATGTTGTCGGCGCGCCGTTCTAACGGTAACTCATACTCGGTGACCACGGTGGGAAGCACAAATATGACAAACAGCGCCACCAGCATCAAGCCGGCGAGGGTGATTAAAACCTTCGCCGATGGCTTGTTTGAGACTACCTGAGCTGCCTGATTTGAGAATAAGGGACTTTCTGTTAGGTCAAAATCGACGGGCTCTATCTTATCGAGATCTTTTTCTGACATATTGAATTCTACGGGTGGGAAAAACCACTGCTAAAAAACCTAAGGTTTACAACTCGCCTATATCCTCAGTGTAAAGATCTGCGAGGATTTCCCGCCACTGGCTGTACTGCTCTTCCACCGAACCGGTCAGCGTAATAGTGCGATCTTCAAGATTGATCACCCGCGGCGCCACCTCATTTTCCAGGGACTGGCCTAATTCCTCCAGCGCCTCCATGTGGATCTTCGCTTCGGCTCGTTTGTCGAAACCACTTTTTATCAGGTAGGCTCCGGCACCGACACCAATAGCGCCACCGGTTTGTGTCGCGTAGTTGCCGCCATTGGTGGCCGCAGCCAAACCGCCTATCACCACCGCGGTACCGGCAATGAAACGCCGTCTCGCTGAATTTCGCAGCTCTCGTAGCGTGATTGTTTCCTGATAGCTTTGCTCACGCCAGGAGTCATATGGCAGTCGCATCTGGCGTACGTAAGTCGCGTAATAGTCCTGCACCGTGTCGATGAACATGAAGTCCCGCTCGCGGATGTCACGAATCCGTTCCAGCAATGGGTCAGACTGTGCGGGCAGCGACAAGAGCTGGTAGTTGCCGCGACGATTCTGGGTCAGGTAATCGCTAAATGCCTCTGGCGAAAATCGCTTGGCAAAAAGCATTTCGGAAATGGTTCGAATCCTGGTGATATCCGCTTCCGAGACATTGCGCTGCCGGTACACCAGCAGATCATTGGCAATATGGTTGTAGATTACTTGAAATGGATCGTTCTTCTGTCGCTCCGAGGGGTCATAGCTGAAGCGGCTAATCTCTTCCTCGTAATCCTTGGTATACCACTCTTTGCCGCTTGCGTCTGCAACCTCGACACGGATACTCATGACCTCACCATTGGACTGCAAGATCGTGCCCTTTAGTAGTACGTCCATGGGACTGGCATCGTTCGGCATCAATCTGACTATGCCCCAGTTGCCGGAACGCTGCAGCGTTTCCGCCAACAGATAGGGGGCATAACGGGACTCGGCAATTCGAATTTCGTGATTCACGGTTTCTTCTTCACTGCGCTTGATCTCATCGAGGCCGGGATCAAACAGGGCGATGCCGACATCGAGCAATAAATCTTCGGGGATATTCTGGGTATCTTGAATGATGGGGGTGTAATTGGTGGACTTAACCGTGTGGGTTGCACAGGCGCCGGCAAAACTCGCCAGCAGGATTAATCCGAACAGATTCTTCAATTTAATTTTCATTGCGGTTCACTTAAACCTGTGTAATTTCTGTATTCATCCCACATCCGTTCACGCAATTCCGGGTCTGGTTCACTCATCGCCGCTTCTCTCAGTTGGCGGGCCACCACGTCGTCATCGCGTCCGCTTGGAATGTCCTCGGGAGGCGGGAATGATTCAGTCCGCGCCGGCGGTGTCGACACCTGTTGACTGGCCACAACCACACCGGATTCCGGTAGGGTTTGTGGCTGGCCTTCATTACTGCCACC
>CAJXIY010000082.1 GCA_913054495.1 uncultured Gammaproteobacteria bacterium | reverse complement strand
TTAGAGAAAATGGGGTGACTGACGGGGTTCGAACCCGCGACCACCGGAGTCACAGTCCAGGGCTCTACCAACTGAGCTACAGTCACCACTAGGCGGTAAGAAGAGCAATCCCCAGGCTACTGGATGGGACTCTCAGTCTTGATATCGTCAGTTTGATACTTCTGCACAGTATCAAATTAAAATTGGTCGGGGTAGAGAGATTTGAACTCCCGACATCTTGCTCCCAAAGCAAGCGCGCTACCAGACTGCGCTATACCCCGATAAAAGGACCGATTTTTAAGAGGACGGCATAATACTCACGTCCCCTAAGCCAGTCAATCCTTGATTGCTACCATCGCACTGATCTTACTATTGCGTACCCTAACGATCCAGGCGCCAGCTGCTGCCATCGGCGCCATCCTCCACCACTACCTTCATGGCGCTGAGTTGGTCTCGGATCTGGTCGGCCCTGGCCCAGTCCTTGTCGGCGCGGGCCTGCTCCCTGGCAGCGATCAATTGCTCCACCCGCTCCGGGTCCACCTCACCTCTTAAAAAATCCTGCGGCTGACGCTGTAACAGACCCAGGTGCCCACCGAGTTTTACCAACAAGGCGCCCAACTGGCTGGCGCTCTCCGTGTCTCTCTCCATACCTGTTTCCATGCCTGCCGATTTCTGTCGATTAATCTCCTTCATCATATCGAACAACACGGCGAAGGCTTTAGGCGTGTTGAAATCATCATCCATGGCGGCGAGGAAAGCCTTCTCGAAACGACTACTGGTCAGAGACTTCGCATTGGCAATATCCAGATCTTTCAGCGCGGTATAGAGCCGCTCCAGCACCTTCGCCGCTTGCTGCAGAGATTGCTCGGAGTAGTTAATAGGGCTGCGGTAGTGACTGGCGATCAGCAGCTGGCGCACCACCTCTCCATCGTATTCCTTCAGCACCTCGCGCACGGTGAAGAAATTATTCAGGGACTTGGACATCTTCTCGTTATCGACGCGAAGGGGCCCGTTATGCATCCATAGTTTGGCGAAGGTGCATCCGGACGCCGCCTCGGACTGGGCAATTTCATTCTCATGGTGGGGGAACATTAGGTCGCTGCCACCGCCATGGATATCGAAAGTATCACCCAGGCTGCAGGTGGACATGGCGGAGCATTCGATATGCCAGCCTGGCCGACCATAACCCCAGGGCGAGTCCCAGCCGACGGCATCGTCTGCCGCGGCTTTCCATAGCGCAAAGTCCCGTGGGTCCCGCTTCAATTCACCTACTTCGATGCGGGCACCGTCGAGCAACTCATCCATTTTCTTTTTCGACAGCCTGCCGTAGTCGGGAAACTGCATGACAGAAAAATAGACATCACCATTGTCTGCCCGGTAGGCAAAATCCGTCGCTATCAGTTTTTCGATCATGGCGATAATCTGTTCGATATGCGCCGTGGCCCTAGGCTCCTGATCCGGAGGCAAGATAGACAACGCACGCTCGTCTTCGTGCATCGCGGTGATGAAACGCTCGGTCAGATCGGAGAAGACCTCGCCATTTTCCCTCGCCCTGGCGAGTATTTTGTCATCGATATCGGTGATGTTGCGAACATAGGTGACCTCATAGCCGTGGCTACGCAGATGCCGCACCACCATGTCGAAGGCAACCAGCATACGGGCGTGACCCAGGTGGCAGTAATCGTAGGTGGTAATCCCGCAGACATAGATGCGGACCTTGCCCTCGTCTATGGGCTTGAAGGCCTCCTTGGTCTGGGTGAGCGTGTTGTAGATTTTAATCACGGTGCATCAGCTTCATTGGTTTTTCGATTGCCGGGTAGGGATCATCTGCGTCGACGCTAGTCGGACCAGGAATCCCGCAAGGAGACAGTCCGATTGAACACCGGCTTGCCGGCGCGGGAATCGGCGACGTCGAGACAGAAATACCCTTCCCGTTCGAACTGAAAACTCGACGCGGCGGATTCCCCCACCGCCGCAGCTTCCAGCATGCAAGCGGACAACTCGACGATGGAATCGGGATTGAGGCAGGCGCGATAATCGGCCACATCTTTTGCCTCCGGGTTTTCCACATTAAACAGACGGTCATACAGGCGCACGCTGACCTTCACCCCGAGATCGGCCGATACCCAGTGCACCACGCCCTTCACCTTGCGTCCTTCCGGTTTCTTGCCCAGCGTGGTCTTATCGACGCTACAGACAAGTTCAACCACCTTGCCGGACTCGTCTTTCACCACGTCATCACAGCGAATGACATAAGCGCCTCGAAGTCTGACCTCGCCGCCGGGTCGCAGTCGCTTGAAGCCGGCTGCCGGCTGTTCTTCGAAATCGGCCCGGTCGATAACGATCTCCCGGGTAAGCGCCACTTGCCTTCTACCCATGGCCTCATCCTTCGGATGCTTCGCCATGCTGAGTGACTCGACATGGCCCGCCTCTATATTACTCAGCGTCACTTTCAGGGGATTCAGCACACACATGGCACGGGGTGCTACCTTGTCCAGATCATCGCGAATGGCATGCTCCAGCATGGCCATGTCGACGACGCTGTCGCTGCGTGCAACCCCGATACTCTCACAGAAATTACGAATCGAAGCGGGAGTGAAACCTCGACGTCTCATGCCGGCCAGGGTCGGCATGCGCGGATCATCCCAGCCGCTGACCACGCCAGATTCAACCATTTCCTTGAGATTGCGCTTGCCCATCATGGTGTAATTCAGCCGCAGCTTGGCAAATTCTGTCTGCTCGGGAAGCACATAGTCGAGATCGGAATCTGCCAGATCGCTGGCTGCATGCAGGCTATGAATATCGAGATTGTGCAATATCCAGTTATAGAGCGGGCGATGATCTTCGAATTCCAGTGTGCACAGGGAATGGGTGATATTTTCGATCGCATCCGAGATGCAATGGGTGTAGTCGTAGGTCGGATATATGCACCACGCGCTCCCAGTCTGGTGGTGCTCGATATGACGAATTCGGTACAGCACCGGGTCTCGCATATTGATGTTAGGTGAGGCCATATCGATTTTCGCCCGCAGGGAATAGGCGCCATCTTCGAATTCTCCCGCCTTCATGCGGGCGAACAGATCCAGATTTTCTGCCACGCTACGCTCCCGATCCGGACTGTTACGCCCAGGCTCAGTTAAGCTGCCCCGGTATTCCCGGGACTCCTGCGCACTCAAGCTGCAGACGAAGGCACGGGAACGGCCGATGAGCTGAACCGCAAATTCATACAACTCGCTAAAGTAATTCGAGGAATAACGCACCTCGCCATGCCAATGGAAACCCAGCCAGTTGATATTCTCCTTGATCGCATCGACATATTCCTGGCTCTCTTTTTCCGGGTTAGTGTCGTCGAAACGTAAATTACACTGGCCCTCGTTTTCGGCTGCTACGGAGAAATTGAGACAGATGGATTTGGCATGGCCGATATGCAAATAACCATTTGGCTCCGGTGGGAATCGGGTGTGCACACGGCCGCCGTGCTTACCCTCGGCCAGGTCTTGTGCAATCATATGGCGGATAAAATTTGAGCTAGTCGGGCCAGCGGAAGAGTCCTTGCTATCCGTATCAGAGTCTGTCATCTGGGAATTCTTTGATCTCGAGGCTGTTTCTAGACTATTGTGTGGGGCCGAAAACACTTATTATAGCGATTCGGTCACGATCCACTAACTAAAATTTGTGATCGATAATATAAGGTAGTCAGCATGATTGTTTTAAAGACAAATTACGGCGCAATTACGTTAGAGCTGGATTTCGAAAAAGGACCAATCTCATCTGCCAATTTCCTGCAATACACAGAGGACGGCTTCTATGATGGCACCATATTTCACCGCGTGATCGACAATTTCATGATTCAGGGCGGTGGCTTCGATCCCAGCATGCAGGAAAAAGCCAATCGTGACTGCATCGAAAATGAGGCGGACAACGGCTTACAGAACCGTACCGGCACCCTGGCGATGGCGCGCACTGCCGACCCTCACTCCGCCACATCCCAGTTTTTTATCAACCTCAGTGACAACAATTTCCTGAATCATCGCAGCAAGACCGACCAGGGTTGGGGTTATGCCGTGTTCGGACGGGTTACCGATGGCATGGACGTGGTCAACAAGATCAAGAATTGCGAGACCGCGTCTGCAGGGGGTCACCAGGATGTACCCGTCACCGAAGTGATTATCGAGTCCGCCACCGTCACCCAAGAAAGTTGATGCTGTCTTCAAGAACCCTGTTTATTTCCGACTTACATCTGCAAGAATCCCGCCCAGACATTACCAGTACCCTGCTGCACTTCCTGAAGGCTAACGAGGGCCAGAGCGATGCTCTGTTCATCCTCGGTGACCTGTTTGAAGTCTGGATCGGTGATGATGATGTCTCGGAACTCAATTCCACGATCGCCAAGGCACTCGCAGCATTCAATCGGGCAGGCGCATGGGTTTTTATCGGTCATGGCAATCGGGATTTTTTAATCGGCCCCGACTACGCAGAACAATGCGGTGCAACTCTCATCGAAGATCCCTACATACTGCGCAGTGAATCCGGTTCGGTGGTGTTGTTGCACGGAGATCAGCTCTGCATCGACGATACCGAATACATGAAATTCAGAGAGCAGGTCAGAGACCCTGACTGGCAACGAGAATTTCTGGCGAAATCTCTCGATGAGAGGCACGCATTCGCAAACCAGGCGAGGCAGCAAAGTCAGAGCGCGATCGCCGATAAATCCAGTCAGATCATGGACGTAAATCAGAATGAAGTCCTGCAGTTGCTCAAGAGCACCCAGCAAACCACGGTAATACACGGCCATACTCACCGCCCCGCGATCCACCAGATTCAGCTGGATTCGCCGATTGCCGAGCATAGCGAAGCCCGGCGAATCGTATTGGGAGATTGGGATCAGCAGGGCTGGTTTGCCGAATTAAACCCCGACGGCGTCAGTCTCCAAAACTTCCCTCTTCAAACCGCCTTGGCTTCGAAGTAGCGAGCATAATGGGCGCCGCTGAGAGTCAGCAGCTCCTGCTCAATCTGCTCACATAGCTTCGGCAGAGGAATTTCTGCAAATTCGGGCAAGACGTAGACGCCCCATTCCTCAAAGCTGTCGATCTGCCTATGGCTTTTTTTCAGCAGATTCTGCAACCAGCAATAAGGCGATAGCGAAGGATCGTAGGGCACTTGCCAGCGCTCCAGGCTGGCCTTCAGATTTACCACCGAGTAAATGCGCAGCTTGTTCTCGAGAATCTGGCGATTGAGTTTTTCGATTCGCTTTAATACCGCGCGCCTGGCATCGGCGTCATAGCTATTCCAGTTGATGACCTCGAATGCATATCGCTTACAGCCCCGACACACCAAATCACCAAAAGAAGTGGTGGAACAGATTCCAATACAGGGTGTCTTAACAGCGGCCATGGGCGTAATTTCGAGAGACGGTGAAGAAAATAGTCGGTTTACTCAGCGCAAACTTTAACAAGTTTTTAGGCAATATACACCGTGTATTACCGTAGCGCATCTTGCCGCAAAATAAAATCCGTCGCTGGCATAGCATAGTGGAAGCCAGTGACAAATTAGATACAGTCGTGGCTGCAATATTCGCAGGCGCCGTAGCCATCTACAGCCGCGGAATATTAATCCGAACGCTGTTTTACACTTCCCGCCAAGCCGGCCAAACTGGATTTTTGTGTGATTTTACAATAGAATACGCGCACGTCTTATCAGTCTGCCTTGGTAGATTCCTCACCTTCCCAGGTCGGAATCGAACCACCAAGCAGAGTGCAAGAACATTCTACCTGCCCGAGTGAATCCAGTGGCGCATCTCCACGATCGGCGTATCAGCCCCATGGATAAAACCCCAATTCGGTTCACCGGCACTATCATTCTCAAGGGGAAACACTGTGTTAGAAGCCTATCGAAAACACGTCGCCGAGCGCGCCGAGCTGGGCGTGGTACCGAAACCGTTATCTGCGGAACAAGTCGCCGACTTGATCGAGTTACTGAAAACTCCTCCCCCGGATGACGAAGCGTTTATCCTCGACTTGATTTCGAACCGGGTTCCCGCCGGCGTCGATGAAGCCGCTTATGTCAAAGCCGGATTCTTATCTGCTGTGGCTAGGGGTGAAACCACGTCGCCCCTCATCGATAAAACCCTGGCAGTGGAGCTGCTCGGCACCATGCTCGGCGGCTATAACATCACCACCCTGGTGGAACTGTTGGACGACGCCGAGCTTGGAGCCGCGGCGGGAAAAGAGCTGTGTCATACCCTGCTCATGTTCGACGCCTTCCATGATGTTGCCGAGAAGGCAAGCCAGGACAATAGCCATGCGCAGCAGGTGTTGCAGTCATGGGCGGATGCACAGTGGTTTACTTCCAGGCCGGAGATTCCGGCGAAGTTGACCGTGGTGGTCTACAAGATTCCCGGCGAGACCAATACCGACGATTTATCACCGGCGCAAGACGCCTGGTCGCGACCGGATATCCCCCTGCATGCCCTGGCCATGTACAAGAATCCGCGTGAAGGCGTGACCAACGCCATCGAGCAAATCAACGAGCTGGAGCACACCGGATTCCCGGTTGCCCTGGTGGGCGATGTGATGGGTACAGGTTCATCCAGGAAATCCGCCACCAACTCGGTGCTATGGCATATCGGTAACGACATCCCCCATATTCCCAACAAGCGTGACGGCGGTGTCTGCATAGGGGGCCAGATTGCACCCATCTTTTTTAATACCATGGAAGACTCCGGCGCCCTGCCCTTGGAATGCGATGTGGAGCAACTGGAAACTGGCGACATCATCGATATCGATGTATATGCAGGCAGGATTACCCGCCACGATTCCGACGAAGTCGTCACCGATTTCAAGTTGCAGACGGAAGTGCTGCTGGATGAAGTTCGTGCCGGCGGCAGAATCCCGCTGATCATCGGTCGCGGTCTCACCCAACGGGCTCGCGAAGAATTGAAACTGGAGCCCTCCGACGTATTTCGCTCCCCTCTTACCGCCGCGGAATCCTCCAGTGGATTTACCCTGGCACAGAAGATAGTGGGCAAGGCCTGCGGTGTCGAGGGTGTCAGACCCGGCAGCTACTGCGAACCGCGGATGACCACTGTGGGCAGCCAGGACACCACCGGGCCCATGACCCGGGACGAGTTGAAAGATCTCGCCTGTCTCGGTTTTTCGGCCGACCTGGTGATGCAATCCTTTTGTCACACCGCCGCCTACCCAAAACCGGTGGATATTGACACCCAACACTCCCTGCCTGACTTCATGCAGACACGCGGCGGCATCGCTCTGCGTCCCGGCGACGGCATCATCCACTCCTGGCTAAATCGTATGTTGTTACCCGATACCGTGGGTACCGGCGGCGATTCCCACACCCGTTTTCCAATCGGCATCTCCTTCCCGGCCGGATCGGGTCTGGTGGCCTTCGCCGCCGCCACCGGTGTGATGCCGCTGGATATGCCGGAGTCGGTACTGGTGAGATTCAGCGGCGAGATGCAGCCCGGTATCACCCTGCGGGATCTGGTGAATGCGATTCCCTATGCGGCACTGCAATCGGGTGACCTCACCCTGGAGAAGAAGGGCAAGAAGAATATCTACTCCGGCCGTATCCTCGAGATAGAAGGCCTGCCTGAGCTAAAAGTGGAACAGGCATTCGAAATTTCCGATTCCTCTGCCGAACGCTCCGCCGGCGGATGCACCATTCGACTGGGCAAGGAACCCATCATCGAATACTTCAAATCCAATATTACCCTGTTGCGATGGATGATCTCCGAAGGTTATCAGGATGCCAGAACCCTGGAACGCCGGGCTCGTGCCATGGAAGAGTGGTTAGAGAATCCGGTGCTGATGGAGCCCAATGCAGATGCCGAGTATTTCAAGATCATCGACATCGATCTGAACCAGATCAAGGAACCCCTATTGGCCTGCCCCAATGATCCTGACGACATCAAGACCCTGTCAGAAGTCCAGGGTACCCAGATCGACGAAGTGTTTATTGGCTCCTGCATGACCAACATCGGTCATTTTCGTGCCGCCGCCGAAGTGCTGAAGCAGGTTGAAGGTGAGCTGCCGACCAAATTGTGGATCGTGCCACCGACGAAGATGGATCAACGCCAATTGATCGAAGAAGGCATCTATAGTGTATTCGGGGTGGCAGGTGCCCGCACCGAGATACCCGGCTGCTCTCTGTGCATGGGCAACCAGGCGCGGGTCGCACCCAATTCCACCGTCATCTCCACATCCACCCGCAATTTTCCCAATCGACTCGGCCAGGGCGCCAATGTTTATCTCGCCTCTTCCGAATTGTCTGCGGTGTCTGCCGCCATGGGTAAGATTCCCAGCATGGATGAATACATGGCTTATATGGAAAATATCAACACCATGGCCGACAACATCTATCGCTATTTAAACTTCGATGAAATGGCCAGCTACATGGAAGCGGCGGAGGCAGCAAAGAATATCCCGCTGACGGACATACAGGAAGTCGCATAGCGCTCTTAGTACGCCGGGGCATCACTGCATTGTTCAGAGGTGCGCTAGACCGTACTCTTCTCCACTATCTCGAATACGTCCCGGGAAATGTCGGCCGTGGCTTTGATGCGTTGTAGTTGCACCTGCATCAGGGCCTGTCGCTTCTCATCAAATTTTCGCCAGCGCGTTAACGGTGTCAGCAGGCGCGACGCGATCTGCGGGTTCAGCTTGTCCAGGCTTAGCACCTGATCCGCCAGGAATTCATAGCCATCGCCGGCGGCGGCATGGAAAGCAACATGGTTCTGGCCACAAAATGCGCCAATCAGCGAGCGCACCTTGTTCGGGTTCCTGATCTCGAAACACTCGTGGTGCAGGAGCTGTTTCACCCTGCCGAGGACACCGCTTAACTGGCTGGTGGCCTGCACGGCAAACCATTGATCTACCACCAGGGGCTCGTGACGCCACTGTTTGTAGAAGCCGTCCAGGGCCTCTGTAGCAAAAACCCGCCCCAGGTCCGTGTCACTGTTAACCAGGTTCTTCAGTGCCGCATACTGGTCTGTCATATTGCCTGCGGTGGTGAACTGTCGATTACAGGCTTCGAGCCATGCAGCTTCTCCAGTTCTTACCAGGTAGGTCAGGGCCAGGTTTTTTAATGATCGTCGCGCCATGGAGCGGGCATCTACGGCAAATTTTCCCTCATCGATGTTAGCCTGGTACAGCGCCGCGAATTTTTTCTCCAATGCCTGCGCCAGCCGGTTCGCCAGAAACTCCCGAACCCCATGTATGCTCTCTACATCGGCCACCTGGGCCTGCTCGATGAGGACGCCTTCTGTAGGCAGGGCCAGCAGCTGCGCGATCATGGCCTGATCCAATTGACTGTCCTTAAGTGCTGAATCCAGCACGAGGGCATAGGCGTCGCACAAAATTTCCGGTAAAACCAGCGCATCTGGATTCGGATATAGACCCTGCAAGTCCTCGATGATACTAACGCCCAGCAGCTGCGCTGCATTCCAGCGATTGAAGCCGTCACTGTCGTGCACCATCAGAAAAAACAGATCCTCCCGAGAGTAGTCGAACTGCAGACGTACCGGCGCACTGAAACTTCGTAACAGGGAAGGCACAGGCTTCGCTGCGACATCTTCGAACACGAACTGCTGAGATTCTTCACAGACATCGAGAACCAGATCGGTAGTTTCCGGCTTGCCGGCCCCGGCGAGTTTCAGGGGCAGTTCCACCCCTGCCGCCCCGATCAAGCCAACGCGCAGCGGGATATGAAATGGCCGCTTGTTCGATTGACCCGGCGTATCCGGGCAGGATTGCTTCACGCTCAGGGTGTAACGCCTGGTTTCCTCGTCATAGCTGCCTTCTATGGCCAGTACCGGGGTGCCAGCCTGGCTGTACCAGTTTCGAAACTGCCGCAACTGGATATCATTCGCAGCTTCCATGGCGGCAATAAAATCTTCTGTGGTCACCGCCTCGCCATCGTGTCTTTCAAAATATAAATCCGTGCCGGCACGGAAGCGCCCGGGCCCGAGGATCAGGCTGATCATGCGCACTACTTCGGCACCTTTCTCGTAGATCGTCACCGTATAGAAATTGGAGATTTCCATATAAGAGTCAGGTCGCACAGAATGCGCCATCGGACCGGAATCTTCCGCGAACTGAACAGTCCGCAGAAATGCCACGTCTTCCACACGCTTCACCGTTCTCGACCCCATGTCGGCGGAAAATTCAGAGTCACGAAAAACCGTAAAGCCTTCTTTCAGGCTGAGCTGAAACCAGTCGCGGCAGGTGACGCGATTACCGGACCAGTTGTGAAAATATTCGTGTGCAACTACCGCCTCGACACGCTGAAACGCCAGGTCGGTCTGGGTTTTTGAATTCGCCAGCACGCAGGAGGTATTGAATATATTTAGCCCCTTGTTTTCCATCGCCCCCATGTTGAAATCATCCACGGCGACGATCATGAAAATATCCAGGTCATATTCCCGGCCATAGACTCTTTCATCCCAGTCCATGGCATTTTTCAAAGACCGCATGGCGTGATCACATTTATCGAGATCCTTCTCCTCCACAAATATTTGCAACTTAATATCGCGACCACTGGCGGTAATAAAGCTATCATCGAGGCTGGCAAGGTCCCCTGCCACCAGGGCAAACAGATAACTGGGTTTCTTGAAGGGGTCTTCCCAGGTAACCCAGTGACGACTGTGATCAGATTCCGAAGTACCGCTGGCAATCTTATTACCGTTGGCAAGCAGGATCGGGTATTTTGCGCGGTCCGCGGTAATAGTCGTGGTAAATTTCGACATCACATCGGGCCGATCGAGATAGTAGCTGATACGCCTGAAGCCTTCGGCTTCGCATTGCGTGCAAAACATCTTACGCGACTTGTACAAGCCTTCCAGCGCGGTATTATTTTGCGGTTCAATCGAAGTATGACACTCGAGGGTAAATTCCAGCACCGGCGCACCGAGTAATTCGCTCAGGGCGGGAATAGTCAGCGCGTCTTCATCTACCAGGTACTGATCCGAGGACAGCTCTTTGCCATCGATACATAGTTTCTGCAGTTGCAGCTGTTGTCCATGGAGAACCAAAATATCGCTCTCCTCCGCCTCCGGTACCTGCTTACGCTTGAGTAGCAATTTGGAAACAACCAGCGCGTAATCTTCGAACAGGTCGAAGTGCAGCTCGGTGGTTTCTATAGTAAATGTCGGTGGACGATAATCGCGTAAATAGGTGGTCCTGGCCTGGGCGTTTTTCATTTTCTGTCTTTCTAATCCTGCAGGGTGATGGAATGTAAGTGCGGGTGCCCGAGTGCCGATTGCTTGCCCCGCGCTGTCAGTAACTGAGCTGTATTTCGTAACCGGAGAAACGGCGTATGTTGATGACACCGGTATCGAAGATCAGGTATTGACCCTTAATCCCCATCAGCGTGCCTTCGACCAGCGGTGTCTTGTCGAAGTTGAAGGAGGTCACTTTTTGCGGATACTCAACTACCGGATATTCGATGAGTTCGGTGTCGAGTCCAGCGAGAATACTAATCGCAAAAAAACCGAATCTCGCTTCCACATCCTCGATCTCTTCGGCACAGGATTGTATGAGTTTCTCGCTCTCCCGTTGCAGATTCAGTGACTCGGGCACACCCTTGAGCATATCCCTCCAATTGGTCTTGTCGGCGACATGGGCTTTGAACATCACTTCCAGAGTGCCGGACTGCAAGCGATTCCTGACTCGGATGATCGCCAGTGCCTGGCTTGCTCCCTGGTCTATCCAGCGCGTCGGCACCTGGGTCGCGCGAGTAATCCCCACCTTCAGACCCGAGGAATTGGCCAGGTAGATGATGTGATCCTGCAGACAGAAACTTTCGCCCCAGCTCGGTTCACGGCAGGTACCCTGATCGAAGTGACACTTCTCCGGATGGATGATGCAGGAGTCGCACTGCGCCAGTTTTTGGAAACAGGGCCAGCAAAAACCCTGGTTAAAACTCTTGTTAGTCTTCCTGCCGCAATACACACAGTTAATGCTGCCGCTGAATTCCAGTTTCAGCTGCTTTCCCAGCAGGGGATTTACCGCGACCTCGGTGTCCCCCAGGGGAATTTTGTAGGCGACTGGCCGCTCCAGCCGGCTGCGCATTTTTCTTAGAGTGCCCTTGGCTATTTTTTCCATATATACACTTTACTGGTTTTAAAGAAGTGACTAACGCATACGCCAATCACTCCCGTTCTATTTTTTCTGCTGCTTCGAGCATCGAGCCGGCAGTCCGAAACCGGTGCGCTGTTGCTGCGGCAGGCATTCCGCCTCATAGAGGATGACCGCCTGCATGCACTTGTCCACCTGTTCACTACTAAGCCGAGACCCATCGGGCCATTTACCCAGCTCAATCGCCGACTTCAGAGAATCATAGATTGTCGGTGAAATATTGTCGATTAACTCGGCGAGAGATTCAGGCCGACTCAGCACTGGTGCAGACAAATCATCTTCCATTGCTTCAACCCGCTTAAAATTTCTGCCTCGCTCTGGGCATGAATCAGAGGCTCCCTAGAAGGCCGTTGGAAAACTCTCAATCGGCTAGCTCGAAGGAGAACGACTGATACGATCCCGCTTTAACACCAGACGATAGAAGCCGGCGACACCGAGCCCCAGCAACAAGCCGCTGAACAGCCCGCCAATATGCGCCGCCGTGGCAATCCAGGATGATGCAAGGATTTCCATCAGCACCAGCGCGACAACAAACACGGCAAACATGCTGCCTCGTATCTCCAGTCTACTGCGTGGCATCAGAATGTGGACAAGCCAGGTGTATCCAACCAGGCCATAAACCACCCCGGACATGCCACCGAAATTATTAAAGTTACTGCTCAGGTACTGGGTGGTGTTACTGACAAATGAAGTCAGTATGATGAGCACCGCAAACAACCAACGGGGATGAATTGCCTCCAGTTGGCGGCCGAAATACCACAGCCATAACATGTTGAAAATCAGGTGTAACTCGCCAAAATGCAGAAACATGGGCGTCAGCGTGCGCAGGAGAGTACCGTTGCTGGTGAGTTCGCCGAGCAATGCGAGTAAATTATCGACGGCCAACAGGGGATAAAAAAGAATCCCAACCCGCCCCGGCTGGGTTCCCATCAGGCTAAGCAAAGCCACCAGCAAACAGGCCGCTATCAGCGAGAGCGTCAACGGACTCGCCAAGAATGCGCGCCTTAACGACGGCAGTAGACTATGCCGCGGCAGCAGCGCCGCACCCAGACTCACCGAGCCAGCATTCTGCGATACCGGGTCCGCCTGCACATTCCCTGAATTCAAACTCCAGTCCGACAGGGATTGCCTGACCAGATCAGCTTCCCCCTCCTCCTCGACCCAGATGACCTGTTGTCCTGACTCCTCGATAATTCTATGGGGGACGCCCTGTCTCTGGAGTAATTGACTAAAGCTCAGCAGATTGACATCGATGCTCAGGCTTGCCGCCCTAATCATCGACGCGAACCAGGCGACTGCCCCAGCCAAGCTTGCTACGACAGGCCTGGTAGAAGCTGTGATCCAGTGGATGCACCAATTGCAGCGCAACATCCTTTTTCGTGACGACAATTTCGTCGCCAGCCGAGGCGGTATAGCGCACCTCACCATCACAACTTAGTTGTGGTTGCAGACTGCCTTTGGCCGCCACTACCAGTCGAATTTCACTGTCACCATCGACCACGATGGGCCGGCTGTTGAGCGAATGGGGGTACATCGGCACCAGTACCACCGCATTCAGATCCGGATGCATGATGGGACCTCCGGCGGAAAGCGAGTAGGCCGTAGATCCTGTAGGTGTCGCCACGATGAGGCCATCCGACTCCTGGCTATAGACGAATTTATCGTCAACAAACAATTCGAATTCGATCATTTGCGCGGCCTGCCCCGGATGCAACACCACGTCATTGAGTGCGCAACCGAGGATCTCGAGTCCGTCTTTGCGCTTGATGGCTACATCGAGTAAGAAGCGGGACTCCACGCTGTATTTGCCACTGAGGACATCTTCCACTCTCGCCTCTAAATCATCGGGCGAAATATCGGTGAGGAATCCGAGCCGCCCCCGATTGATACCAATAACCGGCACCTGATCTGCAGCCACATATTTCGCGACATTTAACATGCTGCCATCGCCACCGACGACGATGACCAGGTCGCAGTGACTGGACAATTCTTCACGCTTGCACACCTGTTGGCCGCTGGAGTCGATCAGCCCGGCGGTAATGTCATCCAGAACCACCGTAAGCTCTTTCGCCGCCAGCAGAGTCAGCAGTCGCTGCAACGAATCGACCACACCGGAGTGATCCGGTCGCCCTACTAAGCCTATGCGCTTGAACCCTGTCATTGCCTCACCTGTTAACCGGCTGCATTAGATCGAATTTATCGGCCACTTCAAGCCAAGGATTGTACCACGAGAGCCGCGGATCGGAGTGAGCGTTGGGTCCATTGGACAGGGTAGAAAGCAAAGTGAGGTCGCGAAAACGGACCAATATCGAGTAGAATCCCAGCAGCGCCATCTCATACCCGATTCCACAGGGTTTTATCGTAGTGTTAACACAGGATGCTAGTCAATGAGCCAGGATGCTTTAAGTACAGAGACGAAAATTGGCGTATTGGGTTTGGGCTATGTGGGTCTACCACTGGCCCACGCCCTGGCGCAGCATTTCCCCACCGTGGGTTACGATATAAACGCGCAACGTGTCGAGGAAATCCTGTAGGGTATCGATCACAACCTGGCTCTTAGCGCCGACGATCTGAAACTTCACAGCAAGATTACCTACACCGCCGAGGCAGACGCCCTTTCCGACCGTGAAATTTACATCATCACCGCACCCACGCCCATCGATGCCCAGAACCAGCCGGACCTGGGACCGGTGCGCAAAGCTTGTAGACTGGTGGCGGCCAGCTTGCAAAAAGACAATATCATTATCTTCGAATCCACTGTTTACCCCGGTGCCACCGAAGAAGAGTGCGTCCCCATCCTCAGTGAGGTCTCCGGTCTGAAGTTTAATGTCGATTATTTTGTTGGCTACAGCCCAGCCAATTCCGCCAAATCAAGGAGAAGTAAAAATCTCCTCTGTCGCTAGCTC
>CAJXIY010000081.1 GCA_913054495.1 uncultured Gammaproteobacteria bacterium | reverse complement strand
ATAGAGGCATCATCCAGCGCCGTATCGATACGCCTGCCCTCGTGTGAGAACACATACCAGTAACAAATAATGGACGGCAGGATCGCCAACAGACGGTCAATTGCATCATCCTGCTGAGAAAAGTCAGTTTCAGTCTCCAGGTTGCCCAACATAGAGCAACCGGTGCGCATGACATCCATCGGATGGGCGCTGGCAGGGATGCGCTCGAGCACATCCTTTAACTCTTGCGGTAGGTCACGCAACAATTTGATTTTACTAACATAAGTATCTAATTCTGCCTGCGTCGGCAGCTGCCCCCGCAGCAACAGATAAGCCACTTCCTCAAACTTCGCCTTCTCCGCCAGCACGCTGATGTCATAACCCCGATAAGTCAGCCCGGTACCCGTCTTACCCACCGTACACAGCGAAGTTTCCCCCGCCACCTGGCCCCGAAGCCCCGCACCCCCCAATTTCTTTTCCGCCATACCCTATCTCCGTTAGTAATATGTATTCGTTCGCCTTCGTTGCTAATTCCAAATTAAGTAGACTTAGTAACTAATTGATATATTAAGTAAATAACCTTTTCCCAGATCTGCGAGGAAGGAACTCGGTGCTTGTTTTTGTGACTGTCGCCCGCAGGGCCGAATAATCGCTCCTGTATTTTCGGCATTCCCGCCATCCATGGCGGTCAGACGGGCGCCAAGCCTACAGGGACGTATTCACGGCGTGTCACAAAAATAAATACCGAGTTCCTGACCCGTCACTGACACTATTTTTAGCCCCTTACTGCCTAAACAAAGCATCAAGCTTCTCTTCATAAACATGATACCCCAGCACCTCATACAACTCCGTCCGCGGCTGCATCCGTTCCAGCACTGCCTTCTGATCCCCATCGATCGCAATTGCCTGATACACATCCAGAGCCGCCCGACTCATCGCCCTGAACGCACTAAGCGGATACAGCACCATCGCCACCCCAACCCCATCCAATTCCTTACAATTAAACAGCGGCGTCTGCCCAAATTCCGTAATATTCGCCAATACCGGAACCTTAACCGCATCTGTAAACTGCCGGTATTGTTCCAACTCAAGTATTGCTTCGGGAAATATGGCATCCGCCCCCGCCTCAACACAGGCCACAGCCCGCTCAATCGCCGCATCCATGCCCTCTACTGCCAGGGCATCGGTCCGCGCCATCACCACGAAATCCGCGTCAGTCTTCGCATCAACCGCCGCCTTGACCCGATCCACCATCTCTTCTTTGCTCACAATCGCCTTGTTAGGCCTATGCCCACAGCGCTTCTGCGCCACCTGGTCCTCCAGATGCACCGCCGCCGCCCCGGCCTTCTCCATCGCCTTAATCGTGCGGGAGATATTAAAAGCCCCACCCCAGCCAGTATCGATATCCACCAACAGCGGGATCTCACTGGCATTGCAGATGCGCTCCACGTCCGCAACCACGTCATTAAGACTGGTAATCCCCAGATCCGGCAGCCCATAAGAGGCATTCGCAACACCGCCACCAGACAGGTAAATCGCATCATGACCCGCATCCTCCGCCAGCATGGCGCAGTAGGCATTAATAGTGCCGACAATCTGCAGCGGATGGTGGTCTTGTAGCGCCTTACGAAACTTTGCACCGGCGGAAAGGGCCCCGGCTGATCCAGAACTCATGTTCTACTCCTTAAGATTAAGTTATCTATATAACTCATTGATTAATTTTATTAATTAGTGTTTCTCTAGCGCTGGAAATATGTCGTTTCATCAGCAATTCTGCCAGTTCCCCATCATTACTTTCCAGCGCATCGACGATCTGATGATGTTCCTTAAACGCCTGCCGTGGACGGGAAGGCTGGCTGCTGGTCTGCACCCGATACAGACGCAGCAGATGATAAAGCTCGCCGCACAGCAGATTGAAAAGCTGTGTATTGCCGCTGAGCTGTACAATGAGATAGTGAAAATCCAGATCGCCTTCCTTCTGGTAGTAACGACGGCCATCTTCCGATTGAATCTGCTGCTCATGATTGGCCAGCAGGGCGCGCAACCTGGCGCAGTCCTCAGCCGTCGTCCGGACCGCCGCCAACCGGCAAGCCAGCCCTTCTAACGCCTCTCTAATGGCATATATTTCAAGGGCTTGCTCACTATTAAGCGAAACTACCTTAGCGCCAGCATTAGGGATAACCTCCACCAGCTTACAGCCTTCCAGACGCCGAATGGCCTCCCGCAGTGGCCCGCGAGAGATGCCATATTGCTTGCTGAGTTGGGGTTCGTTGACTTTGGAGCCTGGTGGCAGCTCGCCGTTGATAATAGCGGCACGAATCTGTTCGAATACACTGTCTGCCAGGGTAGAGGATTTGGATTGGACTTGTGAGTCCATACGTTTAAATGTCAACAATAAATAAGGATGTAAGCGATTATTACCCGATTATCGCAATAAATCAATCATATTGTTGACAATGTGTAGCAGACCAAATGAAAAATGCCTCCGGCCCTTTATTCAAAGCCTGCTTTTCGCCAAATGTTGCGAACCTCCTTGTTCTTTACTATTGTAATAATCGTTATAATGCAGAGTTGGAAAGTGCAATGATCACAGTCAAAGTAACTACGGTGGGCTCCTCCACAGGGATTGTGCTACCCAAAGAGGCACTTGCTCGGCTGAATGTGGCTAAAGAAGTCACGCTATAGCGTGACTTCTTCATTTTTCGTTCTCCTTATAGGCATAGTGTATGCCGGAGAACTCTAAAATGGGATGCCCCTATTCTAGGGGATGTTTACAATCTGAATAAAGTTTGGTGTGGATGTTTACATAGCGTTTTTCAATGACTCAGTAACTGGAATTGCGCCTAACTGTGAAAAGTTGAAAGATTATGCTGAGCAAATTGGTATTGAATTAGAACAATCCACCAACCAAATGCTAGTGGAGCTCAACGAATCCGGTTACGTGAGAGCTAATGCCCATCAAGCCGCTTTAATTTGTGACGTGGCTCCCATCGGACCGGATTATCAACCAGGGCATGGTCATGCTGATACGTTATCATTTGAGTTGTCTTTATTTGATAAGAGGATATTCGTAAATAGTGGAATTGACCGATATGAAGTAGGTGAAGAAAGGGAAAGACAACGGGGTACCAGCGCGCATAATACTATTGAAGTTGATGGGCAGAATTCTTCTGAAGTCTGGAACAGCTTTCGAGTTGCCCGGCGCGCCAGACCATTTGATCAAGCAGTCATTGATACAGATGAATATATCCAGGTTGAATGTAAGCATGACGGTTATAAAAGATTGCTAGGCAAAGTAATTCACAGTAGGAAATGGATTCTCTCTAACTCAAAATTAGAAATAACTGATGTATTGGAAGGGAAGTACGGTCAAGCGATTTCAAGACTACACCTGCACACAGATGTGCTAGTAGAACAAAATTACGACTCTGGATGTAAGTTAGTTGCTGAAGGAAACAAAATCGAATTGGATGTAACCGGCGGAATATTGAGTGTCATTGATTCCACTTATCACCCAAGATTCAATCTTTCTCAAAAAAATAAGTGCCTGGTAATTGAGTCAACTGAACGTGATTGTACTGTGAACATCTCTTGGTAAGCTCAATGATTGGTGCTAGATGCATATTCTGTTCTTAACAGACAATTTCCCACCTGAGGGCAATGCGCCAGCAACTCGCACTTACGAGCACGCAAGGGAATGGGTAAAGGCGGGGCATCGAGTCACTGTAATTACCTGTGCGCCCAACTTCCCTGAAGGCAAGGTCTATCCAGGTTATGAGAATAAATTATTTCAAATGGAAAACATGGATGGTATCGAAGTCAGGCGCGTAAAAACCTACATCACTGCAAACGAAGGTTTCGCCAGGAGATCACTGGATTACCTATCATTCATTTTCTCGGCAATTATTGCGGGGCTATTTGTTCGAAAACCCAACGTAATAGTCGCAACATCACCGCAATTTTTTTGTGCATGTGGGGGCTAGTTCTTATCTTTTCTTCGGAGGAAACCTTTTGTTTTTGAATTGCGTGACATCTGGCCGGCATCCATTCAGGCAGTTGGAGCGTCAAAAAATTCAAGATTGCTCAGAATGTTGGAAAAGGTTGAGTTATTTCTGTATCGGCGATCCGATTTGATTATTGCTGTTACCAATTCGTTCAAGGCAGAACTTATCTCGCGAGGTATCAATGCCAAGAAGATTTCAGTAGTACTAAATGGTGTGGATTTACAGGTGTATCAACCTCGTGAGAAGGATAACGAACTTCGAGATTCGTTTAATCTCAAAGACAAATTCGTTATTGGGTATTTAGGTACTATCGGATTGGCTCATGCCGTGGAGGTTGTTATCGAAGCGGCTGAAAAGCTAAGAAATCGAGATGATATCTCATTTCTAATAGTTGGAGGCGGAGCCAATGCTGAGCGAATCAGACTATTTTCTCAAGACAAGAATTTGTCGAATCTATTGTTCATGGGACGGCAAAGTAAGTCCAAGATGCCTGCTATCTGGTCGCTATGCGACCTGTCCATTGTCCATCTTCGTAATTCACCGCTGTTCAGCAAAGTCATTCCTTCCAAAATATTTGAAAGCTGGGCTATGGGGCTACCGGTCCTGATTGGTGTGCCGGAAGGCGAGGCAACAAAACTAGTGCGAGCACATGATTCAGGTGTGGTGATTGACCCAGAAAGCCCAGAACAGATCGCTGAGTCAGTTCTCAATCTATGTGAAGACAGGACTGAATGGGAAAGGTTAAGAAATAATTGCCTTGATGCTGCCCAACAATTTGATAGAAAGCGACTCGCTCTAGATATGCTTAAAGAACTAGAACAAGTCGCTTGTTAATCATTTAACTAATCAGCTTAGATTCCGTAAGGTTCGATTATGGATTGATACACCAACCTCCGACTCGTCCCTCTCACATCCGGTATCCCCTGCCCAAACTGCTGGATCATTCCTACAAACACCAAGTCCTCAACCGGATCTATCCAGAACCACGTCCCCGCAGCACCGCCCCAGTAAAACTCTCCCTTGGAATACGACTCGGCTTCGACCGGGTCTTCGATGATCGCGAAATCCAATCCGAAGGTGGTACCCGCACCGCCTCCGAGGGTGATGCTTTCCACGCTTTTTGGTAATTGATTACGATGCATCAGGCCAACTGTCAAAGGTGCCAGGATCCTCACTCCATCCAACTCACCGCCGTTTAATACCATCTGGGCGAAGCGCATATAGTCCATGGAAGAAGACACGAGGCCGCCACCGCCGGATTCGAAGGCCTGTTCCTCTAAGTAGTTGTTGCTGCCGCCGAATCCTTCCTGTGCGATCAGTTTACCGTCATCGTCATAGCCATAGACCTGGGCGAAGCGATTGGCTTTCTCTTCCGGTACGTAGAAATCGGTATCGCTCATGCCCAGTGGATCGAAAATTCGCTCCTCCAGAAAGCCGCCAAACCCTTGACCGGACAACACCTCGACCAGGTAACCCTGCACGTCCACTGACACGCTGTAGTGCCACAAGGAGCCAGGTTGCTGTCTTAAGGGAATGGCAGACAACTTGTTGATCATGTCCTTCAAGGTGGAGTTGGAATCCAGCACGTTAGCGTCGTTGTACAGATCATCGACCGTGGATTGAGAAAACAAGCCATAACTCAAGCCGCCGGTGTGACTCATCAACTCGCGGATGGTCATCTTGTGATTCTGTGGCTCGGTGATCATGTTGCCGTCGTCATCTTCGCCGGCATAGACCTGTAGATCGGTGAATTCGGGAATGTATTTCTCCACTGGGTCGGCCAGTCGGAATTTGCCTTCTTCGTAGAGAATCATCAGTGCCACGCCGGTAATGGGCTTGGTCATGGAATAGATTCTGAAAATGGAATCGTTGGTCATGGGCGCTTGCAACTCGATATCGCGGTAACCCACCGACTCAAAATGCACCAGTTTATTGTCGCGTGCCGCCATGGTGACCACTCCGGCCAGTAGTCCCTCATCCACGAACCCCTGCATGGCCTGGGTGACGCGATCCAGGCGCTGTGAATCCATGCCCACGGCTTCAGGTGCGGCCCGTTCCAGTGCCGCCGCCGGGGCAGCCTCGGCCTGCTGGGTATCTGGGGTGGTGGCGGGTTGACAGGCCACCAGCAGCAGGATGCAGCAGGCGATGATGCTGGTTTTGATTAGTTTGAAGCTAAAGTTTGTTGTCATTGTTGGCATGGGATTCTCTCGGTAGTAGGGATGTGGCGCGTTAATTGCCTCGTTTTTATAAATAGGTATTAAGCGGTAGTAGGAAACGACCAAAATCATAGGACGACACCGTGCTAAAGTCTAGAGGTATACAGCATATGTCTATAATCACATCAGGGAGGCGAGCCAGGGTTCAAGCTGTATCGAACCCCGATTTCAGAGTAGACTACGCCCCGTTCGAGCGGGTGGTAACAGGGCACAGCAGGAGTGGTTGGCAGTGGCATTAGGTAGATTTCAGGATTTTCTCAGCGGCCTGGTGACCCGGCAACGGGGTCTGTTTTTTTCCGGCGGCGAAGCGTCATCGATCGATGAGTTGCTGGAGAAGATCATGGGTAACACCGGCGAAGTGTCGGCCATCGTTACCGCGCGTCAGTTATTGGATAACTACAGCGATTCCGATGACGAGGCTAAACTGGCCTTCTTCGAGAAGCTGGAACAGGATTTCAATGTCAACGAGACGGTGGTGAAGTTGGCCTATGAAAGCTATGCAAGTATTCCTTCCAGTTCGAACCTGAACAAGTTATCCCGCGCCACCGAGCCCTTGCGTCATGAGCTATTGCGGCGGCTGAATCAGACGCCGGGTGCCACCCATGACCTGGTGGGTATGCGCACCGACTTGCTGAAACTGCTGAAAGACCATCCGCAGTTAAAGGCGGTGGACGAGGACTTCGTGCGGCTGTTCAGTTCCTGGTTTGGTCGTGGGTTCCTGGTGTTGCAGACCATCGACTGGTCCACCTCGGCGGCGATTCTGGAGCGCATCATTCGTTATGAGGCGGTGCATGAGATCAAGGACTGGGATGATCTGCGCAGCCGCAGCAAAGCCGTGTTTGACTACCTCATGCATGCCATGAGAAGCAAGTATCCCGCCGACCCGGTGGCAAGATTCCATTTGGGTAATAAGGGATCAGCGTGCCAGGCAGTTAATTGTTTTGAAATCTAGAATATGCGTATTTACGCATATTATCTTGATAGGTTATGCGTGATCTCGCATAGTTATCTCAGTGCAATATTCCAAGGAATGACTGGATGTCGGAACTCAAGAAGCGAGATTTAGAGGGTTTGGGAAGTTCGCTGAAGGATTTGAAGGCATTTCCTATGGAGGTCAAAAGGCAAGTGGGCTTTGACCTTGATATGGTTCAGGGTGGAGAGATACCCGCCTCTGCCAAGAAGGAGGCACTGCCGTGAAGTATACAGAAACAGCATCCATAAGCAGCAGTGGTAATGTTTTTGCCGATCTAGGGTTAGAAAACTCCGATGAGCTACAAGCAAAAGCCGATCTTGCCCGTTCTATTCGTGAAATTATCAAACACCGTAAACTTACCCAAGCAAAAGCCGCTACGCTGCTTGGCGCCCACCAAACCCAAATTAGTCGTTTGAGCAGTGGAGCGGGGATTGATGGAATGTCATTTGATTTGCTGATGAACTGGCTTATCAAGCTTGATAGAAATATCACTGTGACAGTGAGAAAAGCACCAAGAAGCCAGCTGGATTGTGGAAGTATTCAAGCAGCAATTTTGCGTTAAAGATTCACGCTTTGTTGTGTAGAGCGCTTTGCGGCGGTGATATCAAGGCCGGGATTTACTTCGTGATTGGTGGGCTTGCATAGTAGAGTCAGATAACGGCGCTATCAGCGGCGGTCTGCCCAACATTGCCGGTGACGACAGGCGATGCGAATGCTGCGTCGATGCTATAAACTTCCTGCTGCGGCAACAATCGATTACAGCTGTGGGGAGTGGCAGTGGAGTTTGGCAGGTTTCAGGATTTTCTCAGTGGTCTGGTGGCACGACAGCGGGAGCTGTTCTTCTCCGGCGATGGCAAGCCGTCTATCGAGGAGCTGCTAGAGAAGCTGATGGGGTCTCTAGGGGAAGTGTCGGGCATGCTGACGGCGCGGCAGGTGTTCGATAGCTACAATGAATTCGACGATGAGGCGAAGCTCGCCTTCTTTGAAAACCTGGAGCAGAACTACAACGCCAATGAGGTGGCGGTGAAGCTGGCTTTTGAGATGTATACGGAAGCGGCAACCAGCTCGAATCTCAATCGCCTGGCCCGGGCGGCCGAACCGCGCCGGCTTGAGTTGCTGCGCCGCTTGAACCAGACGCCGGGTGCGACCCATGACCTGGTGAGTATGCGTACGGATCTGCTGAAGCTGATCAGGGACAATCCCAACCTGAAGGCGGTGGACGAGAACTTTGTCAGGTTGTTCACTTCCTGGTTTGGTCGCGGCTTTTTGGTGTTGCAGACCATCGACTGGTCCACCTCGGCGGCGATTCTGGAGCGCATCATTCGTTATGAGGCAGTGCATGAGATCAAGGACTGGGATGATCTGCGCAGCCGGATCGATCCGGTTAATCGGCGCTGTTTTGCCTATTTTCATCCGGCCCTGACCGATGAGCCGCTGATATTCGTGGAGGTGGCGCTGGGGTATGCGGTGCCGAATTCGATCGCCTCGATTCTGGAGGATTCTCCGGATGAGGGCGCGGACTCTGCAAAATACACGACGGCAACCTTTTACAGCATCAGCAATTGCCAGCCGGGCTTAAAGAATATTACCTTCGGCAATTTTCTGATCAAGCAGGTAGTACAGGAGCTGCAGGCGGAATTTCCTTCGATCAAGCAGTTTGTCACGCTGTCGCCGATCCCAGGGTTTCAGCGGTGGTTGGATGATGAGGCAAAGGACGAGCCGGAAGAAGTGATCACGCTCAGGGATGAAGTTGGCGCCCTGGACTGGGATGCGGATGCGGTGGAAGAGAAATCAGAAACCATTAGCAAGGCCGTGTTTAACTACCTCATGCACGCGAAGCGGGGCAAGTATCCCGCCGACCCGGTGGCCAGATTCCATCTGGGCAATGGAGCCATGATCTATCAGATCAATACCGGCGCCGATCTCAGCGACAAGGGCCTGTCTCAATCCCGGGGCACCATGGTGAATTACCTCTATGATCTGCGCTTTATCGAGCGCAATCATGAGCGCTTTATCACCGAGGGTTTAGTGGAGTATGACGGTAAGTTGAAGTCGCTGTTGATCAAGTCCTGACATAACGCCCTTCCGAGCGTGAGCTTGCCGCAGTTTTACGGCTGCATCTGACTATAGGCTCAGCAACGACAGGATTCTCATTTGCGTGAGGGGATCTTGAATCAGGCCCGCTGAAGCCTTGCCTTTGGCAGTGCCCCGGCTGCTTCCATCAGGCGGTGTATTGGCCGCTAAATCCGCAGTTTTCTTGAATTATCCCAATACCGCCCTAGACTAAATTCTAATACCACTGACCAGGAAACTCTGCGTTTGTTTCAGGGGTGTTAGAACATACCAGGACTTGGGCTAAATTGTTATAACTTAGTTCTAACGGGTGTTCGAATGAAAACGCAGATAAGACGAGTGGGTAATTCCCTGGGGTCCATTATTCCAGCGCCAGTGGTTCGTCAGTTGGCATTGGTCGAAGGAGCGGAAATGGATGTTCAAGTTAAAGAGGGGGCAATTGTTTTGACTCCCCTGACGCCGGCCCTAAAGCCGCTGCCGTTCAGTGAAGCCGAACTATTGAGTGGGCTCAAGGCATTCAATGCACATGCCGACGAACTGGCAACGCCCTTGCCCTTGGAATGGGGCAATCAATGAAGGCTTATACTCCGGACCGCAACGACATCATTTGGCTCGATTTTGAGCCAACAAAAGGTAAGGAAATAGGCAAGTACCGACCCGCGTTCGTACTCTCGAGTAAGGACTACAACGAGGCCACCGGCCTGATCATATGCTGTCCGATTTCCACGAGTGTCAGGGATGGCATAACGGAAGTGCCAGTAACCAATTTGGATCATCCCTCGGTCGTGGTGGCGGCTAATTTTGTCCAGACTCTGTCCTGGCGAGAGCGCAAAGCAAAATTGATCGCTGAGGCAGGAGATGGGGTTATGGACGAAGTATTGTCCAGATTGCTTCCACTGATCGGAGCGGAGAGGCTTTTTCAGGATTAGCAAGCAGATGCTATGCACAACGAAGAGTTGGAAGGATGCTTCACGGGATGTTTAAGCCGCGCGTGCGTGGGGAGAAGGCCTGGGTATTGCCGCTCAGTTAGCAAGGTTGCATTGTTTCCTTACTTCCTTATAATAAGAATTCCTTACAAAGATTAGCAATGAAGGTTTGTATGCTCGCTAAGAAAACCAGCAAAAACCAGATAACGATTCCTAAGGCTATTATTGCGGCTTATGAGGGCATTGAATACTTTGATGTCAGCTCGGAAAACGGCCGGATTATTCTGCAGCCCCATAATCCAGGGCAGGCTGATGCAGTGCGTGACAAGCTACATTCCCTGGGTATTAAGGAAGCTGATATTCAATACGCGATAGATAATGCCCGTAGTAAATTTGGATGAGAGATAGGACAAGGGTCGTATTTGATACCAACTCGGTGGTATCTGCATTGTTGTTCAAGGGTGGAGAATTAAGTTGGTTAAGAATTCACTGGCAGCAAAGCAGTATTACAGCGCTGGTTTCCACAGCTACTGTCTCTGAAATCATCCGCGTTTTGTCTTATCGAAAATTCAATCTCAATCGACAGGAGATCGAAGCACTGTTAGGGGAATATTTACCGTACACAGAAAGTATTGCTGGTCAGACGGTGTTGGATGCCCCTCGATGCTCAGATGAAGATGATCAAATGTTTATTGACCTGGCAATATCCGGGGAGGCAGAAATATTGGTTACAGGGGACAAGGCTCTGCTTGATACGAAGGTTGAATTTCGAATAATGAAACCAGTTGACTATAAGAGTTTCATGGCACGGGCAGAGAAGAACTAGTTTTTTACTTAGTGATCTGCAGCTGCTTGCCTCTCTTCTGCGGCGTTAACGCGGTTGTCTCCCGAATGTAGCAATTCGCTCCATCATCAGGCCACAGCGCTCGAAACTTCTGATCATTCTCGAAAGAAGCCTAAGAGCCTACGATGCAAACTGATTTATCTGGTCAGGAGCGCAAAATCTCAGAGATTACCTATACTTTAAAATAGTTGCGTTTATGATGAAGGCTTGACATTCGTACACATATGTACGAATGTAACTCTGAATACGGACATCAGGCTGTGAACGACAAGGAATTTGAAAAGCGGGTGAGGCGACTTGCCCGGCATAAGGGCTTGAAAGTTCGATTCGAGCCACACGGCAAGGGTAGCCACGGTCGTTTGTATTACGGCGAGCGTTTCACCACTTTGAAGGATCGGAAAAAAGAGGTCGGGAAGGGTTTGTATAGGGCCATGTGCTCTCAGCTCGGTATTTGTCCTGCTGATCTGTAGTAGGAGTTTTAAAATGCGGTACGTTTATCCGGTAGCTCTGGAACAAGACGAAGACGGGCAGTATGTTGCCTCCGCAAGAGACGTGCCTGAAGCCCTGACTGAAGGAGATTCAGAAGCGCAGGCCGTGGAAGAGATGGGTGCAGCATTGGCTGCTGCTTTGGCTGGCTATTCCCTCGAAGGGCGACCACTACCGTTGCCATCCGCTGCGAAGCCAGGCGAGCACACGGTGCCTGTGGAGCCGCTAGTGGCAGCCAAACTTGCATTGCGATCAGCAATGCAGGAGCAGTTAGTGTCCAATGTTGCACTTGCCCAACGCCTGGGTGTGTCAGAAGGGGTGATTCGGCGCCTGGTAAATCCGGACCATGCATCTCGCCTGGATGGCGTTGTTGTTGCACTCGCAGCTATCGGCCATGGCTTGATTATAGAAGATCAGCCAAAGCCGGTTGCGGTGTAGGAATATCCGACTAGACGTTTCCGCGGAAACGTTTTCTGCGTAAGTCTGAATCCACTTCCATACTACTTCCACTCTGCTATTGAACCGTGATTGTCAGATTTCTGTTGCTAATTATTATTACCTTGGTAAAATTATAAAATATCTTGGTATAAATAAATCCTCCCGATGCTAGGAGGTGGAGTAGCATCATGCAACAGGCAAGTAAAATTCTCGCTTTTAGCGCCCAGAGACTCATCGCCGAGGGTTCATTCGGTGAGGTAGTTCAGCTGGTTAAAAATCATATAAAACATAATGATACGGGCAATACTTTATTTTTTAATGGAAGTGATGGGCGCCAGATCGATATCGACCTGCGGGCCGGCGCCGGGGAGTCTGGAAATGAAAGCGGGGCGTCGGCAGCAGAATCCGCTAGTAGCCCGAAAGTACCCGCCAAAAAGTCCCGTGGGCGGCCCAAACTGGGCGTAGTGGGCCGCGAAGTCACCCTGCTGCCGAGACACTGGCAATGGTTGGATGACCAGCGTGGCGGGGCCTCGGCGCGGCTGCGGCGGCTTATCGACCAGGAACGCAAGGCGACTGCGGGAGATGACCTGGTTCGCCGGTCCCAGGACAGCGCCAATCGCTTCATGCATGCCATGGCGGGCGATATTCCGGGTTTTGAAGAGGCGGTACGGGCCCTGTATGCCCGGGATAGGGCGGGTTTCGAGCAGGAAACGGTGGCCTGGCCGGTAGATATCAGGAATTGTGCGCGGGGTTTTGCGGAAGAGGCATTCATTTAGGGCTCAATGCGCGGGCTATACAACAAGCGGGGTCCGATTGTAATCGGTGCATTACCGCCGCTGTACATGTACATGTTGTTTAGATACCATATGTACATGTATTGCTAACGAGATCATGATGATGAGTAAGCATTTGTCACCAACGGCGTTGCGAAAAGATCTATTTAACATACTGGATGCGGTCGTGGCGACCGGGGTGCCGGTTGAGATTAACCGACGCGGTCGTACTCTGAAGATCATTCTGGAAGACAAACCGAGTCGAATGGATGTACTCGCTCGTTATGCAGTTGATGATTTGATTGCGGGAGATCCCGAAGAATTGGTGAGCGTGGATCTTACGACATGGTCGGAACCAGAGAACTTATAGATGCTGTATCTCGATACACATGTCGTGGTGTGGCTGGCAGCGGGTTTGATTGATAAACTCAGCCATGCTGCGAAAATCGCGATAGAGGAAGCCGAAGAACTGGTTTATTCTCCGGTAGTCGCGTTGGAATTGAAATATTTGCATGAAACCGGCCGTATTAAGCAGCCCCCTGATAGAGTATTGGCAGGTTTAGAGGGCAGCATTGGGCTGAAGTCTCGAGATCTTATGCTCGGTCCGCTGATCGCCAGCGCCAGTCGACTCGAGTGGACGAGAGATCTTTTTGATCGACTCATCGTCGCGCAATCCAGTTACGACGGCTCATCGCTAATCACCAAAGATCGAAAGATTCGTAAGCACTATTCGGCGGCTATTTGGTGAGGAGGTAGCTTTTGTATGGCAAACAAACCAACAGACGCGCAATCGCTACGGGCTATCCACGAGATATTCAGTCCTGAAGAGCTGCGTGCCCTGTGCCAGCGCATCATCGGCAGCGGCGTGCTGGGCCGGTCGAAAAATTATGGCGCCATGCTCAGTTACCTGGTGCGATGTTCTATCGATGACAAATCCCCGAAGGAGCTCGAGCTGGCCATCGATGTACTGGGCCGGGGCGATGATTTCGATGTTTCTGTGGATTCTGCCGTGCGTGTCTACATGCACCAACTGCGGAAAAAGCTGGACACCTATTACGAGAACCATGAGCAGGACGCGCAGTATCGCATCGTCATTCCGAAGGGAAGCTACACCTTGGCTGCAGCGCCTCTGGCAAAAGCTCACCCCAACGCACCAAGCCTGTTCTCAGCAAGACGCTACTTCAGTCTCAGTAATGAGCTACTCGCCGGGGTGATTATTCTGCTGACGGCGAACTTGCTCTTTATGTTCACGGGGGAGGATGCAGAACCCAAGCAGGCCTACCAGGTGGCGGCCCAACATCCAGTGTGGGAGAGCGTGTTGGGTGATGGCCAACCGATACTGTTGGTTATGGGGGACTACTATATCTTTGGTGAGCTCAACGCCAATGGCAATATCGCCCGCATGGTGCGAGAGTTTAATGTGAATTCCAGAAGTGATCTGGAGGATCTGCAGTTCAGCGATATCGAACGGGCAGAAAATTACCTGGACCTGGATTTAAGCTATATGCCGGAGGGCAGCGCCTTCGCCTTGGCCAAGATTCTGCCGATCCTGCAGGAGAGCGGCAAGCCGGTGAACATCACCATGATGTCGGACCTGACCACGGCGGATATTCGCAGCAATCATATCGTCTATATTGGCTATCTCAGCGCCCTGGAAAAACTGACCGATATGGTCTTCGCCGGTTCCGGACTGCGGATTGGCCGTAGTTACGATGAATTGTTCAACGTCAAGACCGCCGAATATTACACTTCCGACGCGGGTCTGCCGGAGGCAGGAGAACCGTTTCGGGACTATGGCATGTTCTCGACTTTTCCTGCCAGCACCGACACCCAGGTGATTCTGATTTCCGGCATGCGCGACGCCGGCCTCATGCATACGGCCCAGGCCCTGGTCAATTCGGATATCCTGGATGACCTGGTGGTGGCTATTGATAGCGATACCGATGAGGCCGTGGCCGGCTTCGAAGCCCTGTTCGAAGTCTATGGTATCGACCGGCTTAATTTCGATGCCAACTTGATCTACGCGAATCAGCTCGATCTCAGCCGGATATGGGAAAACCCGAGCCGGGCAGAAATCAATTAGGCACCTTTTCCTTGCAGGGTGGGCGTTTTCCGGCCATTCGCATGGTCCACTGGCGAGCCGCGTAGCCCCACCTTGATGACGTATGCACTGATTTCGATTATCCCCAGTCTTGTAAGCCGATAGCAAAATGCGCTTGCAGCGATCTCTCGGGTAGTCCTGACATATTCCAGCAAACTTCTTACCTGCACCCGTCGACCAAATTCAAAAAGCGGTTGACAAAAACTACAAGTGTAGCCGTTATAAACTACAAATGTAGTTTATAAGTTAACTTAAC
>CAJXIY010000080.1 GCA_913054495.1 uncultured Gammaproteobacteria bacterium | reverse complement strand
GAGGAAGATGTGGATACTGGGGGAAAATGGCGGAGGAGGAGAGATTCGAACTCTCGGAGGACTTTCACCCTCGCTGGTTTTCAAGACCAGTGCATTCAACCGCTCTGCCACCCCTCCGCGATAGGGGCGGAATCTTACTATACTCCCTGCCCCAGTCAACTGCTGAGTTTGAGTCGCTTATTAGTGGTGGTTGGTTGGGCCGTGAAGGCAGCGCTTTCTCACTAGATTGACGGGGCTACCCTTGGTGTTTGTGACCGTCGTTTAAACCGAAAATCGTTGATTTTGCGGCGGTTACAGGTATCATATTTCCCATAGTTGGTTGCGACCCGACCCTGAAAAGGCGTTGATTTCGCTCGTAGGGACCCCATATGGTAATAGGGTAAGGGAATCAAGCGAGACAGTTTTTGGTCGTTATAAAAGTGAATCTATTGTTTTGGAGTAAGCGATGAACGAAGTTGAGTTAAACATAAGCCGGAGTCAAAGCTCGGCACTGGCGGTAAATAAAGTTATCCGCAACACCTACACGTTGCTATCGATGACATTATTCGTCAGTGCATTGTGCGCGGTCGCGACTATGGTTATGCAAGTGGGCCAGGGCGTCGGGTTTATGCTTATTATTGGCGGCATTATCATGACTTTCGTTGTCAGGAAACATGCCAAAACTTCAAAAGGCCTGGTCGCAATCTTTGCTTTTGCCGCATTAATGGGTGCGGGGCTGGGTCCAGTCATTTCCATGTATATGCAGGCCTACGTCAACGGCTCTGCGATTGTTGCCCAGGCTCTGGGTGGCACCGCGATTATCTTCCTGTCCCTGTCTGGCTATGCTCTGACATCGGGTAAGGACTTTAATTTTCTCGGTGGCTTTATCTTCACCGGATTGATTGTTGCAGTGGTGGCGATGATAGCGAATTTCTTCTTGCAGATCCCTGCGCTGAGCCTGGCGATTTCATCGGTAGTCATTCTGATAATGTCTGGCTTCATTCTCTTCGATACCAGCCGCATTATGAATGGCGGTGAGCGCAACTACATCATGGCGACGGTTTCTCTGTACCTGAGTATATTTAATATTTTCATCCACCTGTTGAATTTACTTGGTGCCCTCACCGGCAGAAACTAATTATTGAAATTACACCGAACGTTAATGGATGGAGCCCCGTTTATTCGGGGCTTTTTCGTTAACCAGGCTGCATAAAACCCTATGAAATTTTCCATCGTGGTGTACGCCGCGCCCTACTCTGCCGAGGCTGCCGCCACCGCCTTCAATTTTACCCGCAGCGTGCTCGAACAGGGGCATGACATCTACCGGCTATTTTTTTTCGGTGACGGCGTGCACAACGCCAGTCGTTTATCGGTGGTAGCCCAGGATGAGAATAATCTTCAACAGCAATGGGATCAGCTGATCAGAGACCATGGACTGGATTCGGTGATCTGTGTTTCCTCGGCGGTGAATCGGGGCATTGTCGACGCACAGGAAGCAGGCCGTCATGAACTCGGCGCGGTCAGTGCCTACGCCAGTTCGGAACTAGCCGGGCTGGGGCAGCTTATCGATGCCACCATGAATTCGGATCGGGTGATTAACTTCGGCTAATGAGATGGCGAGCAAAAACACCAACAAGGCCATTACCTTCATCAGCCGCCGGGCTCCCTATGGAGACAGTAATGCACAGCTGTGCCTGGAGATGGCGCTGGCCTGTGCCGTGTTCGGACAGACCGTGAGCTATGTATTTCTGGATGATGGGGTATATCAGTTGTTGAAGCATCAGGATGCCAGGGGCATCGACAGCAAGACCCTGGGGAAAGCTTTGGAGACGCTGGAGCTGTACGGAATCGAGAATATTTGTGTGGATGCAGATTCCCTATCCGAACGTGGTATCCAAGGCAGCGACCTGGTACTCGAGGTCGAGCCTGTGAGTCGAACCCATATAGCGGAACTAATCCATCAAGCGGACTCGGTATTCAATCTATGACTTGTCTGCACACCATCAGCAAGAGCCCCACCAGCAAATTATTGTCGAGCTGCGCCAGCGTCTTGAAACCGGGTGACGGAATTTTATTCATCGAGGATGGTGTCTACTACTGCTCGCTGGCAGAATCAGGCCGCCACCCAGGCGCCGACGTCAGGCTGTTTGCCCTCAAAGAAGATGCTGCAGCCAGGGGCTTGTCGGTACACAGCGCTGCCGATGTGGAACTTGTAGATTACGCGGGGTTCGTGGAACTATGTTGCGAATATGAGAAGATCGTGAGTTGGTTTTAGGCATGGGTAGCACGGGAAAGTACCTGCAGCTCGATAACGGTGAGGTGGCCATAGACCGGGAGGGTTTTCTTAAAGATTTGAGTAACTGGAACGCAGAGGTGGCGGACGCATTAGCGCGACAAGAAAGCATCAGCCTCGGCCCCTCACACTGGGAAATACTCAACCTACTGCGGGTGTTCTATCAACGACATCAAATCCCCCTCGCGACCAGGGCACTTGTCAGTTTGGTGCGGCGGGAACTGGGTGCCGACAAGGGCACCAGTATCTATATAATGAAACTATTTCAGGGCAGTCCCGCCAAGCTGGCCAACAAGATCGCCGGCCTGCCGAAACCTGATAACTGCCTGTGAAACGAGTCGGATGGCTGCCAGTCGCGCGAGCATCAAGGACCAAACCAGGATAGTTTCTCCCGCGCGTTGACCACGGTACCGATAATAATGATGGTGGGTGCCTCGATCCCGGTTTTTTTCGCCAATGCCGGCATGCTGCGAAGCTGATCGGTAATGACTCGCTGCCGCCTGGTCGTGCCCTGCTGAATGACAGCAATAGGCGTATCGGCGGCCATGCCATGAGCAATCAGTTGCTCGCAGATCGTCTGCAGGCCCGAGAGCCCCATGTAGAAAACCAGGGTTTGTTTTTCCCGGACCAGGTGTTCCCACTCCAGATTCAGTGTGCCCTCCTGTAGATGGCCGGTTAGAAACCTGACCGATTGGGCATGGTCACGGTGGGTTAAGGGAATACCGGCATAGGCGGCACAACCATTCGCGGCGGTGATGCCGGGCACCACCTGGAACGGCACGCCCGCTTGTGCCAGGGTCTCAAGTTCCTCCCCACCCCGTCCGAAGATAAAGGGATCACCCCCCTTTAAGCGCAAGACCCTCTTGCCCTCCTGCGCCAGCCTGACTAGCATCTCGTTGATGGTTTCCTGCCCGACGCTGGGCTTGGCCTGTTCCTTACCCATGTAAATTTTGTCTGCATCCGGCCGTAGCTTCTGCATGATCTCATCGGATACCAGGCGGTCATACAACACCACGTCAGCCTTATACATCAATCGCAGTGCCCTCAGCGTAAGCAGATCGGGATCCCCGGGACCGGCGCCAACCAGATATACCTCACCCATTTTTCTGCCGGTCTTGGCTGCCTGCAATCGATCCCGGAGTCGTTGCTCGATCGCCTCGATGGCGGCGTCTTCGTTGCCGCTGTAGACCATCTCTGGGATCTCGCTCTCCAGCAAGTCTTGCCAAAACTGCAGGCGTTGATCCGGGTCTGCGAGCTTGTCTTTAACCCGCCCCCGATAAGATCCCATTAAGTTTGCCAGCCTGTCGATGCTGCCAGGTATTACGATTTCGATCATTTCTTTTAACTTGCTGGTGAGAACAGGCGCGGTGCCGGAGCTGGAGATCGCCACCAGCACCGGCGCCTTATCGACTATCGACGGCATCATGAAAGAGCAAAGTTCGGGTTCGTCCACCACATTGACAGGAATATTCAGTGATTTCGCAGCGGCGCTTACGGCCAGATTGGTGGCCCTGTCGTCGGTGGCGGCTATGACCAGGGCGGCGTCTTCTAAATGGGCGGGAGTGAATGTCTCATGCACCGTGGTGCCATTACTGGCTCGGCACAGCGCTTCAAGCTCCTCACCGATGGACGTGGCGACGACATACACCCTGGCCTGAGCACGGCTTAGCAGATTCGCCTTGCGTAAGGCCACCGACCCTCCCCCGACTATGACGCACTTCCTGTCCCTGATATTCAAGAAAATGGGAAGTAAGTCCATTATTCGAGATACTCGATTCCCTGCATATAGGATACCAGGGCATTGGGGATTTTGACTCTGCCCTGGGCGTCCTGGTAGTTTTCCAGGATCGCCACCAGGGTGCGACCAATCGCCAGACCAGAGCCGTTTACCGTATGTACTAACTGCGTCTTACCCGCGGCATCGCGAGTCCTGGCCTGCATTCGTCGCGCCTGAAAATCTGTGAACCCGCTACAGGAGGAGATTTCGCGATAGCAATTTTGCGAAGGCAGCCAGACTTCCAGATCATAGGTCTTGGCCGCCGCGAAACCCAGATCCCCACCACACAGAATTACCTTGCGGTAAGGAAGCTCCAATAGCTGCAAGATCTTTTCGGCGTGCCCCGTCAATTCTTCCAGTGCGGACGCAGAGGCTTCCCTGGCGACGATCTGAACCAGCTCCACCTTCTCAAACTGGTGCTGGCGAATCATGCCCCTGGTGTCCTTGCCGTAACTGCCCGCTTCAGATCTGAAACAGGGAGTGTGGCAGACGAATTTCAAGGGCAGGTTTTCCGGATCCAGAATTTCATCCCGGATAAGATTGGTGACAGGGACTTCCGCCGTGGGGATAAGATAGTACTCATCATCTCCGCGCAACTTGAACAGATCGTCTTCAAACTTCGGTAGTTGACCGGTGCCAAACAAAGACTGCGCATTGACGATGTAGGGAACATTTACCTCCCTGTATCCATGCTCGCGCGTGTGGATATCCAGCATCAATTGAATCAAGCCGCGATGCAACTGCGCCATACGACCTTGCATGATCACGAAGCGTGATCCGGTAATCTTAGTAGCGGCGGCGAAGTCCAACCCCTGTTGCAGCGCCTCGCCCAGTGCAGCATGGTCTTTGATCTCGAAATCGTAGGTCTTCGGTTCGCCCCAGGTGGAAACCAGTTGATTTGCCGATTCATCGTCGCCCTCGGGCACGGAATCATCGGGAATATTGGGAACACCCGCCAGGTATTCGTGGAGCTTCGATTGCAAACTTGCCAGCTGTTGCTTCTTCTGTTCCAACTCAGCCTTCATATTCTCCATGGAGCTCAGAATTTCAGTGATGTCTTCCCCTGCGGCCTTCGCCTTGCCGATCATTTTCGAGCGGGAATTTCTTTCGTTCTGCAGCGCCTCGGTCGCAAGTTGCAGAGCTTTTCTCTGGCTGTCCAGTTCGGCAATCCAGACCGTATCCAGCGTGAACTTTTTCTTTAATAGCTTGATCGCCAATTCATCGGCATCTGAACGAATCCATTTCGGGTCTAACATGGTGGGTATCCTGGCTCCCTAAAACATGACGCGGCTTAGCTGCATGCCGCAAAATGCTGCGAATAAACAGACCAGCACGCTGCTCAGCACATAAAGAAGTGCGGTATTGTAGTGGCCTTGCTGAAACAACAGAAGCGCGTCTAGTGAATATGTTGAAAATGTCGTCAAGGCGCCGAGAAAACCGACCACGATCAGCGGCCGCCACTGCTCGACCAGATGCAGTTTCTCCGCAAAGAAGATAAAACACACTCCTATCAAAAATGATCCGATGACGTTAACCAGGAAGGTGCCATAAGGGAAGTGACTGCTGTTGTAGGTCTCGACCAAGGTGCTGAGCCAGTATCTGCCCATGGCGCCGACGGCACCCCCGATTGCGACTGCGATATATGTAACCATGGTTACGTGGAGATCCAGTGAATTTATGTGGGACGGTGTTTATTGAGAATAGGTATTTTCGATGACTTCGATACCCGCAGGCGGCTGAAACTCGAACAGCGCATCATCCAGATCTTCGTTGCGGATGACATTCTGGAAGCGCCAAGCCGTCTGTTGTCCATTCCTGTGATCAAGATAAATCAGATCCAGTTCCGACAACAGGAAGTTGATGGATATTTTGTCGTAGATACTGTCCGCTGCCATTGGGGTCAATACAAATTCCTGGTGTTCGTCGGCAGCGGTAGACACGGTTTCGATGAGATATTCGGCGGCGAGATTATCGGTGCGACCACTGAGCAGCTGTGCTGCGAGTTCTGAACGGCTGCTGTCCCAGGTTTCGATCACAACTTGTTCCAGATCGGGTTGGTAGTTCCACAGCACACTGCCGTTAGTGACGATGAGTTCGGGAAATGGCGTCAGGGTCTCCCAGTAGAAACCATCGGGCTTCTTCAGATACATCCGGATTTCGCTTTCTTCCAGCACGCCACCGTCCGACTCGACGATGAGTTGAATCACGTCTGCAGAGAGGGTTTCAATTCCCTGTAACAGGGTATCGAGCCGCTGCAGGTCGCTGGCTTCGGCTTGGGCTAGGGCGCTGCTAATGCCACTAGAGCAAACAGCGAAGCACAAGCCAGCGAGTACGGTTGTTGTATCGGGCATATTCATCACTATACAGAGGACTTAGTCACGGGGCGGAGGCGGTGCGATTACTTCCCGGGAACCGTTCCTGCCCATTGCCGATACTACCCCAGCGGCTTCCATAGATTCAATCATCCGCGCCGCCCGGTTGTAGCCAATACGCAATTTTCGCTGCACCGCCGAGATAGACGCCCGACGGGATTCGGTCACGAAACGGATGGCTTCATCATACAGCGCGTCGTCTTCATCTGCTTCGGCGTCACCGAGCCGGCCTGCATCGCCCTGCTCGTCCCCAGCCTGGGTAATCGATTCGATATAGACTGGCGACCCTCTTCGTTTCCAGTCTGCGACCACACGATGGACCTCTTCATCGCTGACGAAGGCGCCGTGTACCCGCGTGGGAACGCCCCCGCCCGGTGGCAGAAACAGCATGTCGCCGTGACCCAGTAGCTGTTCGGCGCCACCCTCACCGAGAATAGTTCTCGAATCGATCTTGGATTGCACCATAAAGGACAGACGAGTCGGGATGTTGGCCTTGATCAGGCCGGTGAGGACATCCACCGATGGCCTCTGTGTTGCCAGCACCAGGTGGATGCCGGCAGCCCTGGCTTTCTGGGCAATACGGGCGATCAATTCCTCAACCTTCTTGCCCACTACCATCATCATATCCGCCAGTTCATCGACGATGACGACGATGCGCGGCAGTGGCACCAGTTCCGGTGCGGATTGTTCTTCCTCCAGCAGCATCGAGTCAGGCTGCCAGCTTGGATCGAGGATGGGTCTGCCTACCTTCTTGGCATCGGTCACTTTCTTATTGAAGCCGGCCAGGTTTCTCACCCCCAGGGCCGACATCAGCTTGTAGCGACGTTCCATCTCACCGACGCACCAGCGCAAGCCGTTGGCGGCGTCTTTCATGTCGGTTATAACTGGGGTCAGCAGGTGAGGTATGCCGTCATACACGGAAAGCTCGAGCATCTTCGGGTCGATCATAATCAACCGCACTTGCTCTGGTGTGGATTTGAATAGCAGGCTCAGAATCATGGCATTGATGCCAACAGACTTACCGGAACCGGTGGTTCCCGCCACCAGTAAATGGGGCATTTTTGCCAAATCCACGATCACCGGTTTGCCGACGATGTCGTGCCCCAGGGCCATGCTCAGCGGCGAACCGGCGCCGTCGAATTCCGGCGACGACAGCACCTGACTCAGTTGAATGATTTCCCGATTCTCATTGGGTATTTCTATGCCAATCACGGTCTTGCCGGGTATGACTTCTACTATGCGCACCGAGACGATGGCCAGCGATCTGGCCAGGTCCTTGGCCAGGTTGCTAATCCGACTGACCTTGATGCCAGGTGCGGGCTGTACTTCGAAGCGCGTAATTACCGGGCCGGGGTTGACGGCGGTGACTTCGATCTCGATACCAAAATCGGCCAACTTCAACTCCAACAGTTTCGACATGGCTTCCAGTGATTGTTTGGAATAACCCGCGTCACTGTTTTCATGCCATGCATCCAGCAAGCCAATTGCTGGTAACTGCTTTACCGAAGAGGCTGCAAACAAGGTTCCTTGGCGCTCTTTCTCAACCCTGGGGCTGTTCCTGTTTCGCTTAGGTGTCGGCGCCTTGATGGTGGGAGGCACTCGCTGTCGTTGTTTTTCCAGATGAATATCCAGCACCCGCTTGCGTTGCTCAAGACGCTGCTGGGTAATCATGTCCTGCTTCCGGGTTTCCACCCACTTGTTTACCTTCAGTACCGCCAGGGAACTGAGGCCCAGGGCTAGCTCCCCTATTTTGTCCACAAGCCGCAGCCAGGAAATCGCAACGGTGATGGTCAGTCCAAACAGGAACAGCGCCAGCAACAACAAGGTGCTGCCGACCATGGCTAGCAGCGGGACACACAGATCCACGACCAGTGCACCGAGGACCCCACCGGCCATGTAAGAGGTGGTGGCATGGATCTCGAAATGAAGCGTTGCCAGGCCGCTGGCGGCAATTACGAGTAGTATAAAACCGGCGGTTTTCAAGGCAAACAATGGCCAGGAAAACTCCGCGTTAAGTTCCGATACCCTGAATGAAGTGTAGACCTTGAAAATCAATAGCGTTGGCAAGGCATAGGCCAGGTAGCCCAGCAGATGCAGGAGAATGTCCGCCAGCCAGGCCCCGTACACGCCCACCGCGTTCGCGATCTCATCGCCGTTGCCGGTAGTGGTGAAGCCGGGATCGGCAGGGGAATAACTTATCAAGGCGATCAACAGGAACAGTGCCAGCAGGGAATACACGATCAAGGTTCCCTCACGCAGCAGACGTTGCACGACGGTGCCGACTTCCGATTCCTGTGGTGCTTTACTCATCGCAATGTTTTTCAATTTATTCAGATACCTGCGCTTAGTTTATAGGAACGTTTCGAGAATAGTTAGATGCAATTTGAGGCAGCGACGACGAAGCCAATACAGGCCAAACCAGAACCTGGCTGTGGTTTCTAGATTTCGTTAGACAATAAAACTCCGCAAGACCTGAAACTCCTAGTCAGTTTAACGGTTCTTTTACTATAAAATTGAATAGAATATGGCACCACAGCCTTTAAATACTATGCATGAGGCAGCATATAAGCAGCACCACCAAAACCCGCTCAGGATGTAGTTTATGACCGACGTACAGCACCACCAATTAGTCATTTTAGGATCTGGCCCTGCCGGCTATACCGCCGCCGTCTACGCCGCGAGGGCCAATCTCGATCCCGTTGTGATCACGGGAATAGTCCAGGGTGGCCAATTGACCACCACCACGGACGTGGACAACTGGCCAGGTGACGCCGAGGGTCTGCAGGGGCCTGAACTCATGGAAAGAATGAAAAGCCATGCAGAGCGATTTGATACCAAAGTAATTTTTGACAATATTAATAGTGTAGACCTGAGCCAGAAGCCGTTCCGTCTTGAAGGTGACAGCAATATCTATAGCTGTGACGCATTGATTATTGCCACCGGCGCATCCGCCCAGTATCTGGGGCTGGATTCGGAACAGGCTTATATGGGTAGGGGCGTGAGTGCCTGCGCAACCTGTGATGGTTTTTTCTATCGTAACAAGCCGGTGGCTGTGATTGGCGGCGGCAACACGGCGGTGGAAGAAGCCCTGTACCTGTCAAATATATGCTCCCACGTCACCTTGGTGCACCGGCGCGACGCCCTGCGGGCGGAAAAAATCCTGCAGAAAAAACTCTTCGAACGGGTTGCAGAAGGCAAGGTCACAATCCAGTGGGACCACGTCCTCGATGAAGTCCTGGGTGATGACATGGGTGTCACCGGCGTCAGCCTGAAACATGCCCGTAGCGGCGAGAAGTCGAGCCTGGAAGTTGACGGTGTATTTATCGCCATCGGCCACATACCGAACTCAGAAATCTTCAAGGATCAGCTGGAAATGAAGAACGGCTATGTTGTCGTCAATACCGGACTCACCGGCAATGCCACGGAAACCAGCGTCGCCGGCGTGTTCGCAGCCGGTGATATCGCCGATCAGGTCTATCGACAGGCGGTCACCAGCGCCGGTTTTGGTTGCATGGCGGCGCTGGATGCCGACAAGTTTCTGGATTCATAGCGAGGGACCCGCTGCCATCTGCCTATGCCCATACCCTGGATAGAATCAGACCAAACCGGATTTCCCCCGGTTGAGCAAGCGCTTACAGAGCCAGACGGCTTGCTGGTGGCGGGGGGCGATCTTAACACCAGTCGCTTGCTCGACGCCTACCGACACGGCATATTTCCCTGGTACGAACAGGGCCAGCCCATACTCTGGTGGTCGCCAGATCCGAGACTGGTGCTGCGTCCGTCACAGTTAAACGTGTCCCGCAGCCTCGCCAAGCTGATTCGGCGTGGCAACTTCCAATTCTCCTTCGATCAAAACTTCCCCGCCGTGATCAGACATTGCGCGGAACATCGAACAAACTCTACCGGCACCTGGATTACAGATGAGATGGAAGCAGCCTATATTGAAATGTATCGGCGTGGTTTCGCCCACTCGGTCGAAGTCTGGTCTCAGGCCAAGTTGGTTGGTGGTTTGTATGGCATCGCCCTGGGGCGGGTCTTCTTTGGTGAGTCCATGTTTAGTTTGCAGGACAATACCTCTAAGATGGCCCTGGTGTTTCTGGTCAAACAGCTCCAGCTTTGGGATTATCAACTAATCGACTGCCAGGTCAGCAGCGATCACCTGAAAAAACTCGGCGCCGAGGAAATCACCAGGGCAGAATTTGTCCGTCAGTTGGCGCAGTTAATACCGGGTGTAGCCAGTGCCGGCGTCTGGGATAACAATCAGATTACGGCGGCGAGGAACGATGAATTCCAAATCAAAAATCATTAGCTCTGTACGCCTGTTTCGAACTTCAGTGCATAGCTGCAGTTACAAGGACGGCGAGGACGCGGTCACGGTGTTTGTAGACCCGGAGCTTGTCATCGACCAGTCCCTCAACAGTAAACTGAGCGAGCTCGGCTTTCGTCGCAGCGGCGCCCATCTGTACCGCCCCGACTGCGATTCTTGTGCCGCATGCATTTCCTGTCGTGTCCCGGTTGCCGGCTTTAACTGGAGCCGCCGGCAACGCAAGATCTGGAAATCAAATCAGGATCTGACCGTCGAGTACAGGAACGACCTCGATGACTCCGATTCTTACGCGCTGTATAAGCGCTACATCAATACCCGCCATCGGGACGGGGACATGTATCCTGCCACCCCGGAACAGTTTGAAGCGTTTATAAAAACTGGTACCGACGACACCTTGTTCTACAAGTTTTACCTCGGCGATAAATTGCTGGCAGTAAGTGTCATGGATGTATTGCAGCAGGGTCTATCTGCAGTTTATACCTTCTTCGATCCCGATTACGAAAAGCGTTCGCTGGGTAATTTTGTGATTCTGTGGCAGATACGCAAGGCAGCGGAAATGAAGTTGTCCTATTTGTTTTTGGGCTACTGGATTAAGGGTTGCGCGAAGATGCAATACAAAAGCTCTTTTCGGCCCATAGAAATGTTGATAGAAGGCAATTGGATATTGTTGAACTAGGCCGGGAATTGTAGCAGGCGCTTTGCTTATCGGACGAAAATCCGGCACAATGCGCCCGCTGTAAACACTCCTGGGATTTAGGGTGCCTTAGATGGCGAAAGAAGATCAAATTGAAATGGAAGGTGAAGTGGTTGATACGCTTCCCAATACCATGTTCAGAGTTAAACTTGAAAATGGACACATCGTCACTGCCCACATCTCCGGGAAGATGCGCAAGAACTACATTCGAATATTGACCGGGGATCAGGTTAGAGTGGAACTCACGCCCTACGACTTGACCAAGGGTCGCATTACTTACCGCGCCAGATAAGTTCGCCTGCGCCGATAGCGAGGCACACCCGCGGTTAGTTTTTGGCGGGTGCCAACTCCCTCTTCTCTTTCTTCTCCTGCTTCTTGCGGCCCTTTATTTCCAGTTTAATGTCGTCGTCGACCGCCGAGATAGTGACATCGCCGCCGTTCTCCGCGAGTTCGCCAAACAGGATGTCTTCGGCCAGGGTTTTCTTGAGTTTCTCCTGAATCAACCTCGCCATGGGACGGGCGCCCATGGTTTCACTATAGCCATGTTCTAAAAACCAGTCGACGGCTGACTCATCCATGTGCAGCAGTACTTTCTTGTCGTCCAGTTGCACCTGCAACTCCACCAGGAATTTGTCGATCACGGTGCGAACGATTTCTGGCTGCAGGATGTCAAACTGAATGATGGCGTCGAGCCTGTTACGAAACTCCGGGGTGAATATTTTCTTGATAATTTCCAGGCCGTCGGTGGAATGATCTTGCTCGGTAAAACCAATCGAGGAGCTCGCCATTTCACGGGCGCCGGCGTTCGTGGTCATGATAAGAATCACGTTACGAAAATCCGCCTTGCGGCCGTTGTTGTCGGTGAGGGAACCATGGTCCATCACCTGCAACAATAAATTGAAAACATCAGGATGGGCTTTCTCTATCTCGTCTAACAGCAAGACACAGTGAGGATTTTTAGTGATGGCCTCGGTCATTAGCCCGCCCTGATCGAAACCGACATAACCCGGGGGCGCACCGATCAATCTGGAAACCGTATGACTTTCCATGTACTCGGACATGTCAAAACGAATTAGTTCTATGCCCATAATTTTAGCGAGCTGCCGGCTGACCTCAGTCTTACCGACACCGGTCGGTCCCGAGAACAGGAACGATCCGATCGGTTTCTCGGCGTCGTTCAGACCTGCCCGCGATAATTTGATCGCCGTGGCTAACGAGTCGATGGCGCGGTTCTGCCCGAATACCACCATTTTCAGATTCGAATCCAAGTTCTTCAAGGCATCGAGATCAGAACTGGACACATGTTTCGGGGGAATGCGGGCGATGGCGGCGACTACTCTCTCCATGTCGCCGACCTGGATCAACTTCTTACGCTTGCTTGGCGGCTGCAGCCGCTGGTAGGCCCCCGCCTCATCAATCACGTCGATTGCCTTGTCGGGCATGTAGCGATCGTTTATATAACGACCGGCGAGTTCCGACGCGGCTCTTAACGCCTTGTCGCTGTAACGCAAATTGTGATGATCTTCGAAGCGTGATTTCAAGCCCTTGAGGATCTTGTAGGTGGTATCAACATCCGGCTCGTCCACATCGATTTTCTGGAAGCGCCGGGAAAGCGCCCGGTCCTTGTCAAAAATTCCACGATATTCCTGATAGGTGGTGGAGCCAATACAACGCAGGTGGCTGGAGGTAAGAACCGGCTTGAGTAAGTTTGACGCGTCCATGACCCCGCCAGAGGCTGCACCGGCGCCGATGATGGTATGAATTTCATCGATAAACAGAATCGCTTGCTTGTTTTCCTTGAGCTCGGCCAGCAGTGCCTTAAAGCGTTTTTCGAAATCTCCCCGGTACTTGGTACCGGCGAGCAAGGCGCCAAGATCGAGCGCATATATCACGCTGCCAGCGAGTACTTCCGGCACCTTGTTTTCAACGATCAGCTTGGCAAGTCCTTCGGCGACAGCGGTTTTACCGACACCGGATTCCCCCACCAACAGGGGATTGTTCTTGCGGCGGCGCGACAACACCTGCACCACCCGAGTCACTTCCTGCTCGCGCCCGATAAGCGGGTCGATGCGTCCCTGTTCCGCCTCCAGGTTGAGGTTGGTCGTGAAGCTGTCGAGGGCACTGGAGCCAGCGTCGGGTGCACGCTCTTCTTCGGCTTGCTCCCGAGACGAATCGCCGTCACCGGCCGGCCCCGGAATCTTAGAGATACCGTGAGTGATAAAATTGACTACGTCGATTCGGGCCACGTCTTCCTGTTTCAGAAAATACACAGCCTGACTTTCTTGCTCGCTGAAGATTGCCACCAACACGTTAGCGCCAGTGACTTCCCGTCTGCCTGAAGACTGGACATGAAATACCGCCCGTTGCAAGACCCGTTGGAATCCCAGGGTTGGTTGGGTTTCACGGGTTGCTTCTGCCTCCGGAATCAGTGGTGTCGTCGCGTCAACAAATTCCGCCAGGTCGGTGCGCAGTCTGTTCAGATCACAGTCGCATGCGAGTAACACGCTGGAGGCGATTTCATTGTCGAGTAGCGCGAGCAAAAGATGTTCCACCGTCATGAATTCATGGCGCTTAATCTTGGCACCTTTGAACGCTTGATTCAGGGTTGTTTCCAGGTCCTTGCTTAACATAGAACTAATCGGTCTCTCTGGGGTGAATGAATTTATCGGTCGACTTCGATGGAGCAGAGCAGCGGTTGCTCGCATTCCCGTGAATAGCCATTTACCTGCGCCGCCTTGGTCTCGGCAAGATCCTTACTGAAAACACCACACACACCTTTCCCCTCGGTGTGGACTTTCAACATAATCTGCGTAGCCTTTTCAACATTCATATGGAAAAACGAGCGTAACACATCGACGACGAAGTCCATTGGGGTGTAGTCGTCATTAATTAAAATTACCTTGTACAGGGGCGGCTTTTCCAGCTTTGGCTTTGTGGCTGCGGTGGCGGTGCCGGTATCATGAGCTGTTTCTTCCTCAGTGCCTGCATCATCCGGTTCCGATGGCGGTTGGGCCAACTTCGCTGGGATTTGATAATGACTAGATTCTTTCATGATATTGCCAATCGGGTAAAAGCCTCGAAGCTTTCTTTTAAAGCTGCACAACGGTGATTATTTTGCGTCAGAACCAGGCCCATGAAAAGGCTTTTATGCGCTGGATGATGCCTATATCAATCATTGGACAATTTAATAAATGGGCGCCATTCATCAGATTTCAAGGTGCATAAGCCCCGTAACGTTAGTCGAACCGTGCCTGTGGGTCTAGCTAGGCTTTGACATTGCCATATCGATGGTGTATAGCAATGCTAGTTGCTGAGGTCTTGCATAAAATATAACAAAAAATAAGAAGCTGTGGAGTGTCCTCATGAGTACCGGGCAAGTTAAGTGGTTCAATAACGCAAAGGGATTTGGTTTTATTTTACCCGACGAAGGTGGCGACGATCTATTCGCTCACTATTCTGCTATAGGCATGGAAGGCTACAAAACCCTCAAGGCTGGTCAGATGGTCTCGTTTGAGACTGTTGAAGGGCCTAAAGGGCTGCACGCGGCAAACATACAACCGCTCTCGACACCCTCTGCAGCACCTACCCAGGCGGAAGCGCAGAGTCAGGACGTGGATGAGGCCGACAGCTCAGGAGTCGAAGCCCCAGTAACGGCTGCTGGCGGCGAAGACGGAGCCGAAACGGAAAGCGCGGAAGTTGAAGTTGTTGTCGAGGCGGTCAGCGAGGAAGTAGAAGCTGATGCCGAGACGGTCGGCGAAGAAGTAGAAGT
>CAJXIY010000079.1 GCA_913054495.1 uncultured Gammaproteobacteria bacterium | reverse complement strand
GCCAGATGGGTTCGCCAGTCTCCCGATCGAAGGCATAAACATAAGATTGTTTGGTAACTTGCATTACGATCTTTCGACCATTCGGCAGATCCGCCAGGACCGCTGCGGATGGGTTGTCCCAGTCCCAGATGTCGTGATGAATCAACTGGTAGTGCCAGCGGCGTTCACCGGTCTTGATGTCTAAAGCCACCAGGGCGTTGGCAAAAAGATTGTTACCGGGTCGGTCGCCGCCGAAGCGGTCGCCGGTGGCCGACTCCACTGGCAGGTAGACCAGGCCTAGCTCCGGGTCACCGGACATTTGCGCCCAGACGCCGGCATTGCCGGCAATTTCCGCGCCGTCGCCGAGCCAGGTTTCAATCCCTACGTCTCCGCGTTGGGGAATAGTACGAAAGGTCCACAGCAGCTCGCCTGAGCGCGCATCGTATCCTCGCACGTCGCCTTTGACATTGTACTTCGACGGCGGTCGCATGCTCACCTTGTGCGCTGGACCCACAACAATCACGTCGTTCATGACCAAGGGCGGCATGGAGGAGCCGATGTCGATATCCTCACGACCTTGGCCCAAACGCAATCCCTCAAACATATCCACCCGACCGTTGTCGCCAAAATTCGGGTCGAGTAGTCCGGTTTTGGCGTCCAGTGAAACCAGGAAAAAGCCGGGTGTGACTACCAGAATACGGCGTTCGTCGCCGTCGCGCCAGTAGGACAATCCGCGACCGGAGCCCTTGCGCGGCGCGGCGTCGAATCTTTCGCCTTCCTGGGCTCGCCACAGCCACAATATCTGTCCGTTGGTGGCGTCAAGTGCTGCCACGTTTCGAGTGGCACCGACCGTGACGTATAACACGCCATCCACCTCAATCGGCGTGGACGTGGCATTGAACTCGGGTGAGGGCCCAAAATTCTCCATGGAAAAGCGCCAGGCGATCTCCAAAGAGCCGACGTTTTCCGCATTAATCTGGTCCAGGGGCGAATAGCGCTGAGCCCCCAAATTGCCGCCATTATCAGGCCAATCTCCGGCGTAGACATCGGTGCCGGACTGACTCCATACCGTTGAGGCACAGATAAGAGAACTGACACTCACAATGAGTGACGAAATCAATGGCTTTGTTCTTATCATCTTAAATTCTCTCGCTATTATGTCTTTAAAATCGTGCGCACTCACCAGCCGAGTTCACCGCGCCATCCGACCACCGATGCTACCTCAAGCGGCAATATAAAGGGTTTGATAGTAGCCAAGGACAGGGATTGGCAAGGATAAACAATCTATTTTCCACAAGCAAGCCTATGGCTTCACAATGTCTAGAAAACCCGTAACAATATCAACCACTTAAGGGTTTGTTGAAGCCCAGTAGTTGTAATTCTTTGTAACTGGAAAAGTCGCTAACGGAATAGGGGACAGACCACGTTTTTCGGTTAGGGCAGTGGCTAGCCTAACTCAGGAATTGAAAAACGTGGTCTGTTCCCTATTTCCTGCGATAGACTCGACAGACTGCACCCACGCAAGCCTCGTTTTCAGAAGACCATCATGAATACAACAAATTTGAAGAAACTCATACTGCTTACCGCAATCGGTCTGTTTTCCCAAATTGCCATGGCACAAAACGACGGCAACTCAGCAGCGGTTAAGCAAATCGCTGACATCGTTGTTGGCCTCAACCACTTTCCTTCCGATGCCGACTTGGCCACTCTGGACGCGATCATCGCTAACGGTGAACTGGCCCAAGGTGTTCGGGAAATGGCCAACACCGTTGCCAACATCGAACATTCTGCTAATGAAGAAGGTAGGGGCGCTATGGAAGCTATCCAGGCCAATTCGCAGGCACCGGACCGGGCCAAAGTCCTGGCAGACATTATCGCGAACTTCAGCCACGGCGCCAGCGATGACGCCAAGGCGCAGTTGGCAGAGTTGTTTCCATAGGGTCAGGTCTTTCCTGTTGGCTTCCACAAACAGAATAAGTAGTAGAGGGGGTCAGGTCTTTCCTGTTAGCGTCCATAGTCAGAATAGGCGGGTGTTGCTGTTGTTGCTGTTGTTGCTAAGACGCACGACCTGACCCCATTACTCTCTCCAATTTTGTCGTAATGTTTAAGCGTTTGATGTGCATCTGCGATTACAAAAAAACACAATATCCCGGTAGAAATAGCGTATCTTGAATTCTGAGATTGGGAGCAGCTTGCTCGTACTAAATCTGTGAATACCTACCACTCGAGATATATGTTAGACATATTTGTCAGTCGAAAGCGCAAAAGATTACGCCATGAACCCCCTGGGAATGTTGGCCCGGTACTGTTCTCTTGCCTCATTTTCCCCTTGCTGGTGCTCACAATAACTGCTGCCGAGGCAGAGGAAGTGGTGGTCGGGCGCGACGCCGACGGCAAACTTACGATACAGGCAACTCGATATACCGGCGAGGTAAATATTGACGGCGTTCTCGACGAGTCGATCTACCAATCAATCCAGCCCATCACTGATTTCATCCAGCAGATTCCCGATGAAGGTGCCGCCGCCAGCGAGAAGACGGAGGCATGGGTCTACTTCGATGATGACAACCTTTACATTGCGGCGCGTAATTACGAATCCGTGCCCGAGAGCGAGTGGGTAGCTAACGAAATGCGCCGTGACACATTTCAGCTGCGCTCTAATGACTCGTTTTCAGTCATGCTCGACACCTTTCTCGACCGGCGTAACGGAGTTGCCTTCCTGGTTACGCCCATTGGCGGTTTTTCTGACTTCGCAATAAGCAATGAGGGTGGCGGCGGGAGAAGCGTCAATAGCGACTGGAATATTGTGTGGGATTCGAGGACCGGCAGATTCGATGGGGGTTGGACGGTGGAGATGCAGATTCCCTTTCGTTCACTGCGCTATGAGCCGGGCGCTGAGCAGACTTGGGGGATACAACTTCGGCGAATTATCCGCCGCCACAACGAGGCGTCATACTTTACCGCGTTACCGATCTCCGCCGCCCGTGGCAATAGCATTATTGCCGGACTCTGGCGCATCTCCGAGGCGGGCACACTTAACGAGCTCGAGGTGCCAGCACGCAATTTCAACCTCGAGATAAAACCCTATGGCCTGGGAAGCGTCATCACCAACCGGCAGTCACAGCCTCCGGTGAGTAGTGAATCGGAGCAAGAGTTCGGGCTCGACGTAAAATTCGGCATCACCAGCAACCTCACCGCCGACTTTACTTACAACACCGATTTTGCCCAGGTGGAGGTGGACGAGCAACAAGTCAATCTGACACGCTTCAGCCTGTTCTTTCCCGAGAAGCGTGAGTTTTTCCTGGAGGGTCGGGGCAATTTCGATTTTGCCGGACCTCGAAGCCTCGATGTGCCCACCATGTTCTTCAGCCGCAAAATCGGACTACAGCAGGGACAGGTAGTCCCCATCGAAGCCGGCGCCCGCTTGACCGGCAAGATTGGAGACTTCGACATCGGCGCCCTGAACATCAGTACCGACGCCGACGATTTTTCCGATATTGCGTCCACTGGCTTCTCGGTGCTGCGCGTAAAACGAGACATCCTCCGTCGCAGCACCATCGGCGCTATCTTTACCGACAGGTCCGAGTCCCTGACAGGTGATGGTTCGAGTCAGTTATACGGCATCGACGGCTCCTTCGACTTTTTTGATGATATTGCCATCGACGCGTATGTGGCCCGGACTGACGGTCCCGGCAACAGTGGAGATGACAAGAGTTATATGGCAAATTTTGCCTATGACGGAGACCTTTATGGGCTCAGTTCCGGTTATTTGCTGGTGGAGGAAAACTTCGATCCCGAAGTCGGATTCCTGCGCAGAGACAATTTTAAACAGTACGCGGGCGCGGCTCGCTTCAGCCCCCGGCCCGCATCGATAGACTGGGTACGTCGCTTTAATCTCGCGGCAGATACCAAGTCTTACTGGTCGGCGGACGCGGACAAACTGGAAACACGCCGACATCAAATCAGTCTTACCACCGAATTTGAAAATAGTGACCAGCTTAAGATATCCGCGAGCGACGAATTCGAGATGCTCACTGAGCCTTTCACAATCTCGGATGGCGTAATTCTGCAACCGGGCAAATACGATTTTACCAGCTACTTGGTGTCTTACGATTTTGGCAGACAACGACCCGTTAGCGGATTAATCTCCTTTCGAGCTGGGGATTTCTGGAGTGGTACCAATACCGCGATAAGTATCAGTGGTGGACGCATCGAGCTGTCTCCGCAACTCTCCCTGGAACCCAGTTATTCGGTTAATAAGGTAGAACTTCCCGAGGGTGATTTCAGGACCGAACTCGGCAGGCTGCGATTCACCTATACCGTTACGCCGCGCATGTATCTGAGCGGCCTGGTGCAATACAACTCAACCGCCAGTTCATTCAGCACCAATTTTCGATTTCGCTGGGAATGGGCCCCTGGGAGTGAACTTTTCATTGTTTACAGTGATGATCGTGATACCGATCCATTTGGCAATCCAAATAGCCTGGAACTACGTAATCGGGGATTGGTTATTAAGGTTAACAGGTTGTTCCAGATTTAAGACTTTGCAGCACTAAAGCGGAGGGAGTAAATAGGGGGGTCAGGTCTTTCTTCTCTGCAACCAAATTACACATCTGCGGGTGTCAGCTTATCCAGCGACTCATAGTAGCGTTCGTATTTGTAGTAATTCACAACGTAGACAAAAGGGACAAAATGCGACACCCACAAAATTTACCCAGAAAAGCAAATAGGACACCCACAAAATTTAACTGAAAATTAGGGCTTTTGGTTCCTCATCAGCTATACCTAGGTATATTGCTTCGCGTTCAAGGAGGAATCAATGCCCCAAGCCCGTTACCGTCTAGTAGATACCCAGACCACACCTTACTACCACTGCATCTCCCGTTGTGTACGCCGAGCCTTCCTGTGCGGGCGTGATCGGTTTTCAGGGAAGAACTTCGATCATCCAATGCTAGAGGTGGCTAGATCCACATCAAGGGCGTAGCATTAAAGGAGTCAGAGTACTTTGATTTTACTCTTACCCTCTTTATTGGAGTGCTGCTAGTCAAGCAAAGTACCAGCCGGCCAGGCGGGGCCAGATCGCAGTTGTGCAAGCGGTCGCAAGCCTTGATAGGCGAATTTCTGCACGCGTTTACCCTCATAGGTTTCGGTTGTGTAAAAATTGCCCTGCGAATCGCTGACAATGCTATGAGTGCCGTAGAACAAGCCGGGTTGCCGACCACCTTCACCTATGACATACATGACCTCCAGCGAGTCACGGTGCACAACATGGACTTTCATATTGGATCCGTCAGCTACGTAAATAAATTCTTGATCATCGTCCTGGGAAAAAGCAATGTCCCAAGTGGCACCGGCACCGACAGTCATAGGGGCGACTTGTGCTTCTTTGACAAAGGTACCATCCGGTCGAAACACCTGGATCCTGTCCGCACCCCTGTCACACACATATATAAGCCCGTCATTCGACGGTTCGGCGCAATGAACGGGGCCAACGAATTGCTGCGGCAACGGTTCACCAGGGGTGTACGTGATACGGTCATCTGAGGGCCGATTACCGTAAGCCCCCCAGTAGCGTTTGAAAGCTCCCGTGGCAACATCCACAACAACCACCCGCTTGTTGCCGTAGCCATCGGCAAAATAGGCCTCGTTTGCGACCGGGTCTATTGCTATCTCGGCTACGCGGCTGAAATGAGTGGTGCTGTTACTGTCAATAGGCTCTCCGGGTATACCGATTTCACGTACAAACTGGCCGTCACGGGTAAATACCAGGACATGGGAATCACCACCGCCATTGCCGCCTATCCAGACGTTGCCGTTGGGTGCGATTTCAATGCCATGATTTGAGGCAGGCCAGGTATACCCTTGTCCAGGGCCGCCCCATGAATTAACGAGTGAGCCATCGACATCGAATTCCAGAATCGGTGGGGCTGCTGTACAGCAATCTGCTATTCCATTGTCGATACCGATTTCCTGTGTGGCAAAATTACCGTCATCATTTCGGTGAACAATGTAAACATGATCACGTGCATCTACAGCCACGCCAATAGTGCTTCCCAATATCCATTTATTAGGCAAGGGCTGGGGCCAGAACGGATCCACTTCAAAATGAGGCACCATCCGTTCATTGCTGGCGGCGGTAACTGAGCTCTTCAAATTATGTTGAGCAACACCGAGTACTACAAATAATGAGAGGACTAGAGTGGCAGTTATAATGGAGCGTTTACTATGTTGCATGATTTGACCCTTCTTATTATGCGATTAACTAGCTATATATCACTTAGATAGTTGACATTCCAGTAGATGCGGTGACAACGTCTAAAAGGGCAATGCTATGAAGACGCTGGCGAAACAATTGGAATAACCTGAATCTAATCCGTGAGTCTACAACAAACAAAGAGACACGAGCGAATATTCGCTCCAGCGAATAAATAGGACACCCACAAAATTTAGCTGAAAATTAGGGCTTTTGGTTCCTCATCAGCTATACCTAGGTATATTGCTTCGCGTTCAAGGAGGAATCAATGCCCCAAGCCCGTTACCGTCTAGTAGATACCCAGACCACACCTTACTACCACTGCATCTCCCGTTGTGTACGCCGAGCCTTCCTGTGCGGGCGTGATCGGTTTTCAGGGAAGAACTTCGATCATCGCAAGCAATGGATTCTTGATCGAATAAAACATCTGTCTTCGGTGTTTGCCATAGATGTCTGTGCCTACGCCATCATGTCGAATCATTTCCACCTGGTGCTGCATATCGATGTTGATCAGGCAGGTGCCTGGACCTTCGATGAAGTCATTGACCACTGGCTGGCGCTCTACAAAGGGCCTGAGGTGGCGCACAAGTACAAAGTAGGTGAACCGCTCAGAGCGCTTGATCAGGAGGCTTTATCCGACCTGGTTGTTTTGTGGAGAGCCCGTCTTTCTGATCTGAGTTGGTACATGCATTGCTTGAATGAAACCATCGCCAGAATGGCCAATGAAGAGGACAAGTGCACCGGTCGATTCTGGGAGGGGCGATTCAGGAGCTAGGCTCTACTCGATGCAGCGGCTTTGGTGTCCTGTATGGCTTATGTTGACCTGAACCCCATCCGTGCCGGCATGAGTGAATCATTGGCGGAGTCAGAGTTTACCTCTATCCAGGAACGGTTAGCTGGCTATCAAGCAAGGAAAAGGGTCAATGACACAGAAAGCTGGCTAAAACCCCTGGTACAGTAGCAACAGCTTCCATCATCTGCAACTCTACCAATACAGGAGTTTAGCTATTTTGACCTGGTTGATTGGACTGGCCGTGCCATATGAGGTGACAAGCGGGGGGCTATCCCTACGCATGTAGCGTCTATCTTACAGAAGCTGGGAGTGAATGAAGCCAATTGGGTGAACAACACGCAGCACTTTGGCAGTCGATTCCATCGAGCTTTAGGACGAGTCAATCGAATCAGACAACTGGCGAATCGAACTGGATCAAAATGGATTGCAGGTCTCACGGCAGCGAAGCAATTCTACCAGTAGGTTTCACTCAATCGCCGATCCATTAGCAGATTTTCTATCTGAAGATGTTCTTAACCTGTCATTTCGGTGTAGTTGTTGGAAAAACCTTTTATTCAATACGACGCCAATAATTTGCAAAACGAAGCGCTACTATCTTTGATTTTTGCAATATAAGCACTGTATAGAAATGTAAATTTGTGGGCTGGGAATTCTGTGGGTGTCCCATTTCTACATTGCGACGACAATGTAAAAGTTGTTTATACGAGCTTTTCTCGGAATATATAGTTAACTTGCCAGTACCGATCGGCTCTATTACTGTGAGCGGACGGCTCCAAGCTCTTCCAGCACTTCTCTCGCTGACGCCCCGGGGACGGTCAGATTAAACCCGAAGAAAGATATCCGTGCCTCGGCGGCAATAGCCAGATCGAGCGGTGTCTGTCCGCGGCCATTCAGTGTGTTGATGTCGGCGCCTCGGTCGGCCAATTCACGAACGACGGTTGCCAGACCTCTAGCCGCCGCGTCATGCAGCGCCGTGGATTCGGCGAAGTCGGTGTGATTCAGGTTAACGCCGTGGTCAGCCGCCACCTTTACCGCTGCCAGTGTAAGCTGCTCTTCACCAGCAGGGTCCGGATTGGCCTGCACGTAAAATCGTCCACGGGTACTGTCCCCTCTGATTGCAGCCTGCAATGTACTTGCTAAGCCGCCAATTATTTCCGGCGTATAGGAGTCGCGATCCGCTCGTTCCCGGGGTTGACTCAAGATTTCTTCGTTAGTCAGGAGCGCATCGGCCCCACCGTCAGTGAGAGCACGCATGATCTCAGCTTCGCGAAAATTTGCTGCTATCCAATACGGTGTCGCGCCAACCAGGCTTGGTCTGAGCGCCCAGTCTTCACTCGCTCGTTGTACAGGGTTGGGTTTCAAGAGCCGCACGTTCGGGTCTGCGCTGTGGTCCAGAAGCGCTTCCACCGTGTCGAGATCGCCGCGCAAAATAGCGGCATGCATTGCGGAGTAGCCAGCATACATCGCGTTGGCATCAGCGCCTTCATCGAGCAACATGCGCGCAAGTGCTCCGTGACCGCTGTGTGTCGCAACCACGAGTGGGCTCGTGCCATTACCGGCGACACCGTCTATGTCCGCTCCCGAATTTAGAAGCAGCCCGGTCATCTCGATATCACCTTGACGAGCCGCGAACAGCAAGGCCGAATAGCCACCAAGATTTTCCATGACACCCTGGTCGAAGGCGCCGCCATTTGTCGCATTATTGACAAACATGAGCATGGGACGCACCTTGGAGCGCACTTCCAGGTCGGCCCCTGCATCGATCAGCACCCGCGCTACGTTGACGTGCCCCTGGGCTGTCGCCCACATGAGAGCAGTCTGGTGGCGTGAGCTCTCGCTGGCATTAACGTTCGCCCCCGCTGCAACCAGAAGCCGTACTCCCTCGATCGTACCGGCCCGCGCCGCAGTCATGACCGGCGTTTCACCCACATGCAACGCGAGATTTGGATCGGCGCCAGCCTCCAGCAGGCGTTCGATCAACTCGGCATTACCTGCCTCGGCTGCAATAAAAAGTGGCGACGTTCCCAAGCGGTTGGCGCTGTTGATGTCTGCCCCCGCCTCGATTAGCAAAGCAGCCATATCGTCGTCCTCACGGTATACCGCCCAGTGTAATGCCGTCGCATCGTCGACTTGCCGCGAGCCCGGATCGGCGCCACCTGATAAGAGTAGTCGAACAGCCTCCGCGTCCTGATGCCTGGCTGCCTCAATCAGGGCCGGATTTGCCGCTTGAGCGGTGACCGACACAGTGATGAAGAGCAGAGTCAACATCACTAACGCCAGGCGGACTCGCAGCTGTTTATTGCTCCTGTATGTCATGCTCGCATTCAAATCTACACACCGCTCAACAGGTCGAGCTGGTCCGTGCTGTAGCCCAAGTTGTCCACGGGCACACCCATTTTGTCCAGCATTGTCAGATGCAGATTGTTAATAGGCGTTCCTGACCTATAACGGATGTGACGCCCACCCTTGAGCGTGCCGGCTCCTCCACCCAACAACACCAGCGGCAGGCCAGCGTTGCTGTGTCGGTTGCTATCGGACATGCCGGCTCCATAGAGCAGCAGCATGTTATCGAGCAGTGACCCGTCAGCGTCGGGCGTTGCATCGAGCTTATCCAGATAGTAGGCGAACAAGCTGGTGTGAAATTCGTTGATCTTGGTGACCTTCTCATAGAGTACCGGGTCGTCGCGGTGATGGGAGGTTGGATGGTGCGAGTCGGGTACACCGATCTCTGCATAGGTCCGACCACTCAGCTCTCGCCCTAGCATAAATGTTATGACTCGAGTCAGATCTGTTTGATATGCCAGCACCTGCATGTCGAACATCAGCTTGGCATGCTCTTCGTAGCTGTCTGGTATTCCCGACGGCTGCTCTACTTCGGGCAACTCGCGGTTGCTCTGCGCTTCCGCCATCTGGATTCGTCGTTCCACATCCCGAACGGCATCCAGATACTGGTCAAGCCTGGCGCGGTCGCCGGCACCAACCGAGCGATTGAGCTCGGACACCCGATCTGACACGGCGTCGAGCAGGCTCTGGTCCTTGCGTATGCGCTGCAGCCGCACTGCCGGGTCGGTGGTACCGATGTCCCCGAACAGCCGCTCAAACACTAAGCGTGGATTAGTCTCCATCGGCAGCGGCGTATTGGCGTCACGCCAAGCGATGGTGCTGGTGTACTGACAGCTGAAACCGATGTCGCAGGACCCAAATACATCGTTCTTATCGAGCGCCAGCTCCAGCGAGCCGAGTTGGGTTTCGCGTCCGAGTTGACGGGCCACCAGCTGGTCGATCGACACTGCGGCCTGGAGATCGGACTCTACCCGAGCCGGGATCGCACCAGTAAGGAACCGGGTAGATGCGCTGGCGTGTACACCGGCGTTACTCCGTGGTCCGTTGAGCCCGGTCAACACCAACATCCGGTCCTGGTAGGCGGCCAGGGGCTGCAGGATCCGAGTAATCTCAAAGTCGGTCCCTTCAGTGGCCGGAGTCCACGACTTCATGGCCATGCCGTTCGGCACGTAGACCACTCCGAGCCGCTTCGTCGGCTGCGCCGCCTGTGCGGAAGCAGATGACAGTGCTGGAATCATGCTGTCGAGCAGCGGCAGCGCTAAGCTAGCGCCGAGGCCGCGTAGCACTGTGCGCCGGGATAGAGTCTTCTTGAATATGTTCATAACTCGGTTCTCCGCATTTGAAATGGGGCGCTTTCGATCACGCCGAGAATCACCGACGACCAGCGATAGTCGTCCTGGGCGGCTGCGCGCACGATCGCACGCACCGACGGCATGTCGTAGTATTCGAGACTACGCCCGAGGGCGAAAGTCAGCAGTTTTTCGGTCACCGTGCCGACGAAGTCATCAGGCCGCTCGAGCAGCAGGTTGCGCAGGCCATCCGGGCCGTCGAAGGTGCTGCCATCCGGGAGTAGCCCGGACGCGTCGATCGGCTGGCCGGCAAACTCGACACGCCATTTGCCCACGGCATCATAGTTCTCTAATGAGAATCCGATCGGGTCCATGGCTGCGTGACAAACGCTGCACGCCGGGTTCTCCCGATGCATGGCCATCGCTTCGCGCATAGTGAGTTCCCTGCCATCGCTGCTGGTCTCCAGTGCTGGCACATTGGGTGGCGGCTCGGGAGGTGGCCCGCCGAGCAGATTCTCTAGCACGAACTTACCTCGCAGCACCGGCGAAGTACGATTCGGATAGGAGGTCACCATCATCAAGCTGCCGTGGCCAAGCAGTCCGCCGCGTTGGACGCCGTCTAGAGTCACTTTACGGTAGCGGTTGCCGTAGATGCCGGGGATATTATAGTGCCGTGCAAGCCGCTCGTTGACGAAAGTGTAGTCGGCGCTCAACAGCTCCAGCAGGCTCCTGTCAGAACGGACCTGATCGTCGATGAATAGTTCTGTCTCACGCTGGAATGCCTCCCGCAGGTTCTCATCGAACTCGGGAAAACCGGCGGGATCGGGATAGATTGAGTCGAGATTGCGTAGATAGAGCCACTGGCCGACGAAATTCTCGATGAAGGCGCTCGCACGTGGGTCGGCCATCATCCGCTCTACCTGCTGCTCGAGTACGCCGGGCTCGTGTAAGGCACCGCGCTCGACCAGATCCAGCAACTCGTCGTCTGGCAAGCTACTCCAGAGGAAGAAGGACAGCCGGGAAGCGAGCTCGGTGTCCGTAATCTCATACATGCTCCCAGGTTCGGCATCAACCGGATCCCGTTCGATCCGAAACAGGAAGTCGGGTGAAACCAGCAAGCGCTCCAGCGCGAACTGAATACCGGCTTCGAATCCGCCCTCACGCTGGCCTTCGTTGTAGAACTGGACCAATCCCTGGACGTCCTTCTCATCCACGGGGCGACGATAGGCACGTCGCGCCAGCGAGCTAAGTATTTGGCGGGCGCAGGCCGGCTCCTCATCGGCGTTAGCCGGACTACAGGTGAAGATGCGCCGTCGACTGGGCGTGTCGCCGGGCCCGGTCACCGATAGCGGCCCCTCGATCTCGATACTGCCAACACTGGGATTGGCATCCGGCAGCTCGGTCACCGCCAGGTGATAGCCGAACAGCCGAGGTTGCTGTATGCCCTCGGCCTCCCACATCTCGCGCGGGAAGGTGGCGCCGATGATACGCGGGCCGGCCTGCACCGGAAGCAGGATCTCGAAGCCCTCGTCCGCGAAGGCCATCATGAATTCTTCCCAGTCGTCGCTACCGCGGATGTTCCCTGCATAGCTGTAAGGTGCGGGCACACCCGGTGCATCGCCGCCGAAGGCGAAGGTCTGGAGTCGCTCGCCGTCGAGACTGATTTCCATCTCATGGGGCGCGTCGAATCCACGCACGAAATCCACGTAGTTGGTCTGCAGTTTGACTGTGATTTTATACTCACCGTCAACCGGGAACATGTGCTCAATGGCCGCACCACCCCGGGAACCGAACGGCAGCGCATCGCTGAGTCGGTCGTCCTGGATCAGGTTCAAGGGTATGTCGTAGGTTTTGATGGAGGCCCCGCGTGGCGAGGCGCCGACCGCCAGTTCTGCCACCTTGTGCGCGGCCGAGACATAGCGTTCCACCAGCATCGGCGATAGCACCAGCACTTCGGCGTTGTTGTCGAAGCCGTACCGGTCCGGCGCATCGGGCGGGATCATCTGAGTGACTTCGATGTCGAGGTCCAGAAGATCGCGGACAGCGTTTCCATACTCGGTCTGGTTGAGTCGGTGGAATGCCTGAGTCCGGCCTGGATTGACCTGCGCCGCCGCCACCCGGTCGAGCTCGGTCTCTAGCCAGGTGCGGAATCCGTCGTAACGCTCCTTATCTGGACGGGGATAGCTTGGAGGTGGCATCACACCCACTCTAAGCTTCTTGATGACCTGCTCCCACAGCTCAGGATTTGCCGCCAGATTAGACACGTCCTCGGTGTCCAGTGTCAGACCGAGATTTCGAAGCTGTGTGGTCTGAAGGCCTTCGTTTGGAGTGGCCACGGAGTCGACCACTGCCTGGTTATGACAGATGACGCAGTATTGGTCCAACAGTGCCCGATTGCTCGCCGAAACGGTCTCGGCCGCCGGGAGCAGTCCGGATGCCATCGTCAATACAGCAAACGCGAGTAGTCTTCTCATGTCATGTTCCGATCGAGTGTTGAGAGGGTTTTTTAACGGAAAGTCGGACCCTCTCCACATTTCTTTTCAGTGAGCAACTGACTTGTTGCGGCTGACCTGCCCAACATGGCTGTCAAACTCTCTGCCACTATCGCAAGCCGTGATTGTAGCATAGACAAATACTGGCCCCACCGGCCATAAGGTCATAATTTGCAGCCATATTCATGCACCAATCGGTGAATAGCGCAGCCGTGTCAGGGTCGAGCGTACTGCGGGCGCTGCTGGCGAGCCAGCATGGCTGCTAGTCGTTACGTCCGGTTGGATTCTCCACTGTGCCGCACTCGTTCCCCAGGTAGCCGTTGCCACCACAGTAAGTCGCGTCCTGGAGCTGCAGAAGAATGCCGTCTGGATCAGTGAAATACAGCTCGGGTGTACCGCCCGGCGCACCGCCCCGGTCTGGTCCCCGCATGGACACATAGGCTTGCAGCGGTCCGTTCGCACCGCCTGCTTCTCCCAGTATGGTTAGACCGTAGCCTTCAAGCAGGGAGAAAAGTCGATCGACATCAAAATCGTCGACGTTCAGGCTGGCATGGTGAATGCGGCCGGATAAAGGAGGTACCTGCGCCAGCGCCAGGAACTCTCTGCCCGATCCGACTCTGAGTACCGGCATAGCACCCTGGTAGGTATCGATGCCCAGACCAAACAGACTCTGGTAGAACTGGACGGAACGCTGTTGATCCTCGACGAAGAGGGTAAAGTGGTTGAACTCTTTCAGCGTAATGAGTCCTGCAGTCGGTGCCGGCTCAGGTGTCGACAGACAGTCCTCACCCAGCAAGCCGGCCCCACCGCAATAAGTCGAGTCCTGCAATTGCACCACTATTCCATCGGGATCTCCGAAATACAACTCAGGCGTACCAGCAGGTGCACCGCCAAAGTCTTCTCCGCGCATCCTCACACGTGACTGCAGTTCGCCGGATTGTCCAGTCGCGGCGACACCATTCTCAGCCAGGATTTGTACTATTCGTTCATCGTCAAAATTGTCGACTGCCAGGCAATAGTGAGTGATTCGAGGATTGTCACTGGCACCCCCACCCAGGGCGATGAACTGGGGGCCGTCACCTACCTGGAGTACGATTGTGTTCGCCTGACGTGCCGCGATGGGCAGTCCAAACAGCCCCTGATACCACGCCAGTGATGCAGCTGGGTCAGACACGCTTAGAGTCATATGATTAATTGACCGTACCGGAATCGGTGGCAGCGAGGAGGACGCAGAAACTTGCGCGCTTGCAGCCGTGCCGGCGCTGTCATCGATGCCATAGCCAGCCACCGCCAATGCAGCTAGCGAGCCCAGGAAGGTGCGGCGACTTATCTGTCGGTTCTTGAACGCTGTCATCAACTGCTTGATCTCTGATTCCATGGGTCACTTGCTCCTGAATATGAGTTGAACAAAGGCTCTCTTAATAGTGCTCACGCTAACGGCAGTATTCACACCTACTGTGGCGGGGTGCCATGCCGGCCTACCGCGAAGTAGTATCGAAAACCTTCTTAATACACGGCTAGTTTGTTAACAAATGTATCGGTTCGTCTGCCCTGTGCATAGTCGTTTTCATAGTGATATCAAAATCGGGTATAAATAAGAAGGTCAGTTGCCAATAAAAATGTTACAAATTGAGACTTCATGATCCCCAGGTTCATAGTAATCTACGCAATCCATTCATTGTTAGGTGATTGGACTGCGACAGGGCCGAGGTGACAACAAGGCTCATTATGCTCCGCTGATTCAGTCGGATCGACATAGTCGGCTCGGAAAAGGATAGATAGAGGACCGAGAAAGGATAGGTAAAGGATAGGTAAAGGATAGGTAAAGGATAGGTAAAGGATAGGTAAAGGATAGATAAAGAGTGCTCGGTGTCGTTAGACGACACGCTAATTAACTTGATGAAAAGTAAATAATACAAAAAGCCCTGAGGAGACTCTCATGTTCTTGATTGAAAAATTGCCGCTCAAGGAAGTCGCCCATTTATTTACAGGTCTTCGACGACTTGGCCACACTTTTTGCCTTACATGCATCGCCACGCTGGCGATGACGGTCTCTGCGCAAGCGCAAGATGCTGATGGCACAATCGAAGGCAGCGTGCAAAGTAGTAACGGACAGGAAGCGGGCGTTTGGGTTATTGCCGAGACGGACGACTTGCCGACTC